>CAYRQB010000053.1:0-23539 GCA_964426025.1 uncultured Heliomicrobium sp.
GATACGGAAGCGGCATTATACACGCCGTGCCGGTTTGTTCAACCAACGCGTCCGCGCGCAAACACAACCGACTAGCGATTGCCAGCAACCCCGTTCACATCAACACTGCTTGCGGCGGATTCAGAATATCGGCCAGCGCGGCTTCATCCAGAAAATAAACTTCGCCGCAAAAATGACAGGTCAGCTCAGCGCCTTTATCTTTTTCAATCATGTCGCGGACTTCCGCTTCGCCAAGCATTGTGACTATGTTGATCGCGCGTTCGTATGAACATTTGCAGCGGAATTCAACCGCGTGAGTTTCCATCACCGTCAGCGACAAATCGCCGAAAACGCCAGCCATCATTTCTTCGGCGTTGGCTCCGCCGCGAATCAATTCAGTGACGTGCGGAGCGGCAGTCACGGCTTTTTCAATCGCGGCAATACTTTCAGCTTGTGCGCCCGGCATGACCTGAACCAGATAACCGCCCGCAGCCGCCACTCTGCCCTGTTCCGATTCGACAAACACTCCAAGCGAAACCGCAGAGTTGATCTGTTCGGATTGCGCCAGGTAATGAGTAATGTCCGCGGCAATTTCGCCAGACACAATCGGCACAGAACCGTAATACGGCTCTTTCATCAAACCGATTTCGTAACCGGCTTCGCGAATGACGTAAAGCATTCCATCGCCGACAATGCGGCTGACATCCAGTTTTCCCGGCGCTTTCGGCGGAGCGTCGGCCAACGGATTTTTGACGTAACCGCGCACAGCGCCGTGAGCGCTGGCTTCGGCGGTGATGCCGCCAAGCTCGCCTTTGCAATCGAACCGCAGCGTGATGTATTCGAGGTCTTTGTAACTGCGACCAAGCAGCAAGGCTCCGGTCAATGCCCTGCCCAGCGCAGCCGAAGCCGTCGGCGAAGCGCCGTGACGTCGGCAGGCTTCGTCAACCAGATTGGTCGTTACCGCCGCAATCACGCGGATCGTCGAATCTGCAATCGTTCCCTGAATCAAATGATCTTCTCGTTCCGTCAAAACATTCCTCTCTTTCGTCCACGAAAAAACACGAAGAAATGCGAAGCAATGCTTTCCGCTTCGTGATTCTTCGTGTGACTTCGTGGGCAGGTTTATTGCTTTCGTCTGGCGCGCAACAGCACCCAATCGCATTCCGGCGAACAGCGCGCGTTGAAATTATGCTCGCCAAGTTTTTCCGCCACCAGCTTGTCCGATTCAGTCACGCCGTCGCTCCATCGTTTGCGAGAAATCACCAGCATGCTTTTGGTCTTGCTGGCGGCAATCATCAGCGCGATGTTTTCCGGCGAATTCGTCGTCACCAGTTCCGATCTGGTATCGCGCAACGGCAAATCCGTAGCGTAAAAATTTATCCCGTGATCTTCGTTGACGAAGAAAATCAACCGCTCGTCGGTCATCGCCATTCGCCGCGCCGTCTGCGCCAGTTCGCGAAACGATTCGCGATTGCCAAGAGCGGGAAAGATCCAGTGCGTCGCCGCCACGATGATGGCTACCAAAATGAACGGCAAAACCAGCGTCGCCAATCTTCCGCCTTTCCAAAACAACAGTGACAGATAAACAACCGCAACGCCGATTGTCGCAATCCCTGACACCCATGCATCGCCGGGCGTCGCGCCAAGTTCGCGCTGGCTGACGAAGATTGCGGCGACGCCCGTAATCAAAATCAACAAGGCAGTCAGAATCGCCAACCAACGCATTCGCTTGTCATCGCCGGTCTGCCAGAATTTTTCCAGTTCCAATCCAATCAACAAAGCCACAGCCGGAAAGATCGGCAGCACATATCCCGGCAGCTTTGAACCTGAAAACGAAAAGAAGAGAATCGTCACCAGCGTCCACGCCCACAAAAAAAGCCGCAAGCGATCCTCAATCGTTTCGCGCCAGCTTCGCAACGATTGCCAGGCATTCGACGCCAGATAAAAAGTCCACGGAAAGCTTCCGGCCAGCGCAACGACAAAGAAGAAATAAAACGGCTGCGGATGTTTGTACTTGTTGCTCAGGTAACGCTGGAAGTGATGCGCGATGAAAAACTCGTTGATGAATTCGCGTCCGTTTATCGCAATCATCGGCGCATACCAGGTTGCCGCCGTCGCCAGAAAGATGATTGAGCCGACGAACAACAGCTTCGGTTTGAAGACGATCATCAGCCTACGCGTCAACAGCAGATACACGCCGATGATCGCCGCAGGCAGAACCAAACCGACCAGTCCTTTTGCCAGCACGGCCAATCCCAACGCAAAGCACATCAGCCACCAGAAACGATTTCGCCCCTGCGGTTCTTCCCTTTGTTCCCAGACGAAAAAGCCGACCAGCGCCAGAGCCATTGCCACAGACAGCGGCAAATCGAACGTCGCTCCGCGAGCGAAGCCCGGCCACAATCCGCAGGTCGTCAAGGCGGCGGCGCTCAAATATCCGAAGCGCGCCGAGCGAATTCGTTTGCCGAAACAGAAGATCAGAAAGACTCCCAGAGTGGCGAAGACGGCGATGAAGAATCGCGCGCCGAATTCGTTTTCGCCGAACAAGCCAAAGCCCATCGCCGACAGCCAATAAGTCAGCGCGGGTTTTTCAAACCATTTGATTCCGCCCAAACGCGTGGTGATCCAATCGTCGCTGACGTACATTTCGCGCGCGACTTCGGCGTAACGCGGTTCGTCAGGCCCGATGAACGGCAGATTGCCGAGGCCGTAAAAAAAGACCACCGAGCACAACGCCAGAAGCATCAGCGGATAATATCGTTCAAGATTGTCGCCTTGATTTGTTTGAGGAAGATTGCCGATCTGCACAGTTTCTATTTCAATATTGAAGCTTCGCGGTTAGATTTTCAGCGCACAGAGTAACATTCAAAATCCAAACTGTCATACCTTGCTTATGAATCAAAAGATCAAAACAGCAGTCGTCGGCGTGGGTCATCTGGGCAAAGAGCACGCACGCGTTTATCACTCAATCGAAGAAGCGGAACTTGTCGCCGTTTGCGACACCAATGAAGCGAATGGCCGCTCCATCGCCGAACGTTATGGCGTCAGGTTCGTCAGCAATTACCGCGAACTGATCGGCGAAGTCGAGGCCGTCAGCGTCGCCACGCCAACCGTCAATCATCACGAAACGGCCTGCGCATTTCTGGAAGCGGGCGCCAGCGTGCTGGTCGAAAAACCTATCTCGCATACTTTGCCGGAAGCCGACGAGATGATCCGTCTGGCCGAAGCGAAAAACGCCACGCTTCAGGTCGGCCACATCGAACGATTCAATCCGGCCTTTCAGGCTTTGCAGACGCAATTGAGCAGTCCGAAATTTTTCGAGGCTCACCGGATGGGAATTTTCACGCTTCGTTCGCTGGACATTGACGTGGTTATGGATTTGATGGTTCACGAACTGGACATCATCTCCAGCCTGGTCAAAAGCGATGTCGTCAAAATCGAAGCCGTCGGCATTCCGATTCTGACCTCGAAGATTGACCTGGCCAATGCGCGTTTGGAATTCGCCAACGGCTGCATCGCCAACATCACGGCCAGCCGTGTGGCGGGCGAACGATTGCGCAAACTGCGAGTCTTTCAACCGAACGAATATTACTCGCTGGATTACGCCGAACAGCAGGTCGGGATGTTCAAGCTGGTTCCGCCGAAAACCGCCGGAGCTTTGCCGGAAATCGTCGCGCAGGGTTTGGAGATAACCAAGCGCGAACCTTTGCTGGCCGAAATTGAATCTTTCATTTCCGCTGTTCGTGACAAAACTTCTCCGGTCGTCACCGGAGCCGATGGTCGTCGCGCGCTGGCATTGGCGCTGGAAGCGCTGGACAAGATCAAAGCTCATGCCTTACGAGCCGGTATCACGCTCAACTTCGAATGATCACTCGGTTGTGAAACTCTGAAAGGACGAAATTGTTGTGGCGCTGGTAAAGAACCCGCGCCTCATTTTCGATGGAGGAACTATGTTCAACCTTGATGCGCTGGATAATTTGATTGCAGTGGTCGTTGTCCTGTTGGTTCTCAGCCTGATTGTTCAATCCGTGCAGAACACCATCAAACGGATGTTCCGGGTCAAATCGCTTCAACTGGAACAATCGCTTGTCCACCTTTTCTATTTTGCGTTGGATAAGGATGCGACCAAAATCACGAAAACATTGGGTGACAGAATGCCCATGCTGCGCGCGATTGCGTCTTTGCCCGGTTTGCGCTCATTGATGCCTAAAAACCTGACCCAGCATTCGGCGGGCGATTCACAGGTCAAGATGCTGTTTGATGCGGTCAGCAAGGAAGTTCTGAAATCCGGACGCATCACGCCAGCCGGCAAAGTTTCGCTCGACGGACTTTCAAAAGACGATCTGCTGAAATTTATCGGAAACATGAGCGCGGGGAAATTGCTCGACCGGCTTTCAGGCGATGACGCGGATAAACTGAAAAGCGCCGCGGATAAAATCGCCGCGGCCAATCAGGCGCTGGCCGATTTCAACGACAAGTATCAATCGCTGATCGAAAAAACTCCGCTCGCCAAATACTACGACCCGCTTGTTCAGATGCTCGGCGGAGCCGCAAAACTTTCCCAATCGGATTTGGACGAAATGACCTTGTCCGATCTGGCCGAATTCGGCAAAAAGGAATTCGGCAACGCGGACAAGCTGTTGGAGGCTTTGCCCAGTTCCATTCAACAAACCATCCAGCGCCTGGAAAGCGACGCGCAACAATCGGCAGCCGATGCCCTGGGCAAATTGAAAGACGCCTTTGATCCAATCAAGAATGATTTGCAATCCATCGCGGCCTTGCCTGCTCGCGTCGGCCAACTGACAGCCAAAGTGGACGAATGGTATTCAACCATCATGCAGGGTTTTGAAGAACGCTATAACCGCAGCATGAAAACTTTCGCTTTGGTGATCAGCTTCATCACGGTACTGTTGCTCAACGCCAACATCTTCGCCATCTACCGGCAGGTTTCCTCCAACGAACAGATGCGCGCTCAACTGGTCAATGCGGGTCAGCAGATTTCTCAAAAGCTGAACGAACAACGAACCGCCGGACAAACCAGCGACGCTCAAACCGACGCCGCAATCAATGAGGTAGTTGACCAACAAGTGAAAAAGATTCAGGAAAACGTCGGGGTGTACACGTCTTTTGGCTTCGAGGGGCCGAAATGGATCGCGCGGGTTTTGAAAGACCCGGGCAAGGTATTTTCACGCGGAACTTTTGAAACCATCATCGGCTGGATAGTGATGACGATGTTGCTGAGCGTAGGCGCGCCATTCTGGCAGGACACACTGGAATCGCTTTTCGGGCTGAAGAATTTTCTCCGCAAACAGCAACCCAACGAATCGAAATAATTGCGATTCAGGCGAATCAAACCTGGATGGGATCAATAATCTCACGCGAAGCTGCAAAGTCGCCAAGAGGAAAAAGAGGAATGGCAGGCATCTAAACTACGGCCAACCAGCCTCTCCATATGCTTCGTTTTCTTTGTGGCTTCGCGTGAGATTTCAATTTGTTCATCCTTCAAAGAACTCCCTTTCTGCAAAAAATGTTTCTCCATCAGAGCCGCGCCAATGAGCAGGCAGAACTGCTTTTTTGGTTTTTGTTAGTCTCGGAGCTTCTGTATTCGGAATACACGATGCGACCGGTTTCAATTGCACGTTTCGTTTCATAAATGCCGCCTAGCTCTCTCACTTCGTCATTCCATTTCCGCGACATTGCCCGAAGGTCAATCCCTTCTATTTGCTCCAACACGTGCTCGAACTCATGACCGACCATTTCTACCAGTCTGCCACCCATGAAAACCTCTATGTCTGCCTGAATCAGGCCATCCGCATCTCGCTGAGCCGTTGTCAGAGCCAGATACTTTTCATTCCCTCTGGCGACTATACGGAAATCGACCGTCAATTCCTGAGTTTGAGCGATTCGTAGACACTGCTGTCTGAAAGTCTGAGATCGTTTCCAGATTTTCTCCAACACTTTTTTGCCATCTGATGAAACAATCAGGTTCGGCGGCAACATCACGGCTTCGTTTTTTGCTGATGAGCAATCTTGTCCGAATGCCTTGATGCAGCAAGCCAGAACCATGCTCGTCGCCAACAGAATCGAATAAAATCTTCGTTTCATAAACTTTTGCCTCCTCATAAAAAATGGGGGCCGAGATTCCAGCCCCCTGTTTCATCCCACTCTGTCAAGCCGGCCTCACTTCGTAATTCTGATTTCAAGCCGAAGATTGACTCCGCTCAATTGATTGAAGCCGATCATCGTCTGTGTCGCTTCTCCGCGCGTTTGCGAATACGGGCCGGTTCCTCCGGTCACGGCGCGCAAGATAGGTTCGTTCAAATCAACCAGCTCAAAACCGTCTGTGGTAATTGACAGCTGACCGGGTTTGACGCCGAAGTCGTAGATTTGATGGGTGACGACCCACGGCCCGGTCGCGGTTTTCGCGCCTTCGCCCGTGTGCCAACCGCGACAGACCCATCGCCCGATTACCTTGTCGGGAAATTCGGGGCTTCCGTCGGGATTGACTCCGTTTGAAGCGCTGAGCGTCCCGTAAGGGTAGATGTAACCTTCGGTGACGAATTCGTTGCCGTAAGCCGGAGCGCCATCCGGGAACAACGGCGTTTCGTCAAACACGAATCGCTTGGCATTTTCCGTGACGTCGAAGCGAACGACGCGGTTGTTCAGCCAATGATTAGTGAACGCTGTTTCGCTTCGGCCTTCAATCAGGGAGATTCTCGCCTGGTTGTCTATTCGGATTTGCTCCGGTTGAACGTGCTCTGTTGGTACCCAGGGCGATTCGTTGCGGGCAACTCGTCTTCCTTTTTCCTGCTGAACGGCAGCCGAAACATTGTCCTGTTTTATGATCGCGGCGGTTACGGCAAACAAAGCCAGTGTCGCAACAAACGCGGAAACGGCTGCTTTCACGGTTTTCATTGAATGGTTGTTTTTCATGACATTTCCTCCAAGGTTTAGTTTTGTTGATTGAATGCGGTTAAAAAACTTTTTCGGAGTTCAGGCTTCGACCCGTTTTGATTTGACTGTCATTGCTTTGAAGCCGAAGCCAGAACGCCGCCCTCCTCACCTGTCGTTAATGGTTCGCAAACTTTACTGGCGGAACATGGTGTTGATGTCTGCGCCGCTGCGTTCTTTCACGTTGTTGCGCAGATTGCAGTCGTTGGGCGCTCTGCCGCTGCCCGGACGGCTGTTGATGTAGGCGACGACCAGACGATAGCTCGGCGGAAATTCGCCCAGATTCGGCGACCGCGAATCCCAATCTCTTTCGAATTGAACGCGCACGACCGGAACTGCCCGCGCAAGCGATGAACGCGGATTGTTGACCAGTTCGGGAATCAATGAAGTGAAATTCTTTTCGGCCACCAGCCTGGGCGCGCCGCTGCCGACTTGCCAAAGTTGAACTTTGCTTTGCACGTCAGAAGGTGATTCGTAAACGGCGCGGCCAATGTTGTGGACGATTCCTTCTATCTGAACTCGCCCGCTACGCGCGGTCGTTCGCGAAAGAATGGCGAATCGAATTTCACGGGCCGCCGGGTCAGGGCAGGAATTGGTTGAAATCACCGGCCCTTGTCCCGGTTTCGCCGGAACGCGGTCGGGTTGTCCTTTCTTTGGACGATAATCCCGCGTGATCACGCTGGGCTTTTCCTGATTGTCAGCTTCGATCACTTCTCCTTTTTTGCCCTTCTGCGATTTGCGTTCGACGATCTTCGCCCCGCGCGTGCGTAGATCGTCGGCTTCGATCACCTTTCCCTTCCCTTCGACCTGTTTGCCTTTTGATTTACGCTCCAACTGGCTATCAGCCTGCGCGCCAGCCAACGACAGCGCCGCCAACAAAGCCATGCAACTGACAACTGCCATCAAACTTATTTTTTGACGTTTCATAATTTGCGCTTCTCCTTCTCTATCAATTGATTTGGTTTTCAGTTGAAACGGCGGTTGGAAATGACCGCTCGCCTCATTTGCCAAAGTGAGCGGGTTCGTCCGCTCCGACCACACATGCGCAAAATGAAATGCGGATCGCTCACGTCCGGGAGATTTTTTTTTGAGCGGCGGATCAGGTTGGCGAGATTGGAACGGAAAGCTGCGGTGGTGTTTGTCGAGGAAAAAGTTTTTCGAGCGTGAGCGATTCCTCCACTGCTTTACGCATGTGGCAGTGCGACGAAATGTGTCGCAGAAATCGAAAACCAAAAAGGAGAAAGGACCGAAAACATGAATACCATCAATCAAAACATAACAACTTCAATCAAGCATCTCTTCATCATCGCGGCGATGGCAATAGCTATGCTCGCGGCGCTGCCAATGTTGGCCTTGAATACTGGGCAAGCCTTCGCGCAAACGCCTCAGACCGGCGAGCCGGTGCAGTTTGGCATCTATATGACGATCCCTCAGGGACAAACTCAAGGGATTGCTAACCTGTACACTGTCCCCGCCAACAAGCGGCTGATTGTCGAATTTTGCAGCGCCCAGCTTGCTGTTCCCGCGCAACAACGAAGGACATTTTTGCAACTTCAATGGGGCGACGTCTTTGCGGATAGCATTCTGTATGGTCCTTCCAGCCGATTCGATATTGCACTTAACAATGATCTCCCTCGAAGCGGTAGCTCCGCTGACTATTACACCGCAAACAACATGGTTCGATTCTTCGTCAATGCCGGGCAACGACTCCGTGTTTTTGTGCAGCGCCGTCCAAACGACCTTGGCTATCCTATGAATGGCGTGACAGTCGAGGTCTTCGTCTCAGGCTATCTGGTAGATGTGCCGTAAGCCTGCCGGCTAATTGGTGATTGGCGAAAGAAGCTGTCCTTCGTGACGGCTTCTTCACCATCGCCGACTCACATAATCGTCCATTCCAAACATGATCCTGGCTGACAAAAGGAGAAAATGATGACATCCGAGGAGATAAAACTGATCAGGGAAAGTTTTGATCGTGTGAAATCGATGGCTGAACTGGCAGCGCAATTGTTCTATCAACGTTTATTCGAACTCGATCCGAGGCTGCGACAACTCTTCAAAAGCGATCTGCGCGAACAGGGACGCAAACTGATGCAAATGATCGGAGTCGCGGTCAAGGGGCTTGATCATCCTGAAGAATTGCTGCCAGCCGTTCGATCATTGGGCGCACGTCACGCTGCTTACGGCGTCAGCGACGCCGATTACGACACTGTCGGCGCGGCCCTGATCTGGACGCTGGAAACAGGACTCGGCGCGGCTTTCACGCCGGAAACCAAAGACGGCTGGCTGAAGGCTTACAACCTGCTGGCCACGACGATGAAAGACGCCGCGCTCAAGGTTGAAGCGGCAGTTCATTGCAGTGCGCGAATGTAAGCAAGCGATTCAAAACAACGGCGCTTGCCGATGTCGCCTGCTCTGATTTACTTCAACGCGTTCAATGCCGCTTCGGATTGGGCAATCGTTCGGGCAATTTCATCGCGGCGGGAGGTGTTGAAGACGGTGGACACGGCGTGTTGATTCCAGCGATCCCAAACCCCCAGTGATTTTTGATACCACGCGTGCGCTTCGCGCCAATTGGCGGATCGTTCGGCTGTCGGGCGGCGGGCGTCAGCGCCAAGTGTTGAATGGAAATTGCCGAGACCGGCATATGAATCGGCCAGTTGCCATTGCGAGTAAAGATGAGCAGGCATTGCCGCGACGGCTTTCTCGGCTGCGGCAATCGCTTGACGATGATGTTCCTGAGCGCCGGTTTCGTCTCCTGTCCTTGCAACGAGTCTGGCTCGAGCCTGGCGGGCGAAATGAATATCGGCCTGAATTTCGACATCGGCTGAATCGCGCGCCGACAACTGATGCAAAAGCTCCATCGCACTGAGCAGGTTTTGACGCGCTCCCTGTTCGTCGCCCAACCGTTCGAGCGCGGTGGCCAATCCAATCGAGCAAACGGCCTGACGGCGCAGGTATCGAAACTCGTTCGGCGCAATTTCCAATAGCGAGCGTGTGATGGCCAGCGTCCGGCGGTAAAGCGCAATCGCCTGCGCCGGATCATCGCCTGAAAGCATGTCGGCGACATCCTGATAGGAAATGGCCAGATCAATGCGGAAACGGACGTTCTTTTGATCAGTCGCGGCCAACTCTTCGGCGATTGCCAGAGCCTTCCGGTAATACTCCAACGCCTTCGCCCTGTTTCCCAGATTTATGGATCGCGGATGACCGGAAAGTTTGCCCAACCAGATGTACGCGATTCTCACTCCCCGGCGATAACCAGTGTTGGACGGCTGCTTTTTGGAGATCGCTTCCAGGATGGTCAGCGATTGCTTGTAGCTTTCAATTGCTGCGGTTATGTCGCCCAGTGCCGCCTGAGCTTCGCCGACGTGACTGTGCGAAAAGGCCAGGCTCATCTGAGTGTCGTCGCTGGGAAAATTGGCTGCGCGGCGCTCACTCAATTGCAGCACGTGATGGTAACTGACAAGCGATCCGGCGGCGTCGCCTGTGTCCAATTGAGTGTCGCCGATGCGTATGTGGTAATTTTCCACCAGCGCGATGTCTTTGCTGCCGCCTGTTCGTTCGGCCAACAATTCCGCCAAACCTACTCCCTGTCGCAGCGTCTTCTGCGCGCCGATCTTGTTGCCTGTCGCAGAAAGTAGCATGCCCAGCTTGAAATAATTTTGCGCCAGCGTCTGTTGCATGAGTTCGTTGCCGGGATCGTTGGCTGCCAGTTTTTCTGCCAGGTTCAGGCTCTTGCGGTAACTTTCCATCGCGGCTTCGGTGTGGCCTAGATTGGCCACCCAGGGATCGCCCTGAACATCGCCGACTTTCTGGTAAGCGACGGCCAGTTCCCATTCAAGCGCGGGATCGCCTGCGGCTTCCTTCGACAGTGAGTTCAGATATTCCAGCGCGGTTTCGACCACCGTTTCCCGCGCTTCGGTCGAACCGGGCAGATTTTGAATCTGGTCGTGAACATCGAACAGGAAGGTGTTGGCCAGTTTGCGAACTTGCTGGAAACGCCGTTCGGCACGACGCGCCTGATAGCTGGTTGCCACAACCCCGCCCACCAGACTGAAAGCCACAAGCAATGTGGCCGCCACTCCCAGTTTGTGTCTGGTGATGAACTTTCTGGCGCGGTAACCAACCGTGTCGTGACGCGCGCGCACTGGCAGCCCAGACAGATGACGGCGAATGTCGTCGGAGAATTGTTCAGCCGATTGATAACGCCGTTCAGGTTCCTTACGCATTGCCATCAGCGCTATGTTGTCCAGATCGCCGGACAATTGCCTGCGCCATTTTGCCGAGGTCTTTTTCGCGACTGCGTCACTGGGTCTTTGCGGCTGGGTTTGACAGATGACCCGTTCAATTTCACTCGGTGTCAGCTTTGCAAACTGGTAAGGCCGCTGCCCGGTCAGCAGTTCGTAAAACACTACGCCAAGCGAATAAACGTCCGTCGCAGTCGTCACTTGTTCGCCGCGCGCCTGCTCCGGGCTGGCGTAATCCGGCGTCATTATGCGCATCCCCGTCAAAGTCTGCGTCGCCGATGGCGAATCGTTCTGAGGTTCCAGCAGCTTGGCGATGCCGAAATCCAAAAGTTTCGGCGTTCCATCGTCCATCACCAGAATGTTGCTCGGCTTCAAATCGCGATGAATGACCAGATTCTGATGAGCATATTGCACAGCCGAACAAACCGCGCGAAACAGGTTCAGGCGATCAGGCAGCGAGAGAGCCTTTTCCTCGCAGTATTGAGCGATCGGAAGACCTTCAACGAATTCCATGACCAGATAAGGTTGGCCGTCCCCGGTTGTTCCGCCTTCCAGCAAGCGGGCGATGTAAGGGTGTTCCAGATTGGCCAGAATCTGCCGTTCATGACGAAATCGCCTGAGGACAAAACCTGTCCCCATTCCGGGTTTGACCAATTTGATTGCCACTTCTTTTTGATATTGATCATCGTCACGCGCGGCTCGCAGAACAGTTCCCATTCCGCCTTCGCCGATCAAATCGGTCACTCTGTAAGCGCCGATTCGCTTTCCAATGAAGTCTTCGGCGTCGGTTACGGATATGGAATCGGTGGCGTCAAGAATCAGCGTCGCCAGAAAAGCTCCTTCGGGATTTTCCTTATCCAGCAGTGATTCGACTTCCTGTCGCAATTCCCAATCGCCGCGACATGCCTGATCCAGATATGCCGAGCGCGCCTCAATTGCGCGATCGGCAGCAGCATTGAAAAGCGTTTCGATTTGTCGCCATCGTTCAGGTGTCATATTGGCAGGAAATCATCAGACGATGAATAGATTTGCTATGATTCCAATTCCCGGCGAAGCCATGCTTCGGCCAATCGCATTTCGCGCCGAACCGTGGCCACGGAAATATCCAGAGCTTTGGCGATTTCCTCGACGCCCAAACCGCCAAAGTAACGAAGCTCTATCACGCGAACTTTGCGATCATCAAAATCGGACAAACGATTGAGCGCTTCGTCCAGCGCCAACATTTCCGCCGTCCGTCCGGGCGAAAAAATCACCGCTTCCTCCAGAGTGACTTTCCGATCCTGACCGCCCCGTTTGACCGCGCTGTGCCTGCGCGCGTGTTCGATCAAAACCTGTCGCATCAATCTGGACGTCACGCCATAAAAATGCGTGCGGCTTTCCCATTCGGGATGGTCGCGGTCAATCAGCCGCAGGTATGCTTCGTGTATCAGCGCAGTCGGTTGCAAGGTGTGATCGGATCGTTCGCGTCGCAGATAACTTTCGGCAAGTCGGCGCAGTTCCTGGTAAATCAGCGGCAGCAATTGATCCAGCGCTGATTTATCGCCGCTGCGCCAATTCACTAAAAGCTGCGTAATGCTGAGCGAAGAAGACGCTCCCATATCCTGCTCCAAAAAGTTATGGTGAGTTTTGAAGATAGTAAAAATGCCGACTCAAAGAATGATGGATTCTCCCGCCTGAATTGATTTGGTGTCAAGACAGGTCTGTTACCTGACTGATTCGAACCCGCGCTATAAAGCGAAAGGCAGCCCGAAATCAGGCTGCCTTTCGCTTTAGTCAATAACAACTTGATTGTCTCAATCCGCCTTGCGGCGAATAAAGGTGGGAACATCAAAATCTTCTTCGCGCATTGGAGTTGTCGGAGAAGGAGCGCGCATCGGCTGATTGTTATTCGTGGCCGCGCCGCCGGGAACCGCCGTCGGGCGCAGTGGTTGAACCTTCTCCACCTTGTGGTGTTCAAAGCCGGTGGCGATGACCGTGATCTTCATTTCGTTCTGCAGCCGTTCATCCTGAACAGTGCCGAAGATGATGTTGGCGTCGGGATCAGCCGAATCGTGAATGACGTTCATCGCTTCATCAACCTCGCGCAAAGTCAGATCGGCTCCGCCGGTGATGTTGACCAGAACTCCGCGAGCGCCGTTGATCGAAGCTTCTTCAAGCAGCGGGCTGGAGATTGCGCGTTGAGTGGCGTCCATCGCGCGGTTTTCGCCCGCGCCGGTTCCGGTTCCCATCAGGGCGATTCCCATTCCTTTCATAATCGCGCGAACGTCCGCGAAATCCACGTTGATGAAACCCGGAGTGGTGATCAGATCGGAAATGCCCTGCACCGCCTGGCGCAAAACATCGTCGGCCATTTTGAAAGCGTCGCCGAGCGCCATGTTTCGATCAACGGCCTGTAACAGACGCGCGTTCGGAATCGTGATCAGGGTGTCAACCACCGAGCGCAATTCTTCAAGTCCGGCATCGGCCTGTCGGGAGCGATGACGGCCTTCAAATGGAAAAGGCTTTGTGACGACCGCAACAGTCAACGCGTCGAGTTCCGCCGCCAGCGATGCGATGATCGGAGCCGCGCCGGTTCCTGTGCCGCCGCCCAAACCGACCGTCACAAAAACCATATCGGCGCCTTCCAACGCTTCGATGATTTTTTCTGTGTCTTCCAACGCGGCGTCGCGCCCGATTTCGGGGTTGGCTCCCGCTCCCAAACCTTTGGTCAGCTTCGCTCCGATCTGTAATTTGACCGAAGCGTGCGAACGTTTCAGCGCCTGCAAGTCGGTATTGGCCACCAGAAATTCCACGCCTTCAATTTGCGCGTCAATCATGTGATTGACGGCATTTCCGCCGCCGCCGCCAATTCCTATAACCTTGATTCTTGCGCCGTAACTCGGCGGCTCATCGTCGAATGTGTAATTCAATTCCATACGATCTTCTGAAGACATCCTGCGCCTCCTGGATAATTCCATAAACTCACGGGGACTTTTCTGGGTTAAGCAACGAATCTTTCAGCTACGCACACGCTTGCGATCCGGAATGCCCGGCTGAGAATCCGATGTACTTCATTTCGGAATTAAGAATCAGCGGGTATGAATTCAAATAATTGACGCGCCAGACTTGCGCAGATAACAGTTATTATTCCGCAGCTTTCCCGACAAAACTGACCGGACAAAATGGGGGTTAAAACTCGCAAGCGCCGGTCGCAATCGAATTCGGGCTTTGATTGTTTGGCGTAACACCTCACAGTATATAGTAGCTGAAGGGTGATTTTACCACGATATATTGAAATGCCAACAGCGAATCAGTCCCGATGAAAGATCAGTCAAAGAAATCTTTTCCGCCCGTGACACTTTCCGCACAGTCGCCGACAATTCAAAAAAATCATCCGGCGATTACCGGCCTATCGTTTGATGGCAAAGAAGGATTTGACGCGATCCACGATTGCCGGTGAAGAAGCGCGACGCCCCTGATTGCGGCTGCTGCCGACAATGCCGAGTTCGCAGCGCAATCCGTACAAGGCCAAACCAATCGCCGCCGAATAAGCGGGTTGCATGGCGTCGCTGACCAATCCGTTGAAATCTCCCATCGCGCCGATTCTGACCGGGGCGTTGAAAACCTGTTCGGCAACTTCAACCATTCCGTTGAGCAATGCGCCGCCGCCGGTCAGAACAATGCCGCTGGAAAGTTGTCGGTCGAAACCAGCCTGCCTGATTTCTTCTTGGACGTGTGAAAGCACTTCTTCGGCGCGCGGTTCCAGAATGTCTGAAAGTATCTGTCGCGAGATTGCGCGCGGAGCGCGTCCGCCAACGCTCGGCACTTCGATCAGATCGGCTGCTTCTTCCGGTGTCAGCAACAGGCGATAGGCGCATCCTTCTTCGCGCTTGATTCTTTCGGCTTCAGGTATAGGCGTGCGCAAACCGACGGCGATGTCGTTGGTGAAATGGCTGCCGCCGATTGGCAACACAGCCGTATGCCAGACCGCGCCGCGTTGATAAATAGCCACGCTCGTCGTTTCGCCGCCGATGTTGACGACAGCCGAACCGTATTCGCGATCTTCGTCGGTCAGAATCGCTTCGGCTGCGGCCAGATGCGACAGATAAACATCCGAAACGCTGTAACCTGAGCGAGTGACGCTGGTGATGACATTCTGTTTTGCCGCCACGGGACTGGTGACAATGTGAACCGAAACCGACAATCGCGTGCCCAGCATTCCCAACGGATCGTCAATGCCGTCCTGGTCGTCAACCGTGTATTCCTGCGGCAATACGTCCGAAACTTCGCGACCGGATGGAATGGAAATGGCGCAAGCCGTGTCAATCACGCGGCGAATATCATCGCGCGAAATTTCGCGATGTCGGCCAGGGATGGCAATCATCCCGTGACTGTTTTCGCCTTTGACGTGCGAACCGGCCAGCCCCACGTAAACTTCGTGAACCTGCAAACCGGACATGCGTTCGGCTGATTCGACCGCGCGTTTGATCGAATCAATTGTCAGATCGGGTTTGCTGATGACGCCTTTGCGCAGGCCGCGAGATTCGGCTTCGCCTACGCCGACGATTTCCAGATCGCCGTCAATCACTTCAGCGATAACCACCCGCACACTGTTTGTGCCGATGTCCAATCCGACGATGGGTGAGTTCTGTTTTGCCATAAAGCCCCTCTTTCAGCCGCCACCAGACCGACCGGTGACAACCAACTACGAACTTCGAAAATGACTACTCTGCCAATCCCACAATCACGCGTTTCGGGATTGTGGCGTTCAAATAAGCGATGCGGCTGCCGCTGAGCAATCTTTGCGCGTCCTCGATTTTGAGAACCTGCAAAGCTTCGGCGTCTTTGCGGCGGACTGCATCCAGCACGTCGAGCGCGGAATTCAACCGCGTGCGAAAATCTTCCTGACCGACCATCACCGCCACTCGCGAATCTTTCAGGATCAAACGGATGTTCATCTCATCATCGAATATCACTTCGTCAATTCGCGGCGAGAGCTGCGGTTCGGCATTGTCCAGTTCCCTGAGCAGTTGCTGATACATCAGCATTCGTTTGCGATTTTCCTCGATGATGTTTTCGCCGCTTTCAACCAATCCGCTGACCAGCGGCGGAATGGCCGTTCCTTTCAGCAAAGCGGCTGTGCCGAACATCATGCCGTTTCGATCAACGCAAACCAGTTTGTCGCCGCGACGCGCCAGGGTGTAAGGCTCGCGCTCTTTCAGTATGACGTGAATTTTGTCCGGCAGAACGCGAGTGATTTCGGCGTCTTCGACCAGATCGTGTTTTCTCAATTCCTCGCGAATGTCTTTCAGCCGCACTCGCCAGACGCCGTCCATCGTGGCGGATTCGATCATCCGCTTTATCTCCTGGTCGCTGAGGCGACTGTTTCCCTCGATTTCGACATCGCGTAGCGCGAAGAATCGCGATCCTCCGAACAGGTACAATCCGAAAATCAAACCGCCGAACAGCAATCCGATGAAAACCAGCGCTGCGACGACGCGAGCCAATCGCGGTCCGAAACCGTCCGGGATGATTCTGCCCAGCGTCCTTTTCCTCACCGTCACGACGTTTCCGCCGGCGCCGCCGTAAAAAGGCAAGTCCTGCTGCTGTCCGCGTCTTCCACGGCGAGGCTGGTTCGCTCTGATCGGCGGAGCCACGCTGCTGTCCCTGGGTCTGCGCGTTTTGCTTGTGCGGCGGGCAGAGCCGTGCCGTTCGGCCAATTCGCTGCCGGTGACAATCGGCGTTTCTGATTGATCGCGTCTGCCTGCCATAAATAATTCTCAAATCAGAGCCAATGATTGTGAAACAGATTTAAGTCTGTTTCATCCGGCAACAAGCGTTGCCACATACCTCGATCTTTGTTCTTCTGATTCACTGTTTCGATCTTGCGGCCAGAAACTCTTCGCCTGCGCGCCAGACGCTGCCCGCGCCCAGTGTCATCACCAGGTCGCCGGGTTGCGCGACATCCAGCAAAGCCTGAGTGCCGTTTTCGACGCTGCCAATGTATCGAACATTGCGATGGCCGAACTTCTCCATCTCTTCGGCCAATGCCTGCGCGGTCACGCCGGGAATCGGGTCTTCGCTGGCGGCGTAAATGTCGCTCAGCAGAACGACTTCAGCGTCGTAAAACGACCGCGCGAATTCTTCGTGCAATGCCGCCGTTCGCGAATAACGATGAGGTTGAAACAAAACAACCAATCGTCTGCCGCTGGTTTTCGCCGCCGACAGCGTGGCGCGAATTTCCGTCGGATGATGGCCGTAATCGTCCACCACCATAATTCCCTTGCCGCCGTCGGGAATCAATCCTTTGATTTCAAATCGGCGACCTGCGCCTGTGAAGGCTTCCAGCCCTTCGGCGATCTTCGCGAAATCAACTTCCAAATCCAGCGCGACGGCGACAGCCGCCAGCGCGTTGCAAACATTGTGTTCGCCGGGAACGTTCAGCTTGATGCGGCCAAGCTCTTCGCCTTTGCGACGGACTGTGAATTCCGAACCGAAGTTTTCGCGCAGAACTTTGACGTCGCTGGCCGCGATTTCGGCATGAGCGCGCAGGCCGTAAGTGATTACTCGGCGCGTGATTTGCGGAATGATCATCTGAATATTCGCATCGTCCAGACAAATGATCACCGAACCGTAAAACGGAACCTTGTTGACGAATTCGACGAAACAGGCGCGAATCTCTTCAATGCCCGAATAAAAATCCAGATGCTCCAGATCAATGTTGGTGACGACGGCGATGGTCGGCGACAACTTCAAAAAGCTTTTGTCGCTTTCGTCGGCTTCGACCACCATGAAATCGCCTCGTCCGAGCTTGGCGTTGCTGCCCAACGTGTTGACGCGTCCGCCGACGACAATCGTCGGATCAACACCTGCGCGATCCAGCGCCGTCGCCACCATCGAAGTCGTAGTCGTTTTTCCGTGCGATCCGGCGATGGCGATTCCGTATTTCAATCGCATCAATTCGGCCAGCATCTCAGCGCGCGGTATGACCGGAACCTGTTTGCGCACGGCTTCGACAACTTCGGGATTGTCCGCTCGCACCGCGGTCGAAGTGACAACGACCTGAGCGCCTTCGACATTGGCCGCGTTGTGGCCTTCAAAAACGCTGGCTCCGAGCGATTCCAAACGATCAGTGATTGACGACCGCCGGGCGTCCGAACCCGACACGCGATAACCAAGATTCAGCAATACTTCGGCTATGCCGCTCATTCCAATGCCGCCAATGCCTACGAAGTGAATGTGCTGATACTTTTTGAACATAAAATCAAAAGGCAAAAGGCAAATATCAAAAGGCAAATATGGAAATCCTGATTGCGCCTCAAACCAGAACGGAGTCGAAACAACGGCTTCTGATTTTTGACTTTTGCCTTTTAACTTTTGACTTTCGACTTCTCAATGATCGCTTCCGCCAGATCAACCACTTTAGCCGCCGCGTCCGGATGGCCCAGCTCTTTGCTGGCCGCGGCCATTCTCGCCAATTGCTGCGGATCGCGCGCCAGCCACAACAGTTCCTGCGTCAATCGTTCGGGCGTCAATTCCGCCTGCAAAATCATTCTGCCGGCTCCGGCGCGCTCGACGGCTTCGGCGTTTTTGCGTTGATGATCGTCTGCGGCAAACGGAAACGGAATCATCAAAGCCGGTTTGCCAGCCGCCGCCAATTCGGCCACGGTCGTTGCGCCAGCGCGACTGATGACCAGGTCTGCTTTCGCCAATTCGCCGATCATGTCTTCGATAAACGGCTTCACGTCCGCCTTCCAACCGATTTCCAGATAAGCCGCGCGCACCTTGTCATAATCGTGCTCGCCGGTTTGATGCGTGATCGAAAGCGTCTCTTTCTCTTCGATCAATAATGGCAGCGCGTCAATCACCGCCAGATTGATGGCGCGCGCTCCCTGGCTGCCGCCTGTGATGAAGAGGTGAATCACCTCGCCGGGTTCTTTCGGCTGAACATCGAAAAATTCCGAACGCACGGGATTGCCCGTCATCTCAGCTTTGTCGCCGAAGTACTTCCTCGCTTCGTCGAAGGTCAAAGCGGCAGCGTCAACAAAACGCGCCAGCACGCGATTGGTGAATCCAGGCAGAGCGTTCTGTTCAGCGACCATGCTCGGAATTCCCATCAACGAAGCAATCAACACAACCGGGCCGGACACATAACCGCCGACTCCGATCACGACATCCGGTTTGACCTGTTGAATCAAAGAACGAACCGCAAGAAAACTTTTGGGCAACATCAACAGCGACTTGATTCGCTTCAGGACGCCCACGCGTTTGAGCGCGGCAACTTCTATCATTTCCAGATCGAAGCCCTCGCGCGGCACGACTCTTGTTTCCAAACCTCGCGCAGTTCCGACGAACAAAATCTTCGTCTGCGGATTGCGCCGCCTGAATTCCTGAGCAATGGCGATTCCAGGAAAAATGTGGCCGCCGGTTCCGCCTCCGGCAATGATGACTGAAATCGCCAATTGAGGATTGCGGATTGCGGATTCGCTTTCTGCAATGTCATTTGTTCCTTCGCTATGGCCCATACGATTCACCTTCAACCGTGCTTAACAATCCTCAAACCGCAGTACTCAGTCCTCAATCCGCTTTCGTTTTTCCCTGCGACGAAACATTCAACAGGATTCCAACCGCCGCCAAAGTGACAAACAACGAAGTTCCACCGGCGCTGACAAACGGAAGCGTGATGCCTTTGGCCGGAACCAGATTCAGCGCGACGCTGATGTTGAAAAAAGCCTGCGCGACGATGACTGTCGTGATGCCGACGGCCAGCAATTGTCCCAATCTATCCGGCGCATGATTTCCGGCGCGCAAACCGCGCCAGAGAAAAAAGCCAAAGACCAGAACCAAACTTGCCGCGCCCGCCAATCCCAACTCTTCGGAAATCACGGCAAAGATGTAATCCGATTGAGGCGCGGGCAGAAAGGACAATTTCTGTTTGCTCAGCCCGAAGCCCAGACCGTGCGTTCCTCCGGAACCGACAGCAATCAGCGATTGCAAAGGCTGATAGCCTCTGCCCAACGGATCGCTTTCAGGATCAAGGAAAGCTTTGACGCGATCCCATCGCCAAGAGACTTTCAATACCAACAAAACTCCGGCGGCCAGCGCAATCGGCGCAAGCCTGTAAAGATGTTTCATCGGCACGCCCGCTGCAAAAACCATCGCCGCGAAAATCACGCCCAGCATCAAAGTCGTGCCCAGATCGGGTTCTTTCAAAATCAAAGCCGCCAACACGCCAATGACAACCAGCGCGGGAGCCATCGTCGCCCAAAAGTTATCCAACTCTTTGTGCTTTTCGCGCTCCGATAAAAACCAGCCTAGGAAGATCACAAACGCAATCTTCGCCAACTCCGACGGTTGAGCCGAAACGCCGAGCGGACGAAAGACAATCCAACGATGCGCGCCATTCACTTTCGGAAACAGAAAAACAACCAGCAGCAACAAGACGCACAAGGCTATGAAGCCATAAACGAAGCCGGGTTGCGCGTAACGGTGGTAATCAATTCGCTGCAACATCGCCATCGCGATCAAACCCATCACCGCCCAGACGATTTGACCGAACAGAAATCTGCCGGGGCTTTTCGTCGCCGCAGACGCGCTGTAAACCATCACCACGCCGAAAATCACCAATCCAATGGTCGTCGCTCCAAGCCATAAATCCCAGCGAAGTCCTTCAAAGGTCTCACTCAAGCTTTTGCGAATCTCTTGGGTCATAACTGCAAACTTCTTACCGCTTCCTTGAAAACTCTGCCGCGATGTTCGTAATTGTCGAACATATCGAAACTGGCGCAGGCCGGAGCCAACAACACCGTGTCGCCCGCTCGGCCAAGCTTCAAACCTGATTCGACCGCTTCCTGCATCGTCGCGGCGCGATGCAACGGTTTGGTATTTTCAAGCGCAGCGGCAATCTTGTCCGCCGCCGCTCCGATCAAAATCACGTGTTCGCACCGCTCGCGGACGAGCGGTGCGAGAGGCGAGTAATCGCTGCCCTTGTCTTTGCCGCCCAGTATGACGATGACGCCGCTCGGAAAGGCTTCCAGACATTTGATCGCCGCATCAACGTTCGTCGCTTTGGAATCGTTGTAAAACTTCACGCCGTTGATTTCGGCGACGAATTCCAGACGATGTTCGACGCCTTTGAAATTACGAACCGCTTCGCGCATCGAATCAACGGAAGCTCCGCAGGCGATTCCGGCAGCCAGAGCCGCCATCACATTTTCAACATTGTGATCGCCGGGCAATTGAATGTCCGCGCGATTTAGCAAAACTCTTTCGCCGCTTGCCTTGCGTTCGATGATGTCATCGCCGCGCAGAAAGATTCCTTCGCCAAGCTCTCGCAATCGGCTGAAATAAACCACGCGCGCTTCGGTCTTCGCACTCATACGCGCCGACCAGTCGTTGTCGGCGTTGAGAACGGCGACATCATCCGCCGTTTGATTGCGAAAGATATTCGCTTTGGCCGCCGCGTAATCCGCCATCGAATCGTACCGATCCAGATGATCAGGCGTGATGTTCAACAGCAAAGCTACGTTGACGTGTAGCTGTTCGACTGCCTCAAGCTGAAAGCTGCTCAGTTCGACAACCGTGAATCCGTCATCGCGTGAAGCTTCAACCAGCGAGATCAACGGCGTTCCGATGTTGCCGCCGACCTGTGTTGGCAGTCCTGCTTCCTTCAACAATTCGCCGACCAGAGTCGTCGTAGTAGTTTTGCCGTTCGATCCCGTGATGCCGACCAGCTTTCCGCGCAGAAAGCGCGAAGCCAGTTCGATCTCGCCGACGATTTGAACGCCAGCGGCGCTGGCCAGACGAAACGGTTCCAGCGCCAAAGGAACTCCCGGACTGACGACAATCAAATCCGCGTTTTCAAACAACTCCGGCGGATGACTTCCGCCTATGACTTCGATCCCCTTCGCGCGCAAAGCCGAAGCTTCTTTCAATTCGCTTTCAGGCTTTGAGTCGTTGACCGTCACGCGAGCGCCGCGCGATAACAGGAATTCCGCCGCCGCCGCGCCGCTACGAGCCAATCCGACAACCAGAATGTTTTTGCCTGCAACTTCCATCACCGTAACTTCAAGGTCGAAAGGCTCAGCAGCGCAAAGAGAATCGCGACGATCAGAAAGCGAAAAACGATCTTCGATTCTTTCCACCCGAGCAGTTCAAAGTGATGATGCAGCGGCGCCATTTTGAAAATGCGTTTGCCGCGCAATTTGAAAGAGCCTACCTGCAAAATCACCGACAAACCTTCGATGACGAAAACCCCGCCAAGAATCGGCAAGACCAGTTCCTGTTTGATCAGCACGCTCATTGTGCCGAGCGCGCCGCCTATTCCCAGACTGCCGACATCTCCCATGAAAACTTCCGCCGGCGGAGCGTTGAACCACAGAAAACCCAGGCTTGCCCCGACCAGCGCGCCGCCAAGAATCGTCACTTCCCAAACGCCCGGCGTATGAACTATGCCCAGATAACGGGCGAATTCCGCATGGCCTGTGATGTACGTGAAACCGGTCAACGCCGAAGCCGCGACAACCGTCACGCTAACAGCCAGCCCGTCCAATCCATCAGTCAAATTGACAGTGTTTGACGCGCTGATGATCACCAGAATGATGAAGCCCAAATAGCCCCAAACCTGCAGGTTCGGTTGATAGCGTTTGAAAAATGGAACGTTGACGATTGACGAATAATCCGTAAATGCAAAGAGCAATCCGCCGACGATCAGGCAAACGACCAATTGACCCAGCAGCTTCTGTCGTCCGGTCAAACCCAGGCTGCGTTTTTTGACGATCTTGATGTAATCGTCCGCGAAACCTACCGCCGCGCAACCGACCATTCCGATCAGCGCAACCCACACCTGCCAGTTCAGCAGGTTCGCCCACAGCAAAGTCGAAACGACCACCGAGCCAATGATCATCACGCCGCCCATTGTCGGTGTGCCTCGTTTGGCCTGGTGCGATGCCGGGCCTTCTTCACGAATTTCCTGCCCGAATTTGAATTCGCGCAGCTTGCGGATCACCAACGGACCAAAAACCAAACTCAAAGCCAGTGAGGTAATCGCCGCATAAGCCGTGCGAAACGTCACGTACCGAAAGACGTTCAATACATCAAGGGGCAACTGTGAAGAGTAATTACGGTAGAGCCATTCATAAAATAGGTGATAGAACATCCGCTGCTACCTGCACTCTGAAACAAATCAAATTGAAACCACGCTCAATGGGAAAAACCATAAACCACAGATGAACACGGATTCGCACGGATGAAGCCAACCGGAGATGGCACAAAAGCAACGATGGCGCGTCGGTGAACACGGATCAACCAACGATAAGCCGGATACCAAACTTTTTGCGATATGTCTGTGTTCATCCGTGCGAATCCGTGTTCATCTGTGGTTC
>CAYRQB010000054.1:0-23395 GCA_964426025.1 uncultured Heliomicrobium sp.
ACTTTGTCTTTCAGTCTCATAAGTCCTCTGGGAACGCACGCGCCCTCGCGTGGCGCTGGGAACGCACGCGCCCTCGCGTGCAATGTTATAAAAAGCCTATTGGTGGTAAAAAGACTACTCATCAGGTCTCGCACGCGAGGGCGCGTGCGTTCCCAGTCTGGCACTGCCCCACAACCAGTCTTCTGGCCTTACACACAAGCCAGCCTTGACCGGATTGCCCTCAATGTAAGCCAAAGCGTTTTGATAATGCCGTTCGTTCCTGATGTACCGGTCAAAGAATTCCTTATGCCAGAAGCGGCCCGACTGCCCCAACAACTTATTGCACCGATGGGCAGTGACACTTTTCCAGTCTCCAACGATGCTGCTCATTTCGTAACCGGGCAGGGGCGTAAACAGCACATGCACGTGATTGGGCATTACGCAGCAGGCGTGGAACCTATATTGCTCAGCATCGAAATGAAGCAGCGCATTTTGCACAATCTCGGCCAATCGGTCATCTCGCAACCAACAATTTCCGTGTCCAGCATCCAGAAAATTTTGTATGCGAGTGCGGAATTCTGTGTCGGCGTCAGTCTTTTCCAGGTGCTTCAACTCTTCGCGCCAGCCATCAAGCACTGCTTTCGGCATTGAGTCTGCCAGATGGAAACTGACGTGTTGAGTAACGCTTTCACCGTCGAAGTGAGGTAAATAACCACGCGAATGCCAACCGTCTGCAGTTTCAGCTTTGGGAATGATCAATCGGTTTTTGAAGAGTTTGGCTATTGCTTTTCCTATTGAGAACGCACGCGCCCTCGCGTGGCGTTGGGAACGCACGCGCCCTCGCGTGCAGTGTTGATAAAAAGCCTATTGCTGGTAAAAAGACTACTCACCAGGTCTCGCACGCGAGGGCGCGTGCGTTCCAATCAGATTCGCTCAAAATACCTTTTACGTTCCCAA
The DNA here is from genome assembly GCA_964426025.1 of uncultured Heliomicrobium sp. GTDB lineage: Bacteria > Acidobacteriota > Blastocatellia > RBC074 > RBC074 > RBC074. The sequence continues at coordinate 937 of CAYRQB010000054.1, forward strand.
TCCGTCACCGCCGAATTGAACGCGGATTGTTCGGCGCGGAAAAAGTGCGTGTAATGTTCGACCACGTCCGCGCCAAAAGCGCGTTTGGCGAAATCGCTGGCGGCAAATTTGTCGGTCGCTTCGGCCAGCGTGTAGGGAACTCGTGGCAAAGATTTGGCGGCGTAAATGTCGCCGGTGAAACATTCGGGCGGTTCGATCTTGTTTGCTATTCCGTCTAATCCGGAAGCCAGCGAAGCTGCGAACGCTAAGTATGGATTGGCGTCGGCTCCGGGGATTCGGCATTCGATGCGTAAACTGTTGCCGTTGCCGACTACGCGAAAACCCCCGGTGCGGTTGTCGTAACTCCAGGCCAGTCGAGTCGGCGCCCACGAACCATCCACAAAGCGTTTGTAAGAATTGACGGTCGGCGCATAAAACGGCATCACGTCGTAAACGTGAGCCATCCATCCGCCCAGAAACCAGCGAAACTCGTCAGTACATTTGACCGGGCCGAACTGCTTGTCTCCGGCGAAAGCGTTCTGCCCGTCTCGCCACAAACTGAAATGAATGTGGCAACTGGAACCTGCGCGCATCGAGTCGAACTTGGCCATAAATGTCACGCTCAACTCCATCGAGTCGGCGACTTCTTTCAGACATTGTTTGTACACGACGTGGCGGTCGGCCATATCCAAAGCTTCGGCATAACGGACGTTCAATTCATGTTGGCCGAGTCCCCACTCACCTTTGGAGTTTTCGATCGGGACGCCGGAATGCTTCAAGTGACGGCGGACGGTGGCGGTGTAACTTTCAGTCCGCGTGCCTTGCAGTATGTGGTAATCCTCCAGATACCAACCCGCCGGAGTCATAGTTCGATAGCCTTGATCGTTGGCCTGGCGGTAACTGTTTTCAAACAGGTAATACTCCAATTCCGAAGCGGCGAAGCTTTCAAAACCCAAAGCGCGAGCGGCGGCAATTTGTTTTTTCAGGATCGAGCGCGGAGCGACTGTGACTGCCCGATGCGTCTTTTCGTTTTCAACGTCGCACAACACCAGCGCGGTTTTATCCAGCCAGCTTGCCACTCGCAGCGTCGCCAGATCGGGGACCAAATGAAAATCGCCGTAGCCCAATTCCCAGTTGGCGAATTTGTAACCGGGCACTGGTTCCATTTCCATGTCAACCGTCAGCAGGTAATCGCATCCGTGAGTTCCGTGCGCGATGATGTCGTCAACGAACATATCGGCGTCGTAGCGTTTGCCGACCAATCGCCCGTAATGATCTGTAAAGCCGACGATGACGGTTTCAATTTGTTCCTGCGATACCAGATTGGTTAATTGTTCCAGCGTCAGCATGCCTTTGGTTTTGTGTTCGGCTTGAGTCAATGTTCAATCTCCTTTTACGGCTAATTCCGATTCTTGCGCTGACCATTGCGGGCCTTTGAAGCGGTGACGTTCCAGCGCCAGATACCACAGACCCAGCAGCAATGCGAAGACGACAAAAGTTTTTCCAGTCAGTTGATTGTCCGGGATGCTGAGGATGACGCTCAAAAAGATGACCCAGATTATGGCGACGAAATTGATCAGCGAACTGAATCGGCCAAGATGCCACGGGCCGCGTTCTATCTGATGGCCGGACATTCTCAAGCGCCAGGCCAGAGCGACCGGGATGATGTATGAAATGTACAGGCCAATCGTGCTGATGGCTGTGACGACGGTGTAGGCTTTGCTGTAAACCGCCGCCAGAAAAGCTACGATGACGCAAAGCCAGATGGCCGGAGCCGGGGTCAGATGTATCGCGCTGACATGTCGCCAGACGCGCGAAACCGGCAAACCTCCGTCGCGCGCGAATGCCCAGATGACGCGCGACGACCAGGTGACAGCAGACAATCCGCAAAACCACATGGCCATCGCCGCCAGAGCCGAAAACAAACTTCCGGCTCGTTCGCCCAATGCCGCAACCAGAATGGCGACGACCGCCGGAACTTCCGCGTTCAAAACCGCCGGAATGTCTTTGATGGCCAGCGTCAACGCGATCAGCAACAGATAACCGACGATGCTGGAAACCACGACGGCCATGACCATTCCCCACGGAGCGCGTCGTCGCGGATCAACAGTTTCTTCCGACACGCTGGCCGAAGCGTCGTAACCTGTGAACGTCCACATGGCTTGCAACAATCCGATGATGAACGCCCACCAGTAAGAATAACCGTCCGTGTTGCTGGTGATCCGCGCGAAGAAAAAGCTGGCCGGCTGTTTCGGAGCAAAAAAGAGCAGCGCGCCGACGATGACGATCACTCCAATGATGTGAACCGTCACGCTGAAATCGTTCAGCCAGGCGACGATCCGAATGCCGAAATGATTGATCAGCGCGTGCGAAGCCAGAATCACAGCGTAAACCATCAGCAAATTGGGCGTCGTCGCTTCCAACCCCAGCAGAGGCGTGAGGAACAAAGCGCAGCCGTAATCAATTCCGGCGATGGCGGCGATTTGACCTACGATGTTGAACCAGGCGGTGAACCATCCCCAGCCTTTGCCGCCCAGTTTGCAAGACCAGTGATACATCGCTCCGGAAGTCGGCAGAGCTGAGGCCAGTTCGGCCATGCTGCAAACCACCGCCAGAGTAAACAACGTCACCAGCGGCCATCCCAGAGACATTTGCGCCGGTCCGCCCATTCGCAAACCGTGACCGTAAAGCGTCACCGCTCCGGTCAGAATCGAGATGATCGAAAACGAAATGGCGAAGTTGGAAAAGCCGCCCATAGTGCGGAACAGTTCCTGCGCATAGCCGAGTTTGCCAAGTTCCTGCGCGTCATCTTTGGCGTCGTGGCGGTGGTCTTTGGTCATAAAGTTATGTTGAGTCGAGAGGTTCAACAAGATGAGGCGGGAACCGCAAAGACTGGTTCAAATTAGCCATTAGCCATCAGCAATTATCCATTATCAGTCAGGAGGGATAAGCCCCTGTCTGCTAATTGCTAATGGATGATGGCTAATGGCTAATTCGCCTCGATGCTTTTCAGTAATCAATCCCCGCATCAAAAACTGCCGGATTGTGATTGGCTGCATTATGTTGGCGAGTTTGCGGAAGTCAAATTTGCTGTATTGGAAATCGCCCGGCTGTGGTAAAAATGCGCTTCCAGAAATTGCAGTTGCTCCCCGTTAAACCCAATTCTCATCAAAACTCGCTGATAACATTCGGACAATGCTTAAAAGAATTCATCTTCTAATTACCTTCACGCTGATTGGCCTGTTGATCGTTTCGGGCGTCAGCGGACAATCGAACCAAACTTCGACAGCGACTTTGCCGACGGCTGCTCCTTCGGCGGTTGGAATGTCGCCGACTCAATTGACCAACATTGACCAAATCGTCGAAGCCGAAATTGCTAAAAAACAATTGCCCGGCGCGGTCGTGCTGGTTGGCCGTCAGGGGAAAATCGTCTGGCGACGGGCTTATGGCAATCGCGCGCTTGAACCTCAAGTCGAAGCGATGACCACCGACACGATTTTCGATCTGGCTTCGCTGACCAAAGTCGTGGCGACGGCGACTTCGGTCATGATTCTGGTCGAACGCGGTTTGGTCAGATTGGGCGATCCGGTTTCGCGCTACATTCCCGAATTTGCCGAAAACGGCAAACGCTCGATAACCGTCGAGCATTTGCTGGTTCATCGCTCCGGTTTGATTCCCGACAACGACATCAAGGATTACCTGCAAGGTACCGAAAAAGCTATGGAGAACATCTGGCGGCTGGCTCCGCAATCCGAAGCCGGTGCGAAGTTCATTTATTCCGATGTCAATTTCATAGTGCTGGCCGAACTGGTGAAAAGACTCAGTGGCAAACCGGTTGACCAATTCGCGCGAGAAAACATCTTCGAGCCGTTGGGAATGAAAGAAACAGGCTTCAAACCGCTAGAACTTTTGGGCGAAGCCGTCAAATCGCGCGTTGCACCGACCGAACAATGCGGCAGTTCGGTTTCAGTCAGTTGCGCGCATCTCAGGCAAAAAACTTCCGGCGAAGCGAAGGAAGCCGATCAATGGATGCGCGGTGACGTTCACGATCCGCGCGCTTACCTGTTGGGCGGCGTAGCGGGTCACGCCGGATTGTTTTCGACCGCCGACGATCTGGCGATTTACTGCCAGATGATTTTGAACGGCGGAGAATATCAGGGACGAAGAATCCTCAGCCCGATGGGCGTCGCGCGAATGACCGAGCCGCGAGCTTCGGGCGGAAACGCCAGCGACGGCAACGCGCGCGGATTAGGCTGGGATGTCTTCACAGGCTTTTCGGCAAATCGCGGCGATCTGTTTCCTGTTGGCAGTTTCGGTCACACGGGTTTCACCGGAACCGGTTTGTGGCTAGATCAGTCCAGCGAAACCTTCGTTGTTTTTCTCAGCAATCGAGTTCATCCGAAACTCGATCCGAAAAAGCCCGCAGATGTCGGATCATTGCGCGGACGCGTCGCTTCGGTCGTCGCCTCTTCGATAACTGCGCCGCCGTTTGCCGGAAAAACAAATCCGATTGCGAATCCGAATACCACGGCCACGATCTCCAGAAACGTTAGGGTCAACGAGACTCAATCCCTGAACGGGATTGACGTGCTCAAACGCGACGGCTTCGCTTTGCTGAAAGGCAAGCGCGTCGGTTTGATCACCAATCACACTGGCCGCGACCGCGACGGCAATCCGACGATAGACGTTTTGTTCAAAGCCCCTGACGTGAAGCTGGTCGCACTGTTTTCGCCGGAACACGGCATTCGCGGAGCGCTGGATCAGGAAAAGATCACCAACTCGACCGACGAAAAAACTGGCCTGCCGATTTTCAGTTTGTACGGCGAAACGCGAAAGCCGACGGCGGAAATGCTGAAAGACATTGACGTGTTGGTTTTCGACATTCAGGACATTGGCGCTCGCTTTTACACATACATTTCGACGATGGGTTTGGCGATGGAAGAAGCGGCGAAGAACGGCAAGACCTTCGTCGTGCTTGATCGCGTCAATCCGATCAATGGTGTGGATGTCGAAGGGCCATTGGCTGACGGCGACAAGCTGTCGTTCATCGCTCATCATCAGATTCCGGTTCGGCACGGAATGACTGTCGGCGAACTCGCCTCACTGTTCAACGCAGAGCGAGCAGTCGTCTGGAATGGCGGGGCAAATCTGCAAATCGTCCGCGTCGAAGATTGGTCGCGCGCTCAATGGTTCGACGAAACGGGACTGATGTGGATCAATCCTTCGCCGAACATGCGAAGCCTGACCGAAGCGACGCTTTATCCCGGAGCTTGCCTGCTGGAACCGACGAACGTTTCAGTCGGACGCGGAACCGACACGCCGTTTGAACTGGTCGGCGCTCCGTGGATTGACGGACGCGTGTTGGCCGATGCCTTGAACAAGGCGAATCTGCCGGGAGTCAGATTCGTGCCGGTTCGTTTCACGCCGAAAGCCAGCGTTCACAAAGACGCTGAATGCGGCGGAGTGAACATCATCATCACAGACCGCCGCAGCTTCGAACCCGTGCTGATGGGCATGGAAATGGCGGTTCAATTGAAGAAGCTTTTCCGCAAAGATTTTTCGGTTGACCGATTCAATCGTTTGCTGGTCAACCAGAAAATTTACGATGCTTTCCTGCAAGGTTCTGACGCGCGCGCGCTGAGGCAAATATGGGAAAGCGATCTGGAAGGTTTCCGCGCGATTCGCAGAAAGTATTTGATGTACTGACGCCGTGGCCGAAGGTTTTCAGACCGTCGCTTCCGGCGAATTTTATTGAGGGCGTTAGTAAAAGCCTATGCACACACACGTTGTTATGAGACGAGCCGTCACGATTATCACCGCTTACCTGTTGCTGTTGTTGACCGCGTTTCTGCCAGCGCAGAAAACAGCCGCTCCGTCGCCGACCCTGCCACCGCCGCATCAAACGGTTTTGGCTTCAGGCGCTCCGACGTCGCAATCGGAATTACCATCGAACGAGGTTCGCGCTTTGTGGGTGGTTCGGCACACCATGAATTCGCCGGAAGCGGTCAGGCAAATGGTAGCCCGTGCCAAAGCCAACGGCTTTACCGATTTGATTGTGCAGGTTCGCGGACGCGGAGACGCTTATTACAATTCGCGTGTCGAACCGCGAGCGGACGATCTGGCCGACCAACCGGCGAACTTCGATCCGCTCAGCCTGGCGCTGGACGAAGCGCATCGCGTCGGCATCAGGGTTCACGCCTGGATCAACATCTACTTTGTCGCCAACATCGAAATGCTGCCGCGTTCGCAGGAGCATTTGATTTATCAGCATCCCGAATGGTTGATGGTTCCGCGCGCCATCGCCAAAGAGCTTTATTCGGTTGATCCGAAATCGCCGGAATACCTGAAACGCCTGATCGAATTCGCCCGCGCCAATCGCACTGAACTGGAAGGGCTGTACGCTTCGCCCGCCAATCCCGAAGTCAAAGAGAACCTGATCAAAATCTGGCTGGACGTGGCCGAACGTTACGAAGTTGACGGACTGCATTTCGATTACGTTCGTTATCCGAATACGAACTTCGATTACAGCCGTTCGGCGCTGGATCGTTTCCGCGCGGAAACCGAAAAAAACATCGAAGTCGAAAATCGCGACGCTTTGGCCATGCAATCCGAACTCGATCCGTTGGTTTACGCCTCAAATTACCCTGATCGTTTCGCGCAATTCCAGCGCAGTCAGGTTTCCGATTTGGTCGAGCGAATTTACAAGGGAGTCAAGCGCGTCAAACCTCATTCAATTGTTTCAGCCGCTGTTTTCGCCAATGACGAAGACGCCGCGCGGTCGAAGTTTCAGGATTGGCGGCAATGGCTGCGGTTGGGATGGTTGGATGTGGCTTGCCCAATGGCTTACACGCCTGAGACTGAAACCTTCCGCCAACAGATTGGCAACGCGATCAACCATTCATCAGGCAAACAGATTTGGGCAGGCATCGGGGCTTTCAAACAGACCGCCGACAACGCCATCGAAAAGATCAAAGCCTCGCGCGAATTGGGAGCGCAAGGCTTCGTGCTGTTTTCTTATGACAGTTCGGTCAAGGTCACTCCGGATTTCAATCCGCAGGGCGATTACCTTGAACGCGTGCGCGATGCGTGGCGTCCGACGATGCCCGGTCTGCTGTCAAAATAAAGTTTGGGCGATAATCTGCTCGCTCTTGCCGATTGCCAGAATTGGATTCAAAATCCGCTCAGCTTGACTGGGAATTGCACCTTCACAACCGACGACCGGGAGATCACGATCCCGGCCACTTGCAGTTCAATCAGCAATAAACGAACAAGATGATCAGCGCCAATCTATTCTTGCCTGCGATCATCGAAAACTCAGAGGGGAATCTTCTATGTTACGTCAGCAAATCAACATCGCTCTTGTATTGCTTGTTGTGTTGCTTGGCTTGAGCCTCACTGCCACGGCGCAGACTGTATCCGGAACGTTGAGCGGCACGATTACGGACGCCACCGGCGCTGTGATTACGGATATTGAGGTGACAGCCAGGAATAACGAGACAGGGTTTTCTCGCACCGTCAAAACAAACGCAGAAGGGTATTTTCTGATGTCGTTTTTGCCGTTGGGCAATTACGACGTGATTGTCGAAGCAAAAGGCTTCCGCAAAGTCATCAAGAACGGCGTGCTCATAGAGCTGAACAAAAACACCGTGTCTAACTTCAAGCTGGAAGTTTCAGCCGTTGACGTGGCGGTTCAGATCACAGGCGAAACTCCGCAGATCGAAACCACGACCGGCGAGTTGAAACATTCGCTGGACGCACAGCGCATCGAAGACACGCCGCTGGCCGGACGCAATTTCATTTCGCTGGTCGAACAGATTCCCAGCTTTCAAATCGCTTCTTTCGGCGGCGACGCCAGCAGCGGCCAGAACAATCCGACCAATTCCAGCGGATCGTTCGCGGCTTTCGGCGGTCTTGGCGGACGCGCGACGACTTTCCAAATTGACGGTATCAGCAACAACGATTCGTCTGAAAATCAGAACAGGCAAGGCGTCAACATCAGCACGATCAAAGAACTGCAAGTGCTGACCAACGCTTTTTCGGCGGAATTCGGCGGAGGCGGCGCTGCCGTGCTGGTGCAAACCAAATCGGGCGGCAACCGATTTCACGGCGAAGCTTACGATTTCATTCAGAACGACATTTTCAACGCCAACGGATTTTTCCGAAATGCCGCCGGATTGTCGTCAACCACCGGTCAACAGTTGCAACCGCGTCCGGCTGTGCGTCGCCACAATTACGGCGGAACGTTCAGCGGACCGATCTGGTTTCCGTCGAAGTTTTTCGGCCCCGCGGCTTATGACGGACGCGACCGCATGCATTTTTTCATTGCCGCCGAAAAGCTGTTCAACAAAACCGACAACAGTTACACCCGCGTGATTTTCCTGCCCGGCGAAGAACCGAAACCTTGTCCGATCGGTCCCGATGGCCGCACGATCAATCCGAATCCGGGCGACCCGCTTCGCAATTTCTGCGTTGATCCGCAAACCCATCCGAACATAGCGCGCGATCTGGATTTCATGCGGTCGGTGATTCGACTTTATCGCACGCCTGAACTGCAAGGCATTCAGCCGAACGATCCACAGGCTTGCGCGCAGTTGATTTCCAGCGGACGCGAAAACCGTTGCGTGACTCTGGGCATCACTACACGTCAACCGCGTTCGGAATACTCCGGACGACTGGATTTCAAAGCCACCGGAAAAGACACGCTCTGGTTGCGTTATCAATACAACCGTCAACGCGACAACACAGGGCGCTTCATTCTTGGCGACACTTTTGGCGCGCGCAACGACCGGCAATACAATCTTGGCGTGACTGAAACTCATGTCTGGTCTGAACGACAGGTCAGCGAGTTCCGTTACAGCTTCGGCAATCGCACAACTTTGCAGGATGTCAGCGACGGCAACGACATTCCGGTCATACGATTTTCGACCAACCTTTGTACGGGCAGCGGAGTTGGAGCCTGCGGCGGCATCATCGGAACTTCGACCAACGTGCCGATCAATCGCCGCCAGCACGATCATCAATTCGTTTTCAATCACACGCTGAGCTTTTCGCGCCACACGTTGAAAGCCGGTATTGATCATCGCAAACAGTTGCTGGACGACGTGACCGGCGACCGCGCTCGCGGTTTCTGGACATTCGGTTCGCAAAGCGCGCTGGCCGACATTGTGGCTCGGCGCGGATTCACCAGCTTTGAAAACTTCATGCGTGGATTCATCACCGCTTACCAGAAAGGCTTCGGCGATCCCTTCGCCGAAAACCGCTTTGGCGAAACGAATCTTTACCTACAGGAAGATTTGCGGCTGAAGCGCAACTTCACGCTCAATCTGGGAGTGCGTTACGAATACGTTCGCGCTCCGAAAGAAGCCGAAAACCGTTTCGATTACATCGTTCAGAATGACGGCAACAACATCCAACCCCGAATCGGTTTTGCCTATTCGCCGAATTTTGAAGGCGGATTCCTTGGCGCGCTGACCGGCGGTCAGGGTCGTTTCGTCATTCGCGGAGGTTACGGCATCAACCATTCGCGCATCTTCCAATCCATTTATTCGCAGAATCAGTTGAGCATTCGCACTCAACCGCCGAACGGTTATGCGGATGTTTTCAGCGGACGTTGCCCGAATGAAATTTCCGACCCATCGTGCGGCTTTGTCTTCACGCCGGGCTTTGCGGTCCGCACGACGGCGTTCACGGCGAACAGCGCCCAGAACACCGGCGCGGTGCGCGATATTGGCGGGCGACTTGCTTCAACGTTGCTGATTCCGAAAAAAGATTTGCAGATGCCTTACGTACAGCAATGGAATCTGACGATGGAGCGCCAGTTCGGCAAAGGCTACGCTTTGCACGTCAGTTACGCAGGCAATCGCGGCATCGGTTACGCGTGGTTTGACAGCGGCAACGACGCCATCTTCCCGTTCGTTTCGCCGTCGGTGCTGGTTGATGTCGGCGGAGGCAATTTCAAACCGGTCGTGTTTGACAGAGCCTGTACCAGCGCGGATGATCCGATTTGTCGAAATCCTGCCAACCCGAACGACACGGCGGTCGGTTCCCTCAGAGCGTTTTCTGCCTTGAACAGCACAACGGCGACTTTGGCGCAAAAAGGCATTGTCATCGTTGACGGAGTTCCGCATGGTTACATTTCATTGGCGCAACCGCGTACGCAGGAGCGGCGACCTGACCCGACGCTTGGCCGTTTCGTTAATCTGCAAAATTTCGGCTGGAGTTATTACCACGGCGGAACTTTCAAAGTGACCAAACGTTACTCGAACGGCATGAGCTTCAACGTGTTTTATGTTTTCAGCAAAGCGATAGACACCGGTTCGGAAGCGACTTTCACCGTCGTTGACACCAACGCTCCGGCCAGCAAGAAAGGCGGAGCGGCGGCCAGTCTTCGCGCCCTGAGCGCTTACCACGGAGCGCATCGTTTCGTCGCCAGCTATTCGTATGAATTGCCGATTATGCGCGATCAGCGCGGCGCTCTTGGTCGTGTGATCGGCGGTTGGAACATCAGCGGAACGACGACATTGCAATCCGGCAATCCGTTCAGCGTCACGCTGGGTTACGATGCCAACAGCGACGGTTTGACCGGAGACCGTCCTCGCGTCGCCGATCTGAGCGTGCTTGGCCGATCGGTTGACAACGGGCGACGCAATGCACAGGGCGTTCAGTTTTCGACCCTGCAATTGCCCGGCACGGCATTTATCCCGGCGCAATCAGCCGCGATTGGTCAACAGGATCGTTTGTATTTGCCCGGCGGCGGATTGGATGGCCAGGTGGGACGCAACGCCTTTTTCCTTCAAGGCCTGAATCACACAGACCTGGCGATGTTCAAAAACTTTCGCATTCGCGAAGGCATGAAGCTGACGCTGAGAATGGAACTATATAACGCCTTCAACCGCGTCACCTTCGGCGCTCCTTCTCGCACGATCTTGAGCAACAATACGCTCGGCACGATCACCACCGAACGCAACGTTTCCAGCTACGTCAATTCCGGACGACTGGACGGCAGCAGCGGACGGCAAGGGCAGGTGGCAATTAAACTGAGCTTCTGAGGCTGATTTTCAGTTGAAGCTTTGAGCGGCGAACCCTGAGCATGTCAGGTTCGCCGCTTTTCGTTTATACTTCGGGACGAAGATGTTTTACGCGGGAAGTAGTTACTGTCGTTACTGAAACCGGAACAGGAAAATTCATGAAGTTTGTTTTGAGTCTTTTTTGCTTTTTGCTATTTGCAGCGACGCCGACGGTCGCTCAAAAATCGAAATCGCCCGGCGAGATAGCTCGCGAACAATCAAAGGCAGTCGTCATTGTCGAAGCTTTGGACGAACGCGGAAGCGTCATCGGGCAGGGAAGCGGTTTTCTGGTCACTACCAACGGGGCTATTGTCAGCAATCTGCACGTGGTTCAAGGCTCGGCGATGGTTCGCGTCAAAATGCCGAACGGCGACGTTTATAAAACAACCGATCTGGTGGACGTTGACGACGCCAAAGACATAGTCATCATCAAAATCAAAGGCTTCAAACTTCCGGCTGTTACGCTCGGCGATTCAGACAAAGCCGAAACGGGCGATTCGATTGTAGCCATCAGCAGTCCCGAAGGTCTGGTCAATTCGCTTTCCACAGGCGTCATCAGCGGAGTTCGCCGACTGGACACTCACAGGGTTTTCCAGATCACAGCGCCGATCAGCCAGGGCAGCAGCGGCGGGGCGCTTTTCAATTCCAATGGCGAAGTCATTGGCATAGTCACTTATTTGCTCAAGAGCGGTCAGAACATCAACTTCGCCGTGCCGATCAATTACGCTCGCGGGATGATCAGCGATGAAGCCAAATCCACTTTGGCAAAATTACCGCAGCCGCCCGCCAGACCTGAAGCGGAAAACAAACCAGCAGACATTTACGACACTGACAGGCCAATTCAAAATCAGATTACAACTGCCGCGCGCGGCAAACTCGGACTCAATTCGCAGGAACCTGTCTTTATACGTCCTGACCAAGCTCTGGCGCTGTTTTACCGTTTGGTTGGAGGAGTCGGACTTTATACGACTAAAGAAGTCAACGAACTGACCAGAACCGCCGCGTTGGTCAAAACCAAAGACACGGACGAAGCCGAAGAGTACACGATCAAATACCTGAGCTTTTACAGCGGCATGGCAATGAGTTTCAGCAAACCGGATCGTTTGTTGACGAGCGTCGAACTGCTGGTCACCTGGTCAATGGAAGACGTCAAAAACACCTTCGGCGAAAAATTCAAAAAACGAACCGTCGGAAATCAGAAGATTCTGGATTACGGCAAGCTGCCGACAGGCCAGTCGCTGATTGCTATTCTGGATGGGAACGGCAATGTGCGTTCGGTGAAGTTCAAAAAGGCCAAGTAACACCCAACTGATTAAGTACCGCGCGTGGTAGCGAGCGGGTTTTCGCAATTCGATTATTGTGGCGACCCGCTCACTGCCGGTCGCGGTACTCGTGTTTTCGGGCGATGAATTATCGGCTGGCTGGCGGTGTGATGCCGTTCAATCGCATGTAATAAACCAGTTGACCGTAATGGTTGTAATTGTGCGCGATGGCTTGAATCAGCAGAAATCGTCGTGTGGTTTTGCCGAAGAATTGCGATTCGACCACGTCGCCGTCGTTTTTGCCTGAAACTCTGCCGATGACAGCCGCGCCATCTTCCGCAACTTTGCGAAACTCAGCGATGATCTCTTCCTTCTTTGTCAGCTTTTGCATGGCGGCGAATGTTTCCGTTGTGTTGACGTTTTTGCCTTCGGCGTTGTTGATCAACACCTTCATCGCCAACGTGGCGTGTTTGACCTGATCGGCGAAAGTGTCAACTTCCTTGACCGGTTTGTAATCGTATTTGTCTGCCGGCATGGCTTCGGCGATGCGAAGCAGATTGCCTGTCGAAAATTGCCATTGGTCTTTCCAGTCTTTGGGCGAATCTTTCGATTCGGTTTGAGCAGCGGCGCAGATCGCGCAAGCGAACAACAGTATTGTTGTCAGAATAAATCCGGTCGGTTTCATTTCGCCTCCTTTGGTTTGTAAAGCATATGGATTGTTTGTTGTCGCGGCCCGCCGAAGCCGAACCACGAGCGTTCGATAATATATCCTCTTAGCGTGAATGATTGCTTGTGCAAACTGACAAAGCCAGCCGTCAGGAAATCATCGGCGCGCAAGTTGAATTCTTTCGGTCCAGCCAGATCATCCCAAACCGCCAAAGTTCCGGCTGGCAGTTCGCGCAGCGTATTCAAATCCTTTTCGTGGTTTCGTGTGAAAGCCGGATTTTCCCACGGGTCTTGATCGAACAAGATACAGGCGTAAGGCTTGCTCCAAATAAACCGTGTAATTACCGGTTTGTCCGTTTGCGACTGAAACCAGGAATGCGCGGCTTTGATCGCAATCGCATCGCGCGACCATTCGGCTCCGTCGGCGTAAACGAAGTTCGTCCAGATGGAAACCGACAGCAGGACGGTAACGCAACCGATTTTGACTGGGCGCGAAACCTCTGCGAACAGCTTCGCCATTCGATTCCATCCGGCCAAAGTGATCAGCGCAATGGCCGGAGATATCGCCACCAGATAACGCGGATAACCGGCAGAACCCAGCAAGCCATAAGCTCGCAAAATCGTATGCAGCACGAAAATCAGCAGGAATGACGAAGTCAAAGTAAACAGTTCTCGCCGCTTTAACAGCCAAACCAAACCATAAAGAAAAACCGGCAGCAGCAACAATCCAACCGCCTCGGGCAATCGGCTGGGAAAAGCCAACAAACCGTGAGCCCCATACATCGTGCCGGTCATAGGCCAACCGGACGGCCAGTTGTGTTTGATGAACAAAGTATCGCCGGTCAGCAACGTCGCAGCCATCCACCAGACGAAAGAACCCGTCGCCAGTAACAGAATCTTGATTGCGGATTGCGGATTGCGGATTGCGGATTCACGCAATACCCAGATTGCCCACAGTGTGCCCAGAAAGAAACCTTCGGGTCTGGCCAAAATCATAAAAGACGCGACGACCATACCGGCTTTGATCCATCCGCGATGATGAAGGCGTAGAGCCGTGACAAAGGTCAGAGCGAAAATCGGCTCAGTCATCGTGTCTGCACAGAACAGAAAAAATGACGGTTGCAGGAAGAGCAGGGCAATGCTTAACGGCGAGCGCGGCAGTTTGAAATCTTCTGCCAATCGCCACGTTTGCCATCCGATGGCCAGACAAATCAAAACGGTGAAAGCTCTGGCGGCTCGAAAACTGATCGCCGACGGAAAAGCATAAAGAAAGGTGAACAACGGACGCGACCATACTCCGACGAAAAGTTCGTGATGCGTCCACGCCCAACGCGCGAACAGGAAATGCTGACCGCCGTCCATCTGACAGCTATCGTCAAACAGAAACAGCATGGCCGTTCCCATCGCGGCGCATAACATCAACCATAAATAAGCCTGATAGCGGGAAGAGATGGATTTCATCGCGGCGCGGATGTTAGACGATTCCTCACGACTGGTAAACAATCAGCCTCCTTTCGGTGCTTAATCGCTAATTTCATTCGTAAGACAGGTGAAAATATTTTTGAATGAGTTGTTTGTCGTCGAAGCCTTACAGGTTGAATTAGCTAAAGCACGGAAATTGTTCATTTATCACCGTATATCTGCCGTTTCTCGACCAAAGGCACAATATCCTGTGTCTGTTTCAGGGAAAGCCCAGTTCCTGCTTCCAACTATTTTGCTTAAACATGGCCGCTTCGGCTTGAAATCAGGTTTCGCATGAGGTTTCGACTATGAAACCACTGAAAAATAGTGCTTTACAGCATTTTTGCCCCGTGCTACTGTTCGCGCCACATTAAGCAAAGCATTAAGCAGAATAGGTTCAAGTGCTAATTCTCGACGGCAAGTTGAGAAAAGTGGTGCGGTTCCACCACAAACATAAATCAATAAACAGCAAGAGCAGTAGTTTCCCCATTGAGGAAGCCATGGGAATTACTTTCGGCACATCCGGTTGGCGAGCGATTATCGCCGACGAATTTACGCTGGACAACGTTCGTTTGGTCACTCGAGCAATCGCTTCGGTGATCAACGAAACTGGCGCTGGCGGAAATTTCATCGTCGGTTATGACACGCGTTTTTTGAGCGAGCGTTTTGCCGCAGTGTGTGCAGCGGAATTGGCCGAGCTTGGCTTTCAGGCATATTTGACAACGCGCGAAACGCCTACGCCGACGATTTCATACGCGATTCTCACAAAGAAAGCGCGCGGCGGAATCAACTTCACCGCCAGCCACAATCCGCCGCAATACAACGGCATGAAGCTTTCGACTGCGGACGGCGCTCCGGCATTGCCCGAAGTGACCAAAAAGGTCGAAGCGCGAATTGCCGAAATGCAGGCGGGGAAAGCCGGAGTTAAAGCGACGGTTTCCGGTCAGGTCGTTGAATTCAATCCGCTGGAAGATTATCTGACCGATCTGGCGACGAAGATTGATTTCGCCAAAATCGCTTCGGCCAAATTGAAACTGGCTTACGATCCGTTGTGGGGAACCGGGCGCGGTTATCTGGACGAAGTTCTGCGCCGCAACGGTTGCGAAGTTCAAACGGTTCACGATTACCGCGACGTGCTGTTCGGCGGTTACAGCCCTGAACCATCCGAACGCAATCTGGGCGAAATGCGCAAACTGGTGCTGGATCAAAATCTGGCGCTGGGCGTGGCAACAGATGGTGACGCCGACCGTTTCGGATTCATTGATCGCGACGGAACTTTCATGTCGGCGAATCATGTGCTGGCGCTGGCGCTGGATTATCTGTGCGAATCGCGGCCAACGTGGTCCGGCGGAATGGCTCGCAGCGTGGCGACGACTCATCTGGTTGATAAAGTCGCCAAACGGCACGGACGCGAAACTTTTGAAACGCCGGTAGGATTCAAATTCATCGGCGAATTGATCAACGAAGACAAGATCATACTCGGCGGCGAAGAAAGCGCCGGATTGACAATCAAAGGACATTTTCCCGAAAAGGACGGTATTCTGGCCTGCTTGCTGGTGGTTGAAATGGTCGCGGCGCGCGGCGCAAGTCTGGGCGAGATGCTGGAAGATTTGTTCAAGAAAGACGGCGCGCTTTACAGCGAGCGCGTCGGAGTAAAACTGACCCCCGAAGTCAAAGATCGTTTGCAAAAACGTTTGTCTGCCGAAGCCCCGGATTCCATCGGCGGACGCCGCGTAATCGAAGTCAACCGTATGGACGGCGTGAAGTATATCTTCGACGACGGCTCGTGGATTTTGTTAAGGATGTCGGGCACCGAACCTGTAGTTCGTTGTTACGCTGAAACTCACTCAAAGAAAGATTTGGAGGTGTTGCTTGAAACGGGTAGCCAATTCGTACTCAGCTAGAAACCGCTCAGCTCAGGCTGTGGCCATTCGCGCTCGCGCGACTACATTCGGTGGACGTTCATCAGCGACCACGCGCGCTGAAAACTGGATTCCGGATATTCCAAATTACGTCTGGCTGGCAATGATCGCGCTGGCTTTTATGGCCTTGTCGGTGGCGACTTACTTCCGCGCGCAGGGCGCTGAACAGGAAGCAGTCAAATCGCACGCCAACATCGTTTCCCGCGTCGAAGACGCCAGAACGAACAACAAACAGCTCAGACACCAGACCGAACAGATCAAAACCAATCCGGCCATCGCCGCGCATAAAGCTCAACAACAAATGCGCGTGCTGCGGCCAAACGAAATTGTCGTAGCCAGACCCTAAACATTTTCGGTCAAACAAAAACGGGGAGCGAGAGCGATCCGAATCTTCCGAATCAAAACGGAAAATTCAGACGCCTCTCGCTCCCTTTGTTATTTGTGGAATCACCTCAGCCAAAGACGCTTGTCGGCATACACCGCAAAAAACTAAAATGCCTGTGTTAATCCAAAGTGATCGGAGGAACGTCATGCAAGCCACAATGGAACTCGCGCTCGATCCAGAAAAAAGCTACGAAATCGTCAATGGTGTGCCGGAGGAGAAAGAGATGCCTGGAGCCAGACATGGGATGATAGCTGCTCGATTGTTAATCAGAATTGGTGGCTTTATCGAAGCCAACAAACTCGGTGAAGCATTTACAGAAGTCAATTTCAAAATTGGCGACAACGAACGCATCCCTGACCTTTCTTTCGTCTCGGCCAGCCGTATTCCGGCGGAAGGCGTGCCCGAAGGCGTCTGGCAACTACCGCCCGATCTGGCCGTTGAAATCATTTCGCCAAACGACCTTCACGAAAAAGTCAGCGCCAAAGTCCTTGAATATCTGGAAGCCGGAGTTAAGCAGGTCTGGATAGTCTCGCCTGAAATCCGCACCGTCACGATTTTCCGCTCAATGGACCAAGTCCAGGTTTTCACCGCTGACCGCACTTTGGAAAGTCCAGACCTCTTGCCCGGATTCAGTTGCCCTCTGTCGGAAATATTCCCTGCGCCAATAGAACCCTGAACGTGTTGAACTTCGATCCTGCGCAGTAGCCCAACTGCGCTGGCACTTGCATCGGCCATATGAAAAAGCAGCCGCAGCACCAACAAGGCGACCGTAACGTCATCGCGGAAAACGTTCAGCAAAGTATCATCATCACCGGCGAGGGCAACTCCGTAACAATCAATTTGGTTTCGTCTTTACCGCAAGCTGGAAAATCGCGGCGGCCATTGCAGGCTCGGCTTTCTGATTTGTACCGAACGCTTCGCCGAGACTTTACACATTGAAGTCCTACGCGATAGCCGTGACCGCTTGCGCGTCGTGCCGATTGACGGCGAGGATTTGCGGCGGCTGGTTGAAGCCGAAGATCGCTCAGCAGTATTGCGCGAGTTGGTTGAGCGGGCAGTGTTGAAATAGCAATGGCAGGTTTCGGCAGCCGGGATTACAATGCGGGCAGTTTTGATGAAAGGAGTTAAGCGCAATGGCGAATGTGGCTTATGAACAAGCATTGGAAGTCGTGCGGGCGTTATCGCCAGAGGAGCAACAGCGGTTGTTGTTGGAGATTGAAGCAGAGCGTCGCCAGCAAAGGCTAAACGGCGAAACAGAAGTTATTCGCCATCGTGAGCGTGAGATGCGCTGGTTTGCCGACGAACAAAACCGCGCAAAGTATGGCGGGCAATGGGTGGCGCTGGATGGCGATCAATTGTTGAGTCATGGCGACGACTTACGACAGGTTTACGCTGAAGCCAAAGCTAGAGGTGTTGAAATGCCATTTACCGGATACGTTGATCCGCTGGATGGATTGCCGTTTGGAGGATGGTGAAGATGGAGACGCTGATGTTTCGTTCCCGCTACGATTACGACACTCGCCAATTGGGTATTACGGTTCCAATCTCACTGAGTCACGGGAACGCGCGAGTTGACTTGCAGGCTAAAGTTGACACTGGCGCAAGCGCCTGCATTTTCTCGCGTTGGTATGGTGAACTGCTAGGACTGACAATTGAAAGCGGGAGAGTTGAATACTTCGGCACTGCAACAGGACGATTCAAGGCATATGGACATCAGGTTACATTGTCGGTGTAGGGCAGTGATTTTGATTGCGTTGTCTATTTTGCTGAAAGTCAGGCTTACAATCGCGATGTTTTGGGAAGACAAGGTTGGCTTGACCGCGTCAGGCTTGGCTTGGTTGATCACGATGGCAAGCTTTACCTCTCCGATTACAACGATCCTGCCGAATAGAATTATCCGTTTCAGCTAAATCTCTTTTGAGGCATTAAAGCTCCGCGATCAGGAAGCCGCTTGTTTTTTGCGCGCCAGCGGAGACAGTTTTCGCAGTTTTTCGACTACTGCCGGCAGAGTTTCCAGCACGTAATCAACATCTTCTTTGGTGTTGTATTGGCCGAAGCTGAAGCGCAACGAGCCGTAGCCATTGTCACGTGGCAAGCCAATCGCCATCAGCACGTGCGACGGTTCTTGAGAACCCGACGAACAGGCCGAGCCGGTCGAAACCGCCACGCCTTTCAAATCCATAGAAATCTGCAAGCCTTCGCCTTCGACAAAATCGAAGTTGAGATTGGCTATGTTCGGCACACGGCGTTCGGGATCGCCGTTGCGCGAAATGTTGGTGACGCGTTTGAAAAGTTCTTCTTCCAGATAATCGCGAAGCTGTCGCGCGTGCTCCATCCTTTCGGCCAGATTCAAGCGGACAAGCTCGGCGGCTTTGCCAATGCCGACGATCAGCGGGACACTTTCGGTTCCGGCGCGGCGGTCTCGTTCGTGATGGCCTCCGTGCATTTGACTGGCCAGGCGAACGCCTTTGCGAACGAAGAGAACTCCAATGCCTTTCGGACCGTGGAATTTGTGAGCGGTGATTGTCAGCAGATCAACGCCAAGCTCTTTCACATCCACAGGAATTTTGCCTACCGATTGCACGGCGTCTGTGTGCAGATGCAAATGGCGCTGACCGGCTTCGCGGCGCTGTTTGACCAAAGCGGCAATTTCGGCCAATGGTTGAATCGTGCCGATTTCGTTGTTGGCGTGCATGATTGTGATCAAGACGGTTTCGTCCGTGATGGCTTCGCGCACGTCTTCCATACGAATTATGCCTTCGCGATAAACAGGCAGATAAGTCACTCGCCAGCCCTGCTGTTCCAGATGCGCGCAGCTTGCCAGCACAGCCGGATGCTCGATTTGAGACGTGATGATGTGGCGGCCTTTTTCGCGATTAGCTTCGGCGATTCCCTTGATGGCCAGATTGACGGATTCGGTTCCGCCCGACAGGAAAGTGATTTCAGTCGGCGAGGCGTTCAACATCAGAGCGACTTGCTGGCGAGCGTCTTCGATCGCTTGTCTGGCTAACTGGCCATATTGATGCGTGCTGGAAGCGTTGCCGTAAGCTTCGCTCAAGTAAGGCAGCATGGCTTCGATGACGCGGTCGTCAACTCGTGTGGTGGCGCTGTTATCCAAATAGATTTTTTTCAACGGCATAACTGTTTCCAATAGATGAACGATTTGGTCTTTTTGAGTTCAAAGCATACACCAACTCGTGGCTTGTTTTGAATCTGGCGATGGTCTATAAAGTTAGTACCCCTTTTCCCCCACGACAACTGATTGATCCACAGAAGGAGGCAAAAATGAACAAGAGCTTTGTCCGCCGCCGCTTTGCAGCGTTGGGGATGTCGGCGATTGCGTTGTTAATGATGACCGTCGTCGCTACGGCGCAAACATCGCGACAACGCCCTAAGGTCGCAACCAATGACGCGTCATCTTATCGTTACGCTTACCAGCACGGTTATCGAGGCGGTTACGAAGATGGATTCATAAAAGGGAAGAGCGATTTCAACGAAAACCAACCCCGCGAATTTGAAAGCAGCGACTCATTCCAACGCGCCGATCGCGGCTACAAAGAAACGATGGGAACGCTGGCAGAATTTCAGGAAGGTTATCGCATCGGCTTCGAGATGGGATACAACGACGGTTATTATGGTCGTCCTTTCACGACTTCCATGCCGACGAATCTTGGCAGAGCGGTGATCGCAGCGGTCAACGCTTCCGGCGCTGCGCCCGAACCCGAAGCTCGACCGCGAGCAACAGACGACAGAGAGATTGCAAACACCAGGACAAGCTCCGACACTCGCGCTTCTGATCAATATGACCGGCAGCGCGAACGTCCCAGAACAACCACTTCATCTCGCGGAACGGTTTTTGTAGCGGACGGCATTCAGATGAAAGTCCGGCTGAACGATCAGATCAACACAAAAACCAACAAGGAAGGCGACAAGTTCACAGCCGTCGTGCTTGATCCCAGCGATTACGTAGACGCGGTTCTGGAAGGACACATCGCCAAGCTGAACAAATCAGGCAGCGCGTCCGGCAAAACCGAATTGTCATTGGTTTTCGATGTGATTCACACGCGCGATGGCCGGACAGGCAAGATCGCGGCTCAGGTGGAAAAGGTTTATCAAACTGAAAAAGTCAAAACCGTTGATGAAGAAGGGAACGTCGAAAGCGGCAGCCGCACGAAAGATACTGCGACTCGTGGTGTTGGCGGCGCTGCGCTCGGCGCGATCATCGGCGGCATTGCCGGTGGAGGAAAAGGCGCGGCCATCGGCGCGGCAATTGGCGCAGGCGTCGGAGTAGGTTCGGTCTTCATCGAAGGCGGCAAGGATTTGATCCTTGAACCAGGCACGGAAATGCTCATTCGCACGGCGGCTCCGGCCAAGACCAGAGAATAACCCGATTGAGTTTCAGATTGCGGATTTGCGAATCAGATGATGATGGCATCGCCGATTTGCAAATCCGCAATTCGTATTCAGATGATCACGTTACTAACTGATTTCGGCACAGCCGATTATTTTGTGCCAGCCGTCAAAGGCGTTATCCTCAGCATAAATCCCCGTATCCGAATTGTTGATTTGACTCACGAGATTCCGGCGCAGGACGTGATGGCGGCGGCTTTCACGCTCGGAGCCTGTTATAGCGATTTTCCAGCCGGGACTGTTCATGTCGCGGTGGTTGATCCGGGCGTTGGGTCTTCGCGCCGAGCAATCGTGGTTGAAACCGTAGGACAGCTTTTCGTCGGCCCCGACAATGGAATTTTCAGTTACGTTTATGCGCGAGAAAAGGCTGTGAAAGTTTTTCAGGTAGCGCGGCAGGAATATTTTCGCCAGCCAGTCAGTTCGACTTTTCATGGCCGAGATGTTTTCGCTCCGGTTGCTGCGTGGTTGTCGCGCGGAATAGCGCCGGAAAATCTTGGCGACGAACTTCACGATTACATCAAGTTTGAAATCCCCGAACCCCTGCGCGATTCGGACGCCGGGCGAATCACAGGCGCTGTGATTCACGTTGACCATTTCGGCAATTGCATCACCAATCTGACTGAGCGCGAATTGTCTGTTGAACGGGCAGGGAAGCGGGAAGTTAAGATGAAAATTGCTGGCCGCGTTGTCTCTCAATTCGGTTCGCACTTCGCCCAAGCGGAAAATCACGACAATCTGTTCGCCTATTTGGGAAGCGCGGGTTATTGGGAAATTGCCGTGTGGTGTGGCTCAGCCTCTGCGCTTCTGGGAGCGCAGCGAGGCGCTGAAATCATTCTGGAATTTCAATGAAGCTGATTCGCTCAACGCTCGACCTGGAATCCCGCGTTCAGGTCATGGGAATTTTGAATGTCACGCCCGATTCGTTTTCCGACGGCGGCAAATTCGATGTTGTTGAACGCGCCGTTGGTCGGGCTTTTGAAATCGAAGCCGAAGGCGCTGATATTCTGGACATCGGCGGAGAATCAACCCGTCCGGGATCGAAAACGGTCGGCGTCGAAGAAGAATGTTCTCGCGTCTTTCCTGTGCTGGAAAGGCTTCAAGGCAGATTGGGAATTCCGGTTTCGATTGATACCACCAAGTGCGAAGTCGCGCGCGGCGCAATTGAACGCGGCGCTGAGATCATCAACGACATCAGCGGGCTGAGGTTTGAATCCGGCCTGGCTGATCTGGCGGCTGAAACCGGCGCCGGACTTGTGTTGATGCATTCGCGCGGCACGCCGGAAACTATGCAGCAATTGTCGCCGGTTG
>CAYRQB010000055.1:0-23228 GCA_964426025.1 uncultured Heliomicrobium sp.
TCCGAATCCGACCGCAAACAGGCGCTGGATTTCGCTGCCAATCGCGCAACGGCTACGGCAAAGGATTTGAGCCAGTTTCGCTACGTTCATTTCGCAACTCACGGATACCTGGACAGCGAACGGCCTGAATTTTCGGCATTGGTGTTGTCGCTGGTTGATGAACAAGGCAAACAGCAAAGCGGCTTTCTTTACGCTTACGAAATCTACAATCTGAATCTGCCCGCCGAAGTCGTCGTGCTGAGCGCGTGCGAAACCGGTTTGGGCAAGGAAATCAAAGGCGAAGGATTGGTCGGATTGACGCGCGGATTTATGTACGCCGGATCGCCGCGAGTCGTCGTCAGCCTGTGGTCGGTCAACGACCGCGCGACGGCTGAACTGATGGTGAAGTTTTATCAGAAGATGTTGAAAGAAAATCTGCGTCCGGCGTCTGCGCTTCGCGCCGCACAAATAGAAATGTGGAAGAGCAATCAATGGAATCAACCGTATTACTGGGCGGCCTTTGCGCTGCAAGGCGAATGGCGATAACCGCCAGTATCACCCAGGTAAAGGAGATTTTTGATGACGGGATTTAGATATGTTTCGAGTCTTGTTTTGTGTACAGGACTTTTTATGCTGCTGATCGTGCTGAATGGTTTTTCGGTTGAAACGGAGGCGGCCAGCGCAATTCAATCCGGCGAACAAACCCGCAAGTTGTGGGACAGCGAGTTTTTCAAATCCAAAGGCAAACCGGCGACGGTCAAGACAAACAAGCCTCGTCCGCGTTATCGCGTCGTCACTCCGCAGATTTCCACCGAACAGGTTAATGCCGACACGGTTCTGGGAATTACTTTGTGGCGATTGCGTCCGGCCAGGTCCGCAGACGATAAACAGGTTCGGTTGTTCAAACACGACAAAGACGACACAAAAGTTATCGAATGGACGCCGGAACGAATTTCGGTTGATACGCCGTTGGCCATCGGGCAACGAGTGCGGTTGAGCATCGAATCCGCACGCACTGGTTTTCTGTACGTGATTGATCGCGAGTTATATGCCGACGGCACGATGGGCGAACCTTATCTGATCTTTCCGACCACCAGATTGCGCAGCGGCGACAATCAGGTCGAGGTCGGCAGAATCGTTGACATACCAGCGCAGGAAGATCGCCCGAATTATTTCAAGCTCGATCCTGACCGCGCCGATCTGGTGGGCGAAGTCATCAGCGTGCTGATCACTCCGCAGCCTTTGCCGAGTTTGAAAATCGGCGAAGACGCCATTCAGCTTTCAAAAGCCGATGTCGCCGAGTGGGAACAGAAATGGGGAGCGAAAGTCGGTAGGTTGGAAATGGAAAATTCCGCCGGCAAAGCCTGGACAAAAGAAGAAAAGGAAGCCAGCGCGGCAAACGGCAAGCAATTGAAACCCGGCAGTCCCACGCCGCAAACGCTTTATTACCGTCCCGATGCGAAAACCAGCGATCCGCTGATGGTCAGCGTCAAGCTGCAATACGGCAACGCCAGACGATAAACCGAACTTGATTGAAAGCCTGCTCGTAACCATTCTCAGTTGGATTGCTAATTCATCAAGAGAGGCTTTATGCACTGCCCACAATGCGGACAACAACCGGCGACCGATCAGATTCGTTACTGCACTCACTGCGGATTTGCGCTGGGCGCGTTGCGGGATTTTATGAATACAGGCGCTCTGCCCGGTTCTGTCAGACAGCGAGATATAAACCTCGGCGCGGGGTTGATGATGGTCGGAACGATCAAATCACTTCTGGGAGCGGCGATGTTCAGCCTTCCAATCGGAGGCAGTTCTTTATTGCTCACCGGCGCCTTTTTCGGTTTGCTGCAACTTTTCTTTCAATTGTCACCGCGTCAGAAGGGGCTGAGTCTTGGCGCGACGTTGATGTTTCTCAGTTCGGTTGTTGCATTACTGGCGGGTTCGTTCACCGAAGGCGCTGGCGCAATTTTGATTGCCGTATTCGCCATCCCGATCATTTTGTACTGGCAGAAACTATCGGCAGGATTTCTCAAACTCTTTTTCGACAAATCTGATTCTGCTCCGCAACGCGCATTGCCGAAACAGCAAACGGCAGATGCTTTGCCTGCGGCGTCAAATTCAAAAGCAATTGATTTCGACACCAACCGGGTCAGGCAAGACGCCGTGCCGGAACCGGTCAGTGTTGCCGAAGGCACAACCAAAACGCTCAGGGAAGAACGCGTCTCCGGCGTTTCCTGACTTGAAAAAACAAAAGATCATGATTCAACAAACTGGCAATTTTATTAGTCTGACGCTGGCAATCGCCGCGCTCTTTGTTTTGATGACGACCAACCATCAAGCTCAAGGACGACGCGCGCCTCAACCGCAAACTGAAAACGCGCGCGTCGCTTCCTCAGGTCAGCGCCTGGCTCCGCCTTCTTCGCTGAAATGTTCGCGCGATCATCTGACTTCTTTCACCGGCAGGATATTGGCATACGAACGCGGTTCATCCCGCATCTTCATTCGCGTGCGCACGGATGAAGAAACGACTGAAAGCTTCACACTGAAACTGGCCAAAGCCGAAGAAGCAGCCAGTCACTTTCTGATGCGCGGCGAAACTTTCAAGCAAGGCGATTGGAAATTGATTGAAGCTTCGCCGGGAAAATTGCATCAGCCGATGCGGGCGACGATCTGGGTCTGTGACGACGGTTCGACGCCGGTGATTGATTGGCGTCCGCCAGAAAGAAATTGAAAAAGCGTCAGGTAAAATCAAAAAGGGAAGCGACTTTGTCATCGCTTCCCTTTTTGTTTTTACCGATTACCGGCGGCTGTTATTTGCCAGCGCGATAAGACGTCCATTGACTGTCCATTCGCGTGGATTGTCCAGCCGTAAACAGATACATACAGGCGTCGTCCGTGTAATCCATGAAGTTTTCAATCGGATCAAGACCGGCCTTGTTGCGGCAGGTGTCGCGACCAGCCGGGCAACCGTAAGCAGGCGATTTTTCATATGGAGTATCGCTGACGTAATCGCCGTTGCCGTTACAACCTCCCTGGAATGTGTGATACAGGCCGAGCCAGTGACCGACTTCGTGCGTGCCGGTGTCGCCCAGGTTGTATGGGGTGTAGTTGCTGCCCGGCAGCGACGCCCAATAACAAACAACGCCGTCTTTCAATGGCTGGCTGGCGTAACTGGACGGGAAAGTCGCCCAACCCAGCAGACCGGCTCCGCCGTTGGTGTAAAAGTTCAGGTCGTCAGCCGTGCCAATTCGCAAAGCGTTTTTCATGCTTGTTTCCGCGCTGGTGCTGGGCCCGGCACCATACCAGGAAGAATTGACTGTGTAATCAACTCCAGAACGAACGAAACGGAAAGGCGTGTCGGCTCCGCTGCCACCGGGGCCTTGTCCTGAGTAAGCCTGGTTCAAAACAGTGATCTGTGCATCCAGCCACGAAACCGGAACGAATCCGGTTCCGGAAACTCCGGCTGTTCCATTCTGTTGAATTACGTGAAAGTAAACCGGTATGGTCACGCTGCCCGGAGCGCGAGCCGCCAACGACGATCTTCCGGTGTCCGCAACTCCTGTCAGTACGCTTTCCTTCGTCGCGCAACGCGCTCCGCTGTTTACGAACGCATCCAAAGACGGATAAGTAGCTCCATCCGGTCCGACGAATGTTCCATCAGATTGCAGGCCGGGGCGGGTTTCGGGAGGGCCTTGACCTTTTTGAGCGCTCACGCTGTTAAAGTAAGTCAGGGCCGATGCCGCGCCAAACGCCAGCAGAACAGCAAGTGTGATTAACGTCTTTTTCATTTTCCTCCTGGAAAAACGTGTCACCTTTCGGGTGAACGGGCGAAGGGATGTTAATGGGAAAGCCATAACATTCCCGATTTAACTGTTATTCCTCACTTGTATGAATATGTTGGTGAGGTTTAGGACTCTGTGGGGAAGAGTTTGCAGTGGTGAAAACTCGCCAAAAATTTCGTTCCGCAACCAAAGCGGCGCGGAATGTATTTCAGGTCGTTTTGTCTGTCAATGGTTGAAAGAAAAATACCTGATGATTGACTGGAAACAACGTGAACAGACGTTGACCGACCTGAGTTAAATCTTGCCAGTTTCTTGATTAAAGATTGTTCGGAGGAAAAGGCGAAATCGAAATTGCGCCTTTTCCTCTACCACACGAATGCAAACCAAAATCAGCAATGCCGATTAACGGTTTCCTCGCGCTTCTCCGTCAACCCAGGTAACGAACGTAAAGATTCTTTGCCCGCCACCCATTTCCAGCACATAAAGCGAGTAGCCTTTGTCGCGACCACCGCGTAATTCCCTGCCCCAGGCCGCTGGAGAATCCATGTCAGCCAGAGACGGAGGTCCCTGAGCGCCCTGGCCAACAGTGGTTGTGCTGTCCAGATGAGCATAGATCGTTTCCAATTGTTGAAAATCGTGAGCGTTTGGATGCTCATTGCTGGGCGGCCCATCCGGATCGCTGGTGTAATCCATGCACGATCCCAGGTTGGGGTTATTGAAAGCTTCATCCTGATGATCAAGACCAAAGTCGTGCGCGATCTCCTGACACATCACCAATCTTCTCCACGCCGGTGTGTTGTATTGTGGAGTGGTGAAATAAGTGTCGTTCATTTTCGCCACAGCCTGGGTGATATGACTGCCACTGGCCCAAATCTGAGCAATGCCCAGCCAACCGGTGCTTCCGTATTTTGCATTGCAAACCTCAATGCGTCCTGCGGTTGGGCGGCAGGCTTTCGCTGAGGTTCCGCCAGCTACCTTGGTCAAATTCAGAACTGAAGATGCGCTCCAATCAGAGATCGCCTCATTAAGGTAAGCGTCCCAGGCAGAAGTAACGTTGTCGCCAACTTTTAACGTGAATGGGTTGCTGGTACGTGCCCAATGGTAACTGCCCCAGGAATGATCGGCTGTTGTTTTGGGCGTTAAAGCGGCAAATGCACTGGCAACCAACAATGCAAGCAACATGCGACGGTGGTTTTTGAACATAGGGTTTTCTCCTTGTAAGCCAAAAGGGAGTGTTCTCATCCGTACTGACGGAAAGAAAATCATCTCGCCGATTGTGCCTCCTCATCCGAACTTTGGGATGCAAGATGAGGATTATGGAACTTCATAGAAAACTGTTTCCAAAACACTAGAGATGATTTGGTGCGGGACGTAAGAGTTTTTCCACTCTTACAGTGGCGCACTCTAAGTCAGAGGCTATAAAGAGTCAATGGCTGTATAAACAAAATAAATGGACGAATATTACCAATGAATGGAACGATGTGATTTACCGTCCACGCCAGCATGGATTGCGTTTTTCCAGGAATGAGCCGATGCCTTCCTGAGCGTCTTCGGCCATCGCGTTCAGGCTCATGATTTCTTTGGTGTAATCGTATGCCTTTGCCTGATCAAGCTCGATCTGCGTGTAAAAAGCCTGTTTGCCAATGCCGATGGTCAGCGAACTTGCTTCTGCTATCTGACGGGCGAGGCTTTCGGTTTCTGTTTGCAGTTGATCGGCTGCGACTACGCGATTGATCAATCCCCATTCGGCTGCGGTTTCGGCGCTGATTGGGACGCCGGTCATCAACATTTCCAAAGCGCGTTTGCGGCCAACGGCTCGCGTCAATGCAACCATCGGCGTCGAACAGAACAGTCCAATCCGAACGCCTGGCGTGGCGAACTTCGCCGCTTCCGAAGCGACGGCCAGATCGCAGGTCGCCACCAACTGGCAACCGGCGGCGGTCGCCATTCCTTGAACTTCGGCAATGACAGGCTGCGGAATACGCTGGATCAAAGTCATCATCTCGACGCAAACGTCGAACAACTGGCGGTAATCGTTGATCGTTCTACCGCGCATTTCATTCAAATCGTGACCGGAAGAAAACACATTGCCGGCGGCAGCCAGAATCACCGCGCCGACTTCAGGCGCTTCGCCAAGCCGACGAAAGCAGTCGCTCAATTCTTTCATCAACGCCAGTGAAAGCGCGTTTCGACGTTCCGGGCGATTGAGCGTCACGCGAACCAGCGGCGCATTGATTTCAACAAGCAGATTTTCGTAATTAAAGTTCACAACTGCCTCCTTGCCTGATGTTGGATCAGCGATTTTGAGGATAGCAGTCAGCGCCAATCCGGTCTAGCCAGATGGGCATACAAGTTCGGCTCGGATTGGAACTTCGATTTTCCGCAATCGTATTGGCTTAACGCAAAACCTGGGTGTATAAATCTGCGCCCATAGAAGTCAATGAAATCTCCATTTTTAGAATGAAGGAAGAAAATCATATGAAACTTCGCTGGAAAAAAGTTTTTGGCTTTGCTGTTTTGTTAATTTTTGCAGTCCTGTTGTCCGGGTTATTTACCACAGGTCTTTGGAGAATATTCGCCGGTCCTAAAGCTCGCAACGTCACCAATCGCGGCTTCGAACGAACGGAGGCCAGAATGGAACGCGGAAAATATCTGGTGGAAGACGTGATGGGTTGTTTTTACTGCCATTCGGAACGTGATTGGAAATCCGCAGGAGCCACGCCGATTGAAGCGAAGAAAGGCTCAGGCGCGGAATTCATCGGAGGCCCGGGCAAACTTTATGCTCCGAACATCACCCCGGATCAGGAAACCGGCGTCGGCAATTGGAGCGATGACGAATTGGCCAGAGCGATTCGCGAAGGCGTCAGCCGCTATGGTCACGCTCTGTTCCCGATCATGCCTTATATGAATTACAGGCAAATGTCTGATGAAGACGTAGCAGCGGTCGTGGTTTATTTGCGCTCTGTGCCTGCCATTCGTAATTCGACGCCGAAATCCAAACTCGACTTTCCGCTCAATCTGCTGGTCAACACCATGCCTCAACCGATTGAAACGCCGGTTCCTGCGCCGGACACTTCTTCAGCGATCAAACGCGGCGAATATCTGACAACGATGGGCAGTTGCTCCGATTGCCACACTCCACAGGAAAATGGTCAGCCGATTTCGGGGATGAATTTCGCCGGTGGTTTCACTCTCAACGAACCGAGCGGCGAAGTCACAGCGCCAAATATCACTCCCGATCCTTCAGGCATTTCCTATTACGACGAAAACCTGTTCGTTGAAGCGATGCGAACCGGCCTTGTCAAAGCCCGCAAACTGAACCCGTCCATGCCGTGGTCGCTTTACGGAAAAATGACTGATGAAGATTTGAAAGCGATCTTCGCTTATCTGCGATCGCTTCCGCCAGTCAGTCACAGAGTGGACAACACCGAAAAGCCTACAGCGTGCAAGGTCTGCAAAGGCAGGCATGGACTTGGCGACAGAAACTGAAGATTTACGCAAGGCAGGATGAAGAAACCAAACTCATCCTGCCTTCATTCACCACGTCTGCTCAACTCTGATAATTTCCTGCTAAAAACCAACCGAACAGTTACCGAATCTATTGACGCCATCTTCACTTCAAGCCAAACTCCGCCTGCCAACTCAGAAGTGAAACATTTAACCGAAACTGTCAGAGGCGGTTGACCAACCGTCTTGCCACATAATCGTTTTCCCGGCTGTTCCATCAGCATCAATCAAGAAAATATCCAACAGGAGGTTTGCATGATTTCCTCAATGCCTCGCTCTCGTCTCATCACCTTGTTGTTTTTTGGATTTGTTCTGTTTGCTTCTTGCCTGTTTGCCGGCATTAAGATGTGGCGACATTGGCATTCAACCGAACTGCCTGCATCAAAGCGACAGGTTGCCAGCGAAAAGTTCGACTCTTCAAATGTCACCGCTGGCGGTAAAAACAATCGCACGTCGTCTTCAGGTTTATCAGCCGAAATCAACCACGAAGTTGCTGAGCGAATCAGGCGCAAGCGCGAGCAAATTGCCGAAGGCCGTTACGACAAACCCGCAGAGGCGATGGAATTTTTCCGTTTGAAGCGATTGCCAGCGGGCGAGCAGGAAATCCCTGTTGAAAAATATCAGGAAGCTTACCGACAAATGGAGCGAATGCAGCAGTATTCATTCGCCGACGGCAAGTTTCAGTCGTCCAGAAAACTGATGGGCAAAAGCGCCGCCGTCTTGCCGGCGTGGACTCAGCTTGGGCCGGGCAACATCGGCGGACGCACGCGAGTCATCATCATCGCTCCGAATACGCCAGACACGATGTACGCAGCAGGAGTCGCGGGCGGCGTGTGGAAAACAACCAACGGCGGAGCAAGCTGGACTCCGGTTTCTGATTTGATCGCCAACCTGGCCGTCAATTCGATGGCGATGGATCCGGCAAATCCGAATATTCTTTACGCCGGAACCGGCGAAGGTTATTCCAACGGCGGCGCGGTGCGCGGCGCTGGCATTTTCAAAACCACTGACGGCGGAGCGAACTGGTCGCGCATCAACAGCACCAACACCACGGATTTTCATTACGTCAATGACCTGGTCGTCAGCCCCAACAACAGCAATCGAATTTACGCCGCCACCAGAACCGGCGTCTGGCGAACGACCGACGGCGGAAACACCTGGACGAAAGTTCTGAACGCGACTTCGGTCGGTTCGACGACAGTGGCGATTAACGGAGGCTGTCTTGACCTGGCGATTCGCACGGATCGCCCAACCGATTACATTTTCGCTTCGTGCGGCAATCAGGAACAGGCGAGAATTTTCCGCAACACTGACGCTTCCGGTTCAGGCCAATGGTTGCAGGTTCACACCGAAATCGGAGCGGGTAGAACTTCGCTGGCGATTGCGCCATCGAATCAAAACACGATTTACGCTTTGTCGGCTGCGTTGGCCGGACCGTTTGACGACGCCTTGCACGCTGTCTTCCGCTCAACCAGCAGCGGCGATTCCGGCTCTTGGGAAGCTCGCGTTCGCAACACCGATCCGAACAAATTAAACGCTTCGCTTCTGTCAATCGCCGTTGCCGCATTCGGAACAAACTGCGGATTCGACACCAGCAATCTGTTCACAGGCCAGGGTTGGTACGACAACGTCATCGCCGTTGATCCGGTTGACCCGAACAGAGTCTGGGTCGGAGGCATTGATCTGTTCCGTTCCGACGACGGCGGAGCGAATTGGGGAATGGGCGCGCACGCTTATCTGGAACAGAACGTGCCGCAATACGTTCACCCCGATCACCACGCCATCGTCTTTCATCCGCAATACAACGGCACGACCAATCAAATCATGTTCGTCGGCAACGACGGCGGAATTTACCGAACCGCCAACGCGCGCGGAGTTGTCGCGATGGGAGCGAACGCCGCCTGCAACGCCGCGGCGACGGGAGTCTTCTGGACTTCGCTGAACAACGGTTACGGAGTGACTCAGTTTTATCACGGCCTGCCTTATCCATCCGGTCAAACTTATTTCGGCGGCACTCAGGACAATGGAACTTTGCGCGGCTCGGACGCCGCCGGAGTCAACGCCTGGAACGAAATTCTCGGCGGAGACGGCGGCTACGTCGCGGTTGATCCGACAAACCCCAACGTCATTTATGCCGCGACCACGGGAATTTCAGTTCGCAAATCAATCAATGGCGGCGCGTCTTTCGTTCGCTCGACGACCGGCATCAGCGACACCGGATTGTTCATCACGCCATACGTCATGGATCCGAGCGAGCCGCAAAGGTTGTGGCTGGGCGGCAGATCGTATTTATGGCGAACTACCAACGGAGCCGCCAGTTGGACGCGAGCCAGCGCGGTCACTCCAGGCAGCGGTTCGGTCAGCGCAGTGACCGTGTCGCCGACCAATGCCAATTTCCTGCTGGCCGGAATGAGCGACGGATACATCCTTCGCACTGATGTTGGATTGACTTCGGGCAGCAGCACGACTTGGCCATCGGTTCGACCGCGCACGGGATATGTTTCCTGTCTGGCCTTCGATCCGTCGAACAAGGACATAGCCTATGCCACTTACTCAACCTTCGACGGAGTTCACGTCTGGAAAACGACCAACGGCGGAGTTTCGTGGACGGGCATTGACGGCACGGGCGACGGCGCTCTGCCCAACGTTCCGGTTCACAGCATCATTGTTGATCCGTCAAACACCGCGCGGTTGTATATCGGCACGGATGTCGGCGTGTTCGCCACGACCGACGGCGGAACGAATTGGATGGTTGAAAACACAGGCTTCGCCAATGTCATCATCGAAGCCCTGGCCTTGAACGTGGTCAACGGTGTCAGTCAATTGTTCGCCTTCACGCACGGTCGCGGAGCATGGCGCGTGACGGCCAATCAGAGCGGTTGTAATTACGCGCTCGCCCCTTCCAGCCAGAACTTCGACGCCGCCGGAGGCAACGGCACGATCAACGTCACCGCCGAACCGAACGGTTGCAACTGGACTGCGACCAGCAACGCCGCCTGGATCACAATCAATTCCGGCGCATCCGGCACGACAAACGGAACGATCAACTTTTCGGTCGCGGCTCACACCGGCACTGCCACGCGAACCGGAACGATCTCAGCCGCCGGAAAAACCTTCACCGTCACGCAATCGGCCTGCACTTCGATTTCTCCTTCGTTTCAATTCTTCGAAGCTGCGGGCGGAAACGGAACAATCAACATCGCCGGAACTCAAGGCTGCGCGTGGACTGTGACCGGCAATCCAAACTGGATCACGATCAATTCCGGCGGATCGGGCAGCGGCAACGGAGCAACAGCATTCACCGTCGCGGCCAATACCGGCGCAGCTTCCAGACAAGCCGTGCTGACCGTCGCCGGACAATCGTTCACTGTCATTCAAGGCGGCAAGGACGGTTCGTGCGCAATCATGCCGATTGCGGCTGGACAGATCGTCAACGGAACGCTGGCGCAAAATGATTGCTCCTCATTGTTGCGCGGCGAGTTTTATTACTCAGACCGTTATTCGTTCAGCGGGATGGCAGGCCAGCGCGTAGCCATTCGCGCCGATTCTTCGGCGGTTGACACTTACCTTTATCTGCTCGATCCGACTGGCAACGTCATTGCGACAAACGATGACGGAGACAATCGCACCAGCGCGCGCATACCG
The DNA here is from genome assembly GCA_964426025.1 of uncultured Heliomicrobium sp. Taxonomy (GTDB): domain Bacteria; phylum Acidobacteriota; class Blastocatellia; order RBC074; family RBC074; genus RBC074. The sequence goes on from CAYRQB010000055.1 coordinate 10,914, forward strand.
TCGGGCGATGGCTTTTTCACTTTGCCAGTCGGCGGCGTTTATCAAATCGAAGTAACCAGTTTCAGCAGCAGCAGTTTCGGCGCTTACAGCCTGAGCCTGAGCAATGGATCAGCGGATTGCAATTACTCGGTTGCGCCCGGCGATCAAAGCTTTGCGGCCAGTGGCGGCAACGGCACAGTCAATGTGACAACCGGAAACGGTTGCGCGTGGACGGCGACCAGCAACGCCAATTGGTTGATGATCACCAGCGGTTCGAGCGGCACTGGCAACGGCACGGTCAATTTCAATCTGACGGCCAACAACGGAACCGCGCGGACGGCTTATCTGATCGTCGCCGGTCAAATCGTCACCGTCATTCAAGCCGGAAACGGCGCATTGGCCGCCGGACGTTGGGCGACGCAAAGCAGCGGCACGACCAATCAACTGAATCACGTTTTCTTCCTCGACAACAATCAGGGCTGGACGGTCGGCGCTAATTCAACGTCGCGAGCGACATCGAACGGGGGAACAGCCTGGAATTCGTTCTCGGTCGGCGGAACTTCGCAGAACCTGACTTCAGTCAGATTCTTCGACATCAACAACGGGTGGATCGGCGGAGTTCGACTGGCAGCCATCACATCAAACGGAGGTTCGACCTGGCCGCGCGTCGAATTCACAACCGGCAATCGCAACCGCATGTTCCCTGTCAATTCATTCAACGCCTTCACAGTCGGCGACCGCGACGGCGGAGGATTGCACACAAATCTGCTGTTGCTGGTCGCGCTCGGATTCGCTTCTGAAACTCCCACGCTGGCGACGCTCAACACCTTGCGCGATGTTTACTTCGTTGACGCCGACAACGGATTGTCAGTCGGCGACAAAGGACAGATTTACCGGATCACAAAAGCTTCATCGGGCGGTCAATTTTACGAACCACAGAGCAACACAACGCAAAACCTGAACGGCATTTTCATGCTCGACCTTTGCACAGGATGGGTGGTCGGCGACGGCGGCGTGATTTTGAAAACCTTGAATGGCGGTTTGAGCTGGCAACAACAAAGCAGTTCGACCACAGCCAATTTGCGCGACGTGCATTTCGCCAACGCCGATCAGGGTTGGGCGGTCGGCGACGGCGGAGTAATCGTCGTCACCAGCAACGGCGGAGCCAACTGGGCGACGGAAACCAGCGGTGTGACAGCAGATTTGAAAAGCGTGCACACCAACAGCGTGAACGCGGTTTACGCCGTCGGCGCGAACGGCACAATCGTCAAACGCACGCTGTGCAGTTACATGCTTTCGGCCACAACCGCCGCGATTGCTTTCGGCGGCGGCAACGGATCGGTCAATGTGACGACGACCGCCGGTTGCGCGTGGATGGCGACCAGCAATGCCAATTGGCTGATGATTACCAGCGGGTCCAGCGGCAGTGGCAACGGAACGGTGAATTACAGCGTCGCCCCCAACACCGGAGCCGAACGCGTCGGGACATTGACCATCGCCGGACAAACCTTCACCGTCACTCAAGCCGTCGCCTGCGCAACCGCCACTGGCATTGCGCCGACCAGCGGTTTTGTCGGAACTCAGGTGACGATCAACGGCACGAATCTGACGGACGTGTCCGCGGTCAAATTCGCCAATAACGTTTCGGCGCAATTCACCGTCAACAGCGCGACCAGCATCACAGCGACTGTTCCCCCCGGAGCGGCGACCGGTCCCATCACCATCAGCAAAATCGGATGCGCGGACGTGACGACTCCGGCGTTCACAGTGACGCCTGCGCCGACGATCACGCTGGCTCCGCCCACGCAATTGATTGGCGTTGGGCAATCGGCAATGTTCACGGCAACGATCAATCCGGCGCTTCCCGCAGCAGTCAATTTGACTCTGAACTCTTCAAACTCGATTGCGGCCACAGTTCCGGCCAGCCTTCCGCTTCCGGCGGGGCAGACTTCGGCGCAGTTCAACGCGCCCGGTCTGGCGGCTGGAATGACTACGATCACCGCTTCCCTGCCCGCTTTGTACGGAGGCGCAAACGCGATGGCCAATCTGACCGTCGTCGCAGGCTTTGAAGCAGATGTTCATCCGCGACCGAACGGCGACGTCAACGGACAAGTCACCACAGCCGATTGGGTTCAGGTCGGACGTTTCGTTGGCGGATTGGATCAGGTAAATCCGGGTGGCGAATTTCAACGAGCGGATTGCGCTCCCCGAGAAACGCTGGGCAACGGCGCGCTGACCGTCAGCGATTGGGTGCAAGCCGGTCGTTATTCCGCCGGACTCGATCCGATCACGCCGGTTGGCGGGCCGACCGCGCCGACAGGTCAATTCGCCGACGACGATTCTCAATCGTCGCTTCGCAACGGGCGGCGGTCAACCGTCCGCGCAACGCAATTGACGGCGGAGATGAATTCGCTGACCGGCAAAGCGAATCGCAGATTGACCGTCTCGCTGGATGCCGAAGGCACGGAAAGCGCAGTCGGTTTCAGCCTGCTGTTTCACCCGGCCAGATGGCGATTCGTTTCGGCGGAATTGACGGCTGAAACCTCCGGCGCGACGCTGATCGTCAATTCGGAAAAAGCCGCGCGTGGCCGCATTGGAATCGCGCTGGCTTTGCCAAACGGACGAGCGATTGCCGCAGGCGAACAATCAATCGTCACGTTGAACTTCGAGCCGCTGTCCAACGCTGACGAAGCTCTGATTTTCAACTTCAGCGATTCGCCAGTCGCGCGCGAAATTGCCGATTCGCATGCCAATCGTCTGCAAGCAGATTTCATAGCCGATTTTGCCGACGCAGGAATCGCGGCTTGCGCAAACGTGTCGGCGGCCAGCTTCAAAGGCGACGCTTTGGCCGTCGAACAGATCGTCGCGGCTTTCGGCGCTGAACTGTCATTGACGAATTCGATTGCAATGACTTTGCCTTTGTCGAAAACGCTCAACGGCACACGAGTCGTCGTCACTGACAGCGCGGGCATCGCACACGAGGCCGGAATATTTTTCGTTTCGGCGCGGCAAGTCAATTACCTGTTGCCTGACGGATTGGTTGAAGGCGTGGCGATGGTCGCAATCACGAACGCTGTTGGCAAAGTTTCAATCGGATTGATTGAAATCGTGAAAGTCGAGCCGAGCCTGTTTGCCGCCAACTCCGACGGGCAAGGCGTCGCCGCAGCCATGCTGTTGCGGGTTCGCAGCGACGGTTCGCAAACTTACGAAGCGATTTCGCAATTCGACGCTTTGCAGAATCGTTTCGTAGCCAGACCGATTGAGTTCGGCGATCAGAACGAGCAGGACTTTTTGATTCTTTACGGCACAGGTTTCCGCCATCAAGATCAACGAGCTGCGATCAAAGCCGTCATCGGCGGTATCGAATTGCCAGTCTCGTTTGCCGGAGCAGTCGAAGGATTTGCCGGACTGGATCAGATCAACCTGCCATTGCCGCGCGGACTGGCCGGTCGTGGCGATGTCGAAATCTCAGTTGTGACTGATGGACGAATCAGCAATGCGGTAAAGATCGGCTTTCGCTGAACCGGTTTGACGATGGCGCGGCTCTTTTCGACAATGCGTTGGCAAGCAAGAAAACAAAGGATGCCCAAGCAAACATGAATCGAGAAGAAGCCCGCGCCCGATTCGCCGAAATGATCGTCAGCGATGAACGCGAATTGGAACTGGACAGAGCCGCGCTGCTGATTGCCGCCGAAGAATATCCGCAACTGGATGTTGAGCTTTATCTGGCTCAACTGGATTCTTTCGCCGAAGCAGCGCGAAAAAGAGACGATGTTTTCGACGATCCGTTGATCAGAATCATGCGGCTGGGGAATCTGCTTTTCGATGAACTGGGGTTTCGCGGAAACACCGAAAATTACTTCGACGCCCGAAACAGCTTTTTGAACGATGTGATTGACCGGCGCACAGGCATTCCTATCGCGCTGTCCGTGATCATGATTGAAGTAGCTCGGCGAATCGGCTTGAAGCTTTTCGGCGTTGGGATGCCCGGCCACTTCCTGGTCAAATACGCTGACGACGAGCAGGAAATTTTCATTGACCCGTTTCACGGCGGGCGGATTCTGGATGAGGAACGTTGTCAGGAAATGATTGCCGGAATGTATGACGGCAAGCTCATGTTCCGTCCGTCATTTCTTTATGCTTCCGGCAACAGACAAATCCTGAGCCGTATGCTGCAAAACCTGAAGGGGATTTACGCCGAAGCGAAGGATCATCACAAAACACTTGGAGCGATTGAGCGCATACTGCTGATCAATCCAGATTCGGCAATCGAAATCCGTGATCGCGGTTTGGTTCATTTTGCGACGGGGCGATTCGTTCAGGCCAGAATTGACCTGGAAGATTATTTGCGGCGGACGCCGCAGGCTGAAGATGAAGGCGAGATCAAAGAGCTTCTGGCTCAATTGCGCCAACGTCAGGCTCAGTTGAATTGAACTGCAAATGAAAGACGCCCGGCTACAGCCACTAGCCGGGCGTCTTTCATAAATTTACTGATTTGCTTCGACCGCCGCCGCTTACTTGGCGGCCAGTTCGTTGACGTGTTTGGTCAATCGGGCTTTGTGGCGAGCGGCAGTGTTGCCGTGCAAAACGCCTTTCTGGATTGATTTATCAATCACGGAAATGGTCGCTGGCAACAAGGCCTGCGCTTCCTGGGCATTGCCGGAAGCAATCGCCGCTCGCAACTTTTTGATCTGAGTCCGCAATCGTGTGCGGTTGGTTGTGTTGATCGCATTGCGGCGTACGTTTTGACGATCGCGCTTCTCGGCTGACTTATGATTCGGCATATCTTCTCTAAACTCTCCTTGAATGCTACTGGTAACGAAAACTTGGTGTTTGAAAGTGGGCGAGTATATTGACCGCTCTCGGCGCTGTCAAGCCGCGCTCATTTGATGTTGACGCGAACGATATTGGCCTGTAGCCCGTCAACGGTCAAAACCACGTCAACATCTCCGCGTCCAATCAGACTTCGCTGTATGCGAATGTTGGCCTGATCCAGTCCGACGAAATCGCCTTGCGCTCCGGCAAATGTGACTTCAGCGGGCGCACCGCCGATGGTCGCCGTCACAGCCGAAAGCGCGCTGCGGAATCGAAAGCCTGTGCCGAAGACGGCCAGAAAGACCTGATCGTCAACCGCGCCCAGGTCAATTGGCACGGCGACGAATTGATTCTGCGCCGGATCGAATCGCGCGACAGGTTCCGTGCTTCGCGAACCGTTGGCTCTGACGCGTTCAATGACGGCTGCGGGCAAGCCTCGCCCATTGGCGTTGGCGGCGAATATGCCCGGCGCAACCGAATTGATCTGAACCGCGTTGCGAGAAACGACGCCGCTCCAACTGGTGATTGTCACCGTCGCGTTACCGCTGACGGTTCCCTGCGGAATCAGATAATTGACCTGATTCGGCGAAACGAAAAAGAGCGGAGCTAATCGTTCGTTTCCAGCGCTGTCTTTGACTGAAGCCTGAGTGCCGCCAAGATTGGTCGGCAACGGAGTCGTTGTGCTGACTTGCGTCACGTCGGCCAGACTGGGCCCGAAAGCGGCGACAATGGATTCGCTGGATAATGGGTTGCCGTTGAGATAGCTGGCCGCCGAAACGTTGGCCAAATTCGCTGCCGGAGCGTTCGGATTGACAACGCGGTAAATCGCGCCGTTGGCTCCCGACCCCAGATGCACTACATAAAGCTCGCCCGCCTGGTCTTCGCCAAAAGAAGAGATGCGGTACGGCGAATCCAGCAGCGTCGTCACCGATCCGTTCTGAAACAGGAAAAGCTCTCCGGTGCAGTAATCACCGAACAAATAAGAGCCGTCAGGCAATGTCTGGCGCTTTCCGCGATAAACATAACCTCCGGTCACGGAACAACGCCCGCCGCTTTGTTGGTATTCGTGGATAGGCGGGGTAAAGCCCGGCGCCGTGCAGGAAGCAGGCCCCAGATTTGTGCATAGCGTTCCTTCCAACACGCGCCAGCCATAATTTTTGCCTAGTTGAATCAGGCTGATTTCTTCAATCGCATTCTGGCCTACGTCGCCCGCATAAAGTTCGCCGGTCGTTCGGTCAAACGACCAGCGCCAGGGATTGCGCAATCCGACTGCGTAAATTTCATCGCGTCCGGGCGTCGCCCCGAAAAATGGGTTCGACGACGGCGAGGAATAAGGCACGTTGCCGTTCGGCGTGTCCACGTCAATGCGCAGAAATTTACCGAGCAAATCTTCGATGGTTTGCGCGCGATTACCGGGATCGTTCGCCGAACCTCCGTCGCCCATACCGATATACAGAAAGTTGTCTTTGCCGAAATCCATCATTCCGCCGTTGTGATTGCTGAATGGTTGGGTAATGGTCAGGATGATTTTTTCGTCCACGTCGGCTCTGTTAGCGTCGCCGATGGAAACGCGAAATTCGGAAATAACCGTCGCTCCATCAGGTCGCCGTGTGTAATTCACATAAAAGCGGCGGTTGGTTTTGAACTGCGGATGAAAGGCTAATCCAAGCAAACCTCGTTCATCGCCGATTGAAGTGCCAGTCAGAACTTTGGCCGTCAAATCAATAAAAGGCGTGCTGAGCGGCGAAGTCGCTCCGGGCGGCAGGATCAAAATTTTTCCGGCGCGCTCGACGATGAAAATTCGGTTACTGTCGTCTCGCGCGTTGGCGACGAAAACCGGAAAAGCCAGACCGCTGACGATTGGCTGCAATTGAATGGTCGTTTGCGCTGAAACGGATTGGTCACTTAACCGCGAGCGATTGGCAACAAACAGCGCTCCGCAAATCAGCAGGCTCAAACACAACACGCGAAGCATGAATTTACGCATACATCCTCCTTCAGACCGGTTTACCTTGTGGATAAAAGTCTTCTCCGTGAATTCAATTCTGCGGGGGAAATCAGGCAACGAGAAATAGTCAATTGGAGAATTGAAAGGTTACAGGATTTCGCGAGCGTCTCCAACTCGCCGAGTGACGCGTTGGCGGTCAAGGTATTCCAGCAACGGAATCGCGTATTTGCGCGACACGCCTGTCAGGTCCTTGAATGCGCCGACATCCAGCTTCGATCCCTGTTCCGATTTGAACCTTTGCAGCGTCTCTCGCAAACCTTCGACGGCGCTGCGATGAAAAACCAGGTCGGCGATTTTAATCAGTTCCCCGCTGTTGACCAGCATTTGCGCGAAGCGTTGAGCGCGCGACTTGTCAATTCCGAATTGCGCTCCGGCCTGAGCCATGGCTTCTTCCAGCGAAATCGGCTGTAACGCGGCGCGCTCGTAAATTTCCGCCAGATGATCTTTCGCCGCCTGCTCTTCGGTTGAAAGCGCGATGCGATGAGTCGCCAACCGCAGCAGGTCTTTTTCGGCAATCACTTCGCCGCGTTCAGTCAGTTGATTGACCACCGCGCGGAAAATTTCCGGCGACAAATTGGCAAAGATTTTTTCGCGCAATTCTTCGCGCCCCATGCCGGATTCCAGCGGCGAGCGTTGGTGAAAAGTTTTGAGCATTGCGCGAACCTGTTTGCTCAGATCATCAAAATTCGCGCGAGCCACAAGCAGCGGCGGATTGTTCGAAGCGGCCATCATTCGACGCGATTTTGTCAAAGCATCCGACGCGCGTTTTATCGTTTCGTCGGTCGAACCGCTGCGAGCCGACAATTCGGCGTAATTCATTCCGCGCTCGGCGGCCATTTCCACCAACAAAGCTATGCGTTCGATTTCATCCGCAACCGCCAGCTTTTCCAATTGCGCGACAACCTGCGAGCCTTCGCGCAGACGGTGTTTGCGCGGCAGAGCGTCAACAATCACTCCACCGCCAATCGTCACCGTCGGCGAATAGCTGCGAACGATGAAATGATCCGCGGGCAAAGCCAGCGTCGGCGATTCCAAACGCAATTGCGCGAAGCAGGTCGCGCCCGGAGCCAGTTCCTGTTGACCGAGCAAGACGACTCGCGCCAAAACTTCAGCCGTACCGATGTGCAGATGAACTCTGGAACGCGAGCGAAGCGGGCGAGGCGCAGATTTCAACAAACTGAGTCTCACATCCAGCATAGAGCTTGCCGCCAATCTACCGGCGGGCGCCAACACCTGCCCGCGCTGGACTTCATTCAGTTCCAGTCCCTGCATATTGATCGCCGTTCGTTCACCGGCTTTGGCTTCCTGCGTGGCGTGTCCGTGAACCTGTATGCTGCGCGCGCGAGCGCGGCGTTTGTCCGAAGGCAGCAATTCCAATTCATCGCCGACCGAAATCTGTCCGGCGATCAGCGTTCCGGTAACGACCGTTCCGAAGCCTTTGATCGTGAATGCGCGGTCAATCGGCAAACGCGCGACGGCGTTCTCGTCGCGCGATTCGACCTTTCTGGCCAATTGAACCAAGGTCTTTTTCAATTCCTCAATGCCTTCGCCGGTTCGCGAACTGACGCGCAGAATCGGCGCGCCTTCCAGAAAAGAACCCGCGGCGTATTCCGAAACTTCGGCTTCGACCAATTCGGTGAACTCCGATTCGACCATGTCGGTTTTGGTGATGACCACCAAACCGGCTTTGACTTCCAGCAAACGGCAGATGTCGAAATGTTCGCGCGTTTGAGGCATGACGCTTTCGTCGGCGGCGACGATCAGCATGACCAGATCAATGCCGTGCGCTCCGGCCAGCATGTTTTTGACGAAGCGTTCGTGACCCGGCACATCCACAAAACCGAAATGCACGTCGCCAACCGTCAAATCGGCAAAGCCAATGTCAATCGTGATTCCGCGCTCTTTTTCTTCTTTCAGACGGTCTGCGTCCACTCCGGTCAGAGCTTTGACCAGCGAGGTTTTGCCGTGATCAATGTGGCCGGCTGTGCCGACGATGATTCGTTTCATGTTTGGTTGCGAATTCCCGGAAAAGCAGTTTTCGAGAGCGCGATAAGAATTTCAGGGTTTTCTATCGAAGGCAAGCCGCAAGCTTACGGTGCATAAAAAGTCAGACATTTCTTGTCACCCTCAGACCCCGTTGTTATACTCGTAATCCGCACTTACATTGTAGCAATAATCCAACTTGAAATTGGTTGTAACCGCACGATGGCGTCCACGTCTAATCAGGCGTATCGCTGTTTTTCGCAAATTCACTCCACACTTTTTCTGATCAAACGGAGGTAACTGATGAGCAGTTCTGACGAACGGCATGACAAAACTGTCACGACTCAATCGCAGGATGAGTCCGCAGTGTCGCGCCGCAACTTCCTGAAAGGCACAGGCGTAGTCTTGACGATTCCGCTGGTTGCCGGCGGCGAAAAGGTCGTCAAAGCCGCCGGGGCCGAAGTCAAGATTCTTGGCCCGGACAAAGTAAACATCTCACTAAACATCAACGGCGCAGCCCGTCAGGTCAGCGTCGAACCGCGCGTTACCCTGCTTGATGCGCTGCGCAATGATCTGGACACGACCGGCGCCAAACGCGTGTGCGACCGCGCAACCTGCGGCGCTTGCACCATCATCGTGGACGGCAAGCCGATTTATTCCTGCACCACGCTGGCCATCGAAGCCGAAGGCAAGAAGATCGAAACCGTTGAAGCTCTGGCTCAGGGCGACAAGCTTCATCCTGTGCAAAAGGCTTTCTGGGATAACGACGCTCAGCAATGCGGATTTTGCACGCCGGGTTTTGTCATGGCTTGCAAAGCCTTGCTCGACAAACATCCGACGCCGACCGACGAACAAATTCAACTGGGAATGGGCGGCAATTTATGCCGCTGCGGAACCTATCACGGCATCAAAGCCGCCGTCGCTCAGGCGTCAGTGGAAATGAAGAAAGGTCCCGCCAGAATGACGAGAGGAGGCAGGCGCAATGGCTGAATACAAATGGCCTGAAGAAGGCAAACGATTGCACATTGGCAAACGCATTTCGCGCATTGACGGCCCGGACAAGGTTTCGGGGCGCGCCAAATACACTTTCGATCTGAACCGTCCGGGAATGCTCTTCGGCAAGGTTCTGCGCTCGCCACATGCTCACGCCAAAATCGTCAGCATTGATTTGAGCGCCGCCGAAAAAATGCCCGGCGTCAAAGCCGCCAGAATCATTCAAGGGCCCGGAACCGAAATCCATTGGGCGGGTGATGAGATCGCCGTCCTCGCCGCCGAAACCGAAGCTCAGGCCGAAGACGCAGTGCGCGCGATCAAGGTCGTTTACGAAAAGCTCCCGCATTTCGTCAACGAACAGGTTAAGGAAAACATTCCGGACGCCAATCTGCGCAGACCCAGCGAGGCCGTCACGGGCGATCCGGCCAAAGCCTTCGCCGCAGCAGATGTCGTTTTGGAAGGCACATACGGCAACGAAATCATCACGCATTGCTGTTTGGAATCTCACGGGCTGATAGCCGAATGGGAAGACGAAAAGAATCTGCTGGTTCATCAATCAACCCAATCCGTTTCGGCCAACGGCGCGCAATTCGCTCAGGCGTTGGGAATTCCCGCCGGTAACGTTCGCATCAAGATGGAGCACATCGGCGGCGGTTTCGGCAGCAAATTCCCCGTTGACCGTTGGGGCATTGAAGCCGCCAAGCTGTCGCAACAGGCCGGCGGCAAACCGATCAAACTGATGCTGGAACGCGACGCCGAATTGATGGTCGCCGGTTCCCGGCCTTCGATCTTTGCCAAAATAAAAGTCGGAGCCAAAAAAGACGGCACGCTGGTCGCGTGGGAATCCGACGCCTGGGGCAGCGGAGGCGTTGGCAATTTCGGTTTCGCCGGACAACTTCCCTACGTTGTGAAAATCCCAGACAGAAAAGAGAAGTTCACCGTCGTCGCCACCAACACAGGCCCGCAAAGAGCCTGGCGAGCGCCGAACCATCCGCAAGCTTGTCTGATTACCATGTCTGCGTTTGAAGACCTGGCAGCCGAATTGAAGATGGATCCGCTGGATTTCTTCATCAAGAACATCGAACTGGCCGGAGTTCGCGCCAATGTTTACCGCGACGAATTGATGAAGGCCGCCGAGATCATCGAATGGAAAAAGAATTGGCGTCCACGCGGCGAAGGCGCTCCGGGCAGCACCAAAAACGTCAAACGCGGTTTGGGGCTTTCGATCCACACCTGGGGCGGAGGCGGTCACGCCAGCGATTGCGATCTGACCATTCATCCGGACGGTTCGGTCGAAGTCAAAATGGGAACTCAGGATTTGGGCGTCGGAACGCGCACAGTGCTGAACATTGTCGCGGCTGACACACTGGGTTTGCCGCTCGACGCGGTCAAGGTTCACATCGGCGATAACCGTTATCCGGTTTCGGGCGGTTCGGGCGGTTCGACCACTGTCGGCGGCGTCAGTTCTTCAACGCGACGAGCAGCGGTTGATGCGCTGAACGCTCTGTTTGAGAAAATCGCTCCGACGATGAACACAACACCGGACAAGTTGGAAGCCGTCGGCGGAAAGATTCAGGAAATCGGCAAACCGACGAATTCGATGACCTGGAAACAGGCTTGCGCCAAACTCGGCACTCAACCGCTGACAACTCGCGGCAAGAATCCCGGCAAGGAAACTTTGACTACGGGCGGTGTTGGCGGCGTGCAGATGGCTGACGTTTCAGTGGACATTGAAACCGGCATCGTCAAGATGAACAACTTCGTCGCCGTGCAGGATTGCGGCCTGATCATTGATATGAAGACCTGCGAAAGCCAGGTTTTCGGCGCAATGATCATGGGCGTCACTTATGCGTTGTACGAAGAGCGGATCATGGATTCGCAGACCGGCAAGGTGTTGAATCCGAACATGGAATTTTATCGCCTGGCCGGATTGCGCGACATTGGCAATTTCAAGGTTCACATGATGACCGGCAAAGGTTACGACGAACGCGGCGTCATAGGCATTGGCGAACCGCCGACGGTTTCGCCCGGCGCGGCGATTTCAAACGCCGTCGCCAACGCCATCGGCGTGCGCGTGCCGTCAATTCCGTTGACGCCGGAACGCGTCCTGGCTGCGTTGGCCAACAAGAAAGGAGGTAAGGGGTAATGCAAAAATTTGAATACGCAAGCCCTGTCACCAAGGAAGCGGCGGTCGAATTGCTCGGCAACGCGTGGGGTGAAGTCGAAGTTCTGGCTGGCGGAACCGATCTGCTCAGCCTGATGAAGGATTTCATCGTCACGCCAAAACGGGTCATCAACATCAAAAACATTCCCGAACTACGCGGCGTGACGACAGCTCGCAACGGTTCGGCGCGCATCGGCGCTCTGGCCACAATCGAAGAAGTGATTGACCGTCTGGGCAAAGGCTTCCCGGCAATTACAGACGCGGCCAAGGGAATCACCAGCCCGCAGATTCGCAACATGGGAACCGTCGGCGGCGATCTGTGCCAGCGTCCGCGATGCTGGTATTACCGCGCCGGTTTCGGATTGCTGCCGAA
>CAYRQB010000056.1:0-752 GCA_964426025.1 uncultured Heliomicrobium sp.
ACTTTGTGGGAGAAAATTTTCAGATTGCCAGCAACACAACTTTAGGACACTACCCGGTTTTGCCGACGGTAAATTCAGTTTTGATATGACAACAAGCTTGTCACTATACGCTGGCTGGCTTGACCGTCGCCGTATGGATTGACGGCTTTGGCCATCCGTTCGTATTCGTTTGAATCCGTCAGCAGCCGCGAGGTTTCGGCGACGATTCGATCTTTGTCCGTTCCGACCAGTTTGACGGTTCCGGCGGCGACGCCTTCGGGTCGTTCGGTCACTTCGCGCAAAACCAGGACCGGTTTGCCCAACCCCGGAGCTTCTTCCTGCAAACCGCCCGAATCGGTCAGCGCCAGATACGAAGCCTTCATCAATTGCACCAGCGGCAGATAATCCAGCGGTTCGAGCAAGCTGATGTTTCCGACTCCGCTCAATTCAGCCTGCGCAACCGGTTGAATATTCGGATTCAAATGCACTGGATAAACCAGGTGAACATCGGCAAAGCGCGCGGCGATTTCTTTCAGCGCCTGGCAGATTTGGCGAAACGGCTGGCCGAAGTTTTCTCGCCGATGAGCCGTCACCAGAATGATCCGTTTGTCGCGCGGAATGGCGGCAAGCTCGCTTGAATCCCAATCGAAATCCTTTGCGGCGACTTCCAGCAAGGCGTCAATCACCGTGTTGCCCGTGACGACGATGCCGGAGTCGTTGACCGATTCGCGCAGCAGGTTTTCGCGCGCCAATTCGGTCGGCGCGAAATGCAG
>CAYRQB010000056.1:762-23097 GCA_964426025.1 uncultured Heliomicrobium sp.
TTATCCCAGGTTCGCAAACCTGCTTCGACGTGGCCGACTTTGACGCGATGATAAAAAGCCGCCAGAGTGCCGACCATCGCCGTCGTCGTGTCGCCCTGAGTCAAAACCCAGTCGGGTTTTTCCTCCACCATCACTCGGTCAAGTTCGGTCAGCGATGCTGCTGTGATTTGCGCCAGCGTTTGATCCGGACGCATCAGGTTCAAATCGTAATCAGGTTCGATGTCGAACAGCGACAGCGCCTGATCCAGCATTTGCCTGTGTTGAGCCGTGACACAAACCACGCTTTCGATTCGCGCGGCGTGTTTGCCGAACGCTTTGACGACCGGAGCCATTTTGATCGCTTCAGGTCGAGTGCCGAAGATGGATAAAACTTTCATCGCGGAATTTCTTTCAGGCGGGAAAATCAAACGTAGGCGGCAACCATGATTCTTTTTTCAGTCGCCAGTTGTTCGTAAGCGTCTGCGGGCGGCGGAACGATTTCGACGCGAGCGAATCCCAATCGCTTCAGCAACCAGATCAAGGTTTCGCGTCCGGGAACCAGCGACAGATCAGTCAAACTGCCAATCGGAAGAGTCTTTTCTATGCTTTGATCCATGACGGCAAACGTCCCATGAAAAGACTTCTGACTTCTATGCGTTCCCCAATCAATCTTGCCAGTGATTTCCGGAGCGACGGGAGTTTCGATGATCAGGACTCGTTTGGTCAGAGCCTTGGCCGCGCGCAATGCGCCGATCGGGTCTTCCATCCAGAACAGCAAGCTCAGCATCAGCGTCACATCGAACTGTTCCCATTCGCCGGTTTCGATTTTGGCCAGATCGGCGGTTTGAAAGCTCAGATTTTCCAATCCGTAAATCTGCCGAATCAGTTCGGCGTCCTCTATGTTCTGCCGCCGCGCGTCGAAGCCGACAACTTTTTGACAACCGCGCGCGGCCAGCTTGACGGCGAAATATCCCTGATTGCATCCGATGTCCAGACAGCTTAACTCAGTGCGATTGCGACCGAAGGTTTTGTCCAGCACTGAATTCATCATCGCCAATCTGTCCGTATGAATTCCCATAATTTCGGACGAGACATAACATCGAAGCTTGTTGCCGCTAGGCAGGTCGAAAGGGTAATACCATTCACGCTGCATCGCCTGCACTTCCAAAGCTCTCATCTCGTCGGAAATTTCGCGGCTGAAAACGGGCGAAGGAAGCGAGAGGCCGGATTCGTCCGTTTCATCATCGTCCGTCGGATGATAGCGCGAATGGTATTGACCAATGATTTCTTCCGGCGAACCGACCGCGCATAATCGTCCGTGATCCAACCACGCCGCGCGGTCGCAGATGCTCTGCACCAAAGCCGAGGAATGCGTGACCAGCAAAATCGTAGTTCCCAGCCGTCGGAATTCTGTGATTCGCGCGGCGCATTTTTCCTGAAACTGTTCGTCGCCGACCGACAACACTTCGTCAACGATCAGGACATCCGGGCGAGTCGCTGTGGCGACGGCGAATCCCAGCCTGACGGCCATTCCCGTCGAATAAGTTCGCAACGGAGCGTCAATGAAATCCCACAACTCGGCAAAATTGACTATGCCGTCGAACAAGGCTTCGACTTCGGCGCGCGTGTAACCCAGCAAAGTTCCATTCAAAAAAATGTTTTCGCGTCCGCTCAGTTCCGTATGAAAACCTGCGCCGAGTTCCAGCAGCGGAGCGATTCTTCCCTGCACGCGAACTCGCCCTTCGGTCGGTTTCATGACGCGGGAAACTATCTTCAACATGGTGCTTTTGCCCGCGCCGTTGTGACCGACCAGGCCGAAAACTTCGCCGCGACGCAATTCCAGATTCACATCGCGTAGGGCAGTGAATTCCTGATGAACGACCTGCCTTTTCAATAATCGAATCGCGTATTCCTTGAAACTTTTGATGCGCTCGCTGGGCGCGCGGTAAACCACCGACACGTTTTCCAAACGAATGACTACATCGTCCGGCGCAACCGATTCGACGTTGCCAGCCCGATTCTGTTTCGCCGTCGCGGATGAATTTTCAGATTCGGTAAGCAAGCTCATCGGCTTTCCTCGAAAAATACCACCAGCCAAAAGCCAGCGTTACAAATGCTGCAAGCGCCGACGCCGCCACGGTCTTCGGCCCCGCGTACCAACCAATCAACAACGGAGCGCGAAAGATTTCCAGCAGGTGATACATCGGATTCAAATCGAATATCCAGTGCAAACGCGGAGGGATGATTTCTCTGGGATAAATCACCGGCGTCAGATACATCCAGGCCATCAGCAGAATCTGGTACATTTCAACCACGTCTGCGAAATAAGCCGCGACGCGCGAAAGTATCAAAGCCACGCCGAGCGCGAACATAGCCGTCAGCAAAATCGGCAACGGCAAAATCAACAGCGCCGGACGAATCGGAACTCCGGTGATGATCATGATCAAAAAGAGCGGGATCAATGACAGCAGCAGATTGATCAGCGAAGTGCCGAGCGCGGTGACGGCGAAAATCGTTCGCGGCAAGTAAATCCTGTGCATCAAGCTGCCGCCCCAGACCAGTTCGCTCATTGCGCCGGTCGTCGTCTGAGCAAAAAAATTCCAGAGCGCCAAACCCGCCAACGCATAAGCCGCATAATGCTGCTGGTGAAATCTGAAGATTTCCGAAAAGACGAAAGTCAGCACCAGCATCATCAACAAAGGGTTCAGCATCGTCCACAGAATGCCCAACACCGACCGTTTGTAACGAGTCTTGATATTGCGCGCGACCAATTGCCACAACAGGTCGCGATACCGCACCAACTCTTTCAGCTCCGACACAGCCGAATTGCCCGCCAATGCGGAATCGTAAACCGAACCGTCAGCAAACTGCGGCTGGTTGAAAGCTGCCTTGCTTGTCTTTGCGTTCATTTGGTGAGTAGCGCTTTCGTCAGTTTTATGGAAGATCATCGCGGTCAGCGACCAGCGTTTTTGGCTTGAGCCGGGCGCAGCAAAGCCGTCACATCAGGGCGAAAAGATTTATAGGTGACGATGACTGATTAGTCAATTGACGACTTTCTTCGCATGAAAAGCGGTTGTAACCAATCCTGGCTGTGAGTTTTTTTGCGGTCGCGTTGTAAATGACTCCTGTAATTTCAACAAAGCCTGCGGAAGATTGGACGAAAAAACCTTTGGCAAATCCAAAGCCTCAGATCGAGTCTTCCGCAGGCGGACCGCTTGCAAGACAACCAAACTATCTGTTCACAAAAGCCAGCCAATCTCCGGGCGCTTCTTTTTCGCCTGAAGTGATGGCGAAGAATTCTTTCTGCAATGCGGCGGTGATGGGGCCGCGCTTGCCTTCGCCGATTTTGATGCGGTCAATCGTGCGGATGGGAGTGATTTCGGCGGCGGTGCCGGAAAAGAAGACTTCGTCCGCGGTGTAAAGCGTCGCGCGCGGAATCAATGCCTCGATGACTTCGTAACCCAGATTGCGGGCGATCTGAATCGCCGAATCGCGCGTGATACCGGTCAGCCCGGCGCTCGACAGCGGCGGAGTGTAAACCTTGCCATCGCGAACGACGAAGATGTTTTCGCCGCTGCCTTCGCTGACGTAACCTTGAGTGTCCAGCGCAATGCCTTCGACGAAGCCATTGGTAATCGCTTCCATCTTGATCAATTGCGAGTTCATGTAATTGGCGGCGGCTTTGGCCGTCGGCGGCAGCGTATTCGGATGCATGCGCGCCCAACTGGAAACACAAACGTCAACACCGTCTTCGATGGCTTCAGCGCCAAGGTATTTGCCCCAGACCCAACTGGCAATGTAAACCTCAACGGGATTGTTCAGCGGGTTGACGCCGAATGCGCCGTAACCGCGCAAGGCCACGGGACGCAGATAACATTCCTTGAAACCGTTGATGCGGATGGTTTCCAGGCAGGCTTCCATCAATTGTTCGACGGAAAATTCCAGCGGCATGCGGTAAACGTGACAGGAATCGTGAAGCCGTTCGATGTGTTCTCGCAGACGGAAAACCGCCGGGCCTTGCGGCGTCGCGTAACAGCGTATGCCTTCAAACAGCGCCGAACCGTAATGGATGACGTGCGACATGACGTGAATATTCGCGTCGTTCCAGTCAATGAATTTGCCATTGTGCCAAACCTTCTTGGCGGTTTCTGTCGAACTCGTTGGATGAGCCATAATGCGTTGATTACTCCTCAGTAAAATTTGCCGGTGATGCTGTCAGGCAAGGCAAAATTGTGATTGGTCTATGTTGAAATCAATCCGAAAAGCATCATAAAGTCGGCTGGTAGTGAGGTCAAGCACGCGTTATTTTTCAGGTAAGATCAATGCCTGTTGTTTGGCGACGGCTTCAGAAAATGACGCTTTGACGATGGCGAGCAAGATGCTCGCGACACCATGCGAGCAAGGATGCTCGCGCTCCCATCCTTTTCCCAAGAGGAAAACTATGAACTTCGATTCAATTCGAGAATACTGCCTGTCTCTGCCGCAGACTGACGAAATCGTTCAGTGGGAAAATGACCTGCTGCTTCGCATTGGCGGCAAAATGTTTGTTGTGATGGCGCTTGATCCTGCGTCGCCATACCGAATTTCGTTCAAATGCACTCCGGAAGAATTCGCCGAATTGACCGAACGCGAAGGAATTGACCCGGCCCCGTATGTGGCGCGTTATCATTGGGTGGCGCTGAAAAGCTTCGACGCTCTGCCGCAGGCGGAATTGAAACGACTGATCAGGGATTCTTATGAGATGGTTAAATCGAAATTGCCGAAGAAGGTATTGGCTGAACTCGGAATGATTAAGAAGCAGCGATAGCAGTAAGCGGGCGCCGAAATTGCCAATGGCGCTCGCTTACTCTCGCGTTTAACAATCGTCTCTGGTGAATTGATTGTCCACCAACCGCCAGATGCCGCGTTTGTTCTGGTTTTGCAATTCCACAGGCAAGGCCGACTGAGGGAAGTTCTGGTAACTGACCGGACGCGCGAAACGGCTGATGGCAGCCGTCCCGACCGAGGTCGAGCGAGAATCTGTCGTCGCCGGATAAGGCCCGCCGTGCTGCATTGAAGCACAGACTTCGACTCCGGTCGGGAATCCGTTGAACAGCAAACGTCCGACCTTGTTTTCCAGAATCGAAATTAAAGAACCGTATTCGGCCAGGTCTTCCTCAGTGCCGTGGATCGTTGCCGTCAGATGACCGCTCAGATTGCGTGCGACGTTTTCCATCTCTTCGCGTGAATTGCAACCGACGACAATCGTCGAAGGGCCAAACACTTCTTCGCTCAGTTCATGATGTTGAAGAAAGGTTTTGCCGTCGGTGGTAAAAACAGCCGGGCGCGCTTCGGTGCGGTTGAGCACGGCGGTGTAATTCGATTGAACTTTGGTGACGCCTTCGATTGACCCCAGTTGTTTGACGCCTTGTTCATAACCCTGAAGGATGCCGGGAGAAAGCATAGTGCCGCCGGGCGCTTCGGCGATCAATTCGCCGAGCCTTTTGGTGAAACCGGTGAATTGATCGTCGCTCAAACCGATGGCTAGTCCGGGATTGGTGCAAAACTGGCCGACGCCGAGAGTGACAGAGCCTTTCAATCCTTCGGCCAATGCTTCGCCGCGTTCGCGCACGGCTCCCGGCAGAATGAAGACAGGATTTGTGCTGCCCATTTCCGCGTACACCGGAATCGGTTCCGGACGCGCCACGGCCATATCGAACAACGCACGACCTCCGCGCAAACTGCCAGTGAAGCCGACGGCTTTCGTCAGCGGATGTTTGACCAATGCCAAACCGACGACGTGTTCGCGGTCATGCAACATGGAAAAGATTCCGTCGGGCATGCCTGTTTTTTCCGCCGCCGCTGAAATCGCTCGCGCGACCATTTCCGAAGTTCCGGGATGAGCCGGATGCGCTTTGACAACGACTGGACAACCGGCGGCCAGCGCCGAAGCCGTGTCGCCTCCGGCGGTTGAAAACGCCAGCGGAAAATTGCTGG
Organism: uncultured Heliomicrobium sp.; assembly: GCA_964426025.1. Taxonomy (GTDB): domain Bacteria; phylum Acidobacteriota; class Blastocatellia; order RBC074; family RBC074; genus RBC074. The sequence continues at coordinate 6,718 of CAYRQB010000056.1, forward strand.
CTCCGAAAACGGCGACCGGACCGATTGGAACCAGCATTCGTCGAATATCCGGTTTCGGCAGCGGCTGGCGATCAGGCTGAGCCAGATCAATTCGCGCTTCGACCCACGAACCTTCGCGAACGAGATCGGCGAACATTTTCAATTGATTGACAGTTCGTCCGCGCTCGCCGATCAATCTTTCTTTCGGCAATGCAGTTTCCGCATGAGCGCGTTCGATCAGTTCATCGCCCAGCGCGACAATCTTCTCGCCAATCGCATCCAAAAACGCCGCGCGCTTTTCCACAGGCAATTGCCTGTAAACGTGAAAGGCTTCTTCGGCGGCGGTCAGAGCCTGTTTGACGTGATCCTTTGTCGCCTCTTCAAACTGCGGCTCGATGTGCTTTCCTTCAGCCGGAGCGTAGGCGGGAAACTTCTTGCCGGAGCTTTCGACCATTTTGCCTGCGATGATGTTTTGTCCGTGTAATTGCATTTCAGTCTCAAATCCAAATCTCAACTCGCCTGTGATACGAAGTTGATCAGCGTGCCAATCGGTTCAATCGTGATGCGGATTTCGTCATCCGTCTGCAAGGTGAACTCATCCGGCGGGACGATGCCCGTTCCGGTCAGAAGAAAACATCCGTACGGAAATTCGTTGTCGCGGAAAAGATATTCGACCAGTTCCTGCGGCTTGCGTTTAAGCTGGCTGAGATCGGTCGAACCATGAAAAGCCGTCTTGCCGCCACGCCTGATTTCCAGCTCAATCATGACCGAGGCGTCCAGCGGCTCCTGGCTGATCAAAATGCTCGGCCCCAGACCGCAGCTTTGCGAATAAACTTTGGCTTGCGGCAGATACAGCGGGTTTTCGCCTTCTATATCGCGCGAACTCATGTCGTTGCCGATGGTGTAACCGATGATTTGACCCAGCGAGTTGACGGCCAAGGCCAACTCCGGCTCAGGCACATTCCATTTTGAATCGCGGCGGATGCGAACTTGCTTTCCGGTTCCGGCGACACGATTGGGCGTGGCTTTGAAAAACAATTCGGGGCGAGGAGCTTCGTAAACGCGATCGTAAAAACTGCCGCCGCCGGCGTCTTTCGATTCTTCCATTCGCGCAGTGCGGCTGCGGTAATAAGTCACGCCTGCCGCCCAAACTTCCTGCCGTCCGATTGGAGCCAGCGCTTCGGTGAGCGGATTGAATTCGCGAAGCCGCGAGGCGCGCCGCGTCATGCTGGTCAACACCAATTCGTGATCGTCGCGATTGAGCATCACATCCCAATCTGTTTCACCCAAAAGATAAAACGCGCCGCGATCTTCCAGCACGGGGCCGTCTTCAGTCTTGAATAATTTCATGTGGTTTAAGGAGTGACCGACCATCAATTCGAGCTTCAAAAGTTAAACCGCCCGCTTCGAAACCCGCGTAGTCAAGATTTTTGATTTTGTTGAAATTTGAACCGGATAAAACGAGGGCAGATGATGGCAACTTGAGAGTTTGAATGCAAGCGATGTCCGCTTGTGCGACGCGTGCGACGGCTAGTCATTCGCCCAAAATCCGTGATACTCTCCGCTCTACTTTCCGCTTTATTTATTTTTCATCCCCCCAAAATGGTGAGAGAAGACCTGTCAAGCATTGCTAAAAAAAAACGCCTTCAAATGGCGTGTCAGGGTGTTCGATCAATATCACCCCCGAGGATCACTTCGCTTAAATGGAATATATTTTTTGAAGATGCAAATTGAACGAAAAGGTAGAATCATTTTTCTGGATATAATGCGTGTCCTGGCCGTTCTGATGATGGTTCAAGGCCACACGATTGACGTACTGCTTTCGGATGATTACAGGGATTATTCCAACCCGGCATTTACCGTCTGGGAATTCGTGCGCGGTTTGACCGCGCCGATTTTTATGTTCACCGCAGGCACTGTCTTTATTTATCTGTTCAAAATATCCGGCGAAAGCTTTCAGCAGAACTCACGGGTAATAAAAGGAGTCAAACGATTTCTTCTGCTTCTGGCCATCGGATACACATTGAAGTATCCGACTGCGCAATTGACAAACTTCGCCTATGTGACCGAAGAATCGTGGCGGCTTTTCTTTGCGGTTGATGTGCTTCAGGTGATTGGCTTCAGCCTGTTGTTTCTGTTGCTGGCTTCTTATGTCGGCGAAAGATTCAAGTTCGGAAATTATTCGGTTTTCGCCTTCGGCGCATTTTTCTTTTTCGCTTTGCATCCGGTCTTTGATCAGATTCAGTGGGCGGATTTTCTGCCGCTGCCGATTGCCGGTTACCTGTATGCCGGCAGCGGTTCGAACTTTCCGCTGTTTCCATGGGCCGGATATGTGATGAGCGGAGGATTGTTGGGCAGTTATCTGGCCGCGAAGCGTGAGGAAATCAAACCGTTGAAACTCAGCCTGGGTTTGTCGCTGTTTGGCGCTGCGTTTCTGATACTGCACCTGATCATCAACTGGGCGACGGTGACATTCGGCGGAGAGAATTACTTCGGCCTGGCCAATCCGGCATTTGTCGCACAACGGGTGGGACTGGTTTTGCTGATCAATTCGCTGGTTTCGCTGATTGCCATCAAGATAGATTCGATTCCGCACATGATCAAACTTGTCGGCAGAAACACTCTGATGATTTACGTCGTGCATCTGGTCATCCTTTACGGCAGCGCGTGGAATTCAGGCATTGGCCGGTCTTTTGAAAGAAGCTTCAGCATCTGGCAATCGCTGGTCGCCGCCGGATTGATGCTTGCGGCAATGGTCGGATTGGTGATTCTGGTCAACAGAGGTTCACATTTTTTCAAAACCGCTATCAGCATGCCCAGCAGGTACGATTGGCGCTGACCGAGCTTCAATAGACGGTATATTTCATTTGATCCGATGGAGGAAAACCGCATGCCATTAAGGTTTCGGTGGTTGGTAGTTGTGTTTCTTTTTCAGTCGCTTGCTCTGGCGGTTTCCGCGCAGATTCCGCGAGGCGTTGAGCCTGCGCCGGATCGTCGCGAGGGCGAAGGTCCATTCGACCGATTGATCATTCGCGGCGCGACGTTGATTGACGGAACAGGCGCTCCACCGCTTGGCCCGGTTGACATTGTCATTGAGAAAAACCGCATCGTCGAAGTCAAAAGCGTCGGTTACCCGAAAGTTCCCATCCGCGAAGCCGCCCGCCCGAAAAACGCCACCAGAGAAATTGACGCGACAGGAATGTACGTCCTGCCCGGATTCGTGGATTGTCACGGACACATCGGCGGCGCGGCTCAAGGCACGCCAGCCGAATACGTTTACAAGTTGTGGCTGGCGCACGGAGTGACGACCGTTCGCGAACCCGGTTCCTTCAACGGCGTTGATTGGACGCTGAATCAGCGAGAGCGCAGCGCCAAAAACGAAATTACCGCGCCGCGCATTTTCGCTTACATCGGGCCCGGCCTGGGTTGGGACAAAGGTCGGCTGGCGACGCCTGAACTGGCGCGCGAATTCGTTCGCTGGGCAAAGCAGAAAGGCGTTGACGGATTCAAGGTCATCGGCGAAGGCGCAATTTATGACCCGGAAATCATGGCTGCATTTTTGGACGAAGCGAACAAGTTGCAGCTTGGTTCGACAACTCATCTCAACCAACTCGGCGTTGCGCGTTTGAACATGCTGGGAGCCGCGCGTTTGGGAATGCGTTCGATGGAGCATTGGTACGGTTTGCCCGAATCGCTGTTTACTGATCGTTCGGTTCAGGATTTCCCGCTGGATTACAACTACAACGACGAATCGCATCGCTTCGGTCAGGCCGGACGTTTGTGGAAACAGGCGGCTCCGCCCGGCAGCAAAAAATGGAACGAAGTGATGGACGAACTCGTCAAGCTGAACTTCACGCTCGATCCAACGCTGACGATTTACGAAGCCAGCCGCGATCTGATGCGCGCAATGCGAGCCGAATGGCACGACCGATACACACTTCCGTCGCTGTGGAAGTTCTACACGCCCAGCCGCGAAGCTCACGGCTCTTATTGGTTCAACTGGACGACGCAAGACGAAATCGAATGGAAGAACAATTACCGGCTGTGGATGGCGTTCATCAACGAATACAAAAATCGCGGAGGACGTGTCACGACCGGCAGCGATTCCGGCTTCATCTATAAACTTTACGGCTTCGATTACATTCGCGAATTGGAGTTGTTGCAGGAAGCGGGCTTCCATCCGCTGGAAGCCATTCGCGCGGCGACCATGCACGGCGCGCAATTGCTGCACGAAGTGAAAGGCAAGCCCATCGAATTCGGCATCGTCAAACCCGGTTTGCTGGCCGATCTGATCATCGTTCCTGAAAACCCCGTCGCCAATCTGAAAGTCCTGTACGGAACCGGCGCAATTCGCCTGAACGATCAAACCAACCAGCCCGAACGTGTCGGCGGCATCAAATACACGATTAAAGACGGGATCATTTACGACGCGAAAAAGCTTCTGGCCGATGTCGAACGCATGGTCGAAGCAGCCAAGAAGAAAACGAATGGCGCTGGCAATTAACCTGAGGACGCGTAGCCGGAATGCGGGCGTTTGGCCGGAACGCGGACGAGAACGTCCGCGTTCCTATAGAATTCAAGAAAATGTTTTTCCCGCGGATGACGCGAATTAACGCAGATACTTTGGAAAAGGCTATTCTACAACTTTAACCAGACCAACAAGATAGCTGATTCTCAAACCGGTAAAAATCCTTTTCATTCGCGTATTCAGCGTGATTCGCGTGAAGTTATTTTCTTAATAGCTATAGTTACAGAATTGGCTCAAAGAAGAAGGAAAATAAAATGAATGATCGGAAACTGGTGTTGATCGTCTTGTGCTGTCTGGCGCTTCAGGCCTGCAGCGGAGACAAACCGACGCAACTTGGAATTTCTCAGCCGTCGTCATCGCCTTCGCCGTCGGCCACGACCAGCGAACACCCGCCGATCATCGCTCCGGCTCCGGCCAGGTTCAATCGCCAACTTGTCGGAACGATTGACGGCAAACACGCGATTCAGATGGAACTCAATCGCGACGCCAACAATTTTTATGGCCGATACTTTTACGAAAAAAATCTGGATCGCGATTACCTGGAATTGACCGGCAAGATTGATTCGACAGGCAACGTCGAACTGACGGAAATGGAAGGCGACAAAGAGACGGGCGTTTTCACAGGCAAGCTGGTCAGCGAAGTTCGCGGCGAAGAATCAACGTTGAAATTCACAGGCGCTTGGAAAAAGTCCGTAAGCGACGGCAACTCGCTGCCCTTCGTGCTGGCCGAAAAGCGATTCGACCTGGACGGAATGAAGCTGGTACTGAAAGAGCAGAACGAAGAAAACAGCAAGCAGAAGTTTTCGATTGAAACCAGCTATCCGCAACTGACCGGCAACGACGCGCGCGCTGAAAATTTCAACAAAACGATCAGCGGTTTCGTTGCCAAATCCGGCAACGAGTTCAGAAAGCATTCCAAATCCGCCGCCGCAGATTTGCAGGCGAACGCAGACATGCCCGGTTATATGCTCAACGTCAGTTACGAAACGATTCACGCCGACCGCAATGTCATCAGCCTGCTTTTCAAAAACTACGTCTTCAGTGGCGGAGCGCACGGCAACACCGCATCGAAGGTGTTCAATTATGATTTGAATCGCGGCCAATGGCTGCGACTGGCCGATCTGTTCCAGCCGAATTCAAATTACCTGAAAGTCATCTCCGATTACTGCATCGCCAAAATCAAATCGCGCAACATCAGCGACGACGATTGGATTCGCAACGGCGCCGGACCGAAGGCGGAAAATTACCAGAACTGGAACATCACGCGGCAAGGATTGATGATCACCTTCGACGCTTATCAGGTCGCCGCTTACGCCGCCGGGCCGCAGGTGGTCGTAGTTCCTTATTCGACGCTGAAACCGATCATCAAACCCGATGGCCCGTTGGCCGCTTTCGTCAAATGACAACGCCGGAAATCAGTTTCAAAACTGCCGTATCATCCGATATCGAATCTTTAATGGAGATGATGCGGCAGTTTTACATTCAGGAAGAATTATCGCTTGATGACTACACAAGGATTTAGCTTCAGACAAAAACTCAGCCGCAAGCATTAAGGTTTAGAGGGATGTTCTGGCTTCTTGTCATCGTCTTCCTCTTCAACCTTCGGGACGCGATAACCCAGACGCGCTCTGACAATCAATTCAGGATAATTGGTTCTGACGGCGATTGCCCGGTAATTGCCGTCCTTCTGATCGTTGGAGGAAACGTATGTCAGCGTGTATTGATGCCGCAATTCTTCGGCAATGCGTTGGAAGGCGTAAGAAGTGTTTTCTATGCTTTCGGCTCGTATGTACAGAGCGCCCGATTGCGCGGCCAGACTTTTCAGAAAATCCGCCGCAACCAGATAACGGTCGCGAAGCGGTTGTTGCGCCTGAGAATTGACTTGAGTCGAAGGCGCTGAAGGCCTGGAATTCATTGGCGAACTGTCGCCGAACACAGTTGTCGTCGGTCGCGGTATGTTGATGAATGGACGCGGTTCTTCTTTCTTATCTTCAGCCTCTGGTTTGGTTTGTTGCGGCGGTTTTGTTTGATCCTGCGAACGATAAGAAATCAAGCTGCCTCTTGAAACGAAGGAATTCCCCGGAATGCCCGGCAGATTCAACGGTTTCATAATCGGGCCGCCGTCGTTGCGAGTTTCGTACTGAATCGCGTAGCTGATGATGCCAGTGGCGGCGACGGCTTCCAAAACGCTTTCAAAAGAAGCTCTCTTGCTGGCCGTGTCCACTCCATCGGTCAAAACCACAATCGCCTTACGACCTTTTACCGGAAGCATTTTTTCAGTAATCGTCCGATAGATCGCGTCGTAAAGGCTGGTCAGGTAACTGCTTTTCAAAGTTTTGACTGCGCGTTCCAGTTCGGCGCGGCTGTTGGTGAAATCGCTGACGAAGCGAACTTGTTCGTCGAAGGTGACGATCATCACGCGGTCGTTCGGTTGAAGCTGTTTGATGAAAGACAAGGCCGCTTTGCGAATTGTGCCCAACTTGTTTTGCGTGCTGCGGCTGGTGTCAATTAACAGCGCGACATTGAAAGGCGCTTCGGTCGAAGAAAAGTCTTCGACCGTTTGAATGACGCCGTCTTCGCGAATGGTAAAATCCTTGCGCTCAAGCCCAGTGATGAAACGTCCATAACGGTCTGTGACGATTACCGGAACCGTGACCAGAGCCGTGGGAATCTTGATCGTTGGTTGTTGCGGGTCTTGCTGCTGCCGACTTTCAGTTTGCCCGAACGCCGCCGAAGCGAGCGCCGAAACAATCACAGCCGACAAAACGAAAGTGCGAGTCAAAAATTTCATTCGCCACGTTGCTAACAAATTATTCATAAGCAAATTTCCTTAAGCGTTTGACGGAAATTCTACTTGACTGTCTTTCTGGAATCAAAATGATGAGTTACCTCGGCAAGTGTGACATGAAAATCGGGAATCGGTAACATCTTATTTCAAAGGAAAATTTATGACGCGAATTTTGCAGGGGCAGGTGGTGGCGATGTTCGCCTTCGACATCGGGCACGAAGTTTCATTGGAACGTTTGAGCGCAATGATGGCGACGACGCCTGTTCAACCTCTGTCGCGAAAAAAGCAAACGCCGACTTATCTGCAATATTCCAGACCTCCGCAGATTCTGCATCTGGGAATTGCCACAGGCCATTTCCCCGCGCCCGGAAACATTCAGGCGACGATTTTCGATTTCGGAGCCGTCAGCATTTCTTATCGTTGGACACTGTCGCAATCGGAAAACCTGCCGCTGGATGAACTGCCGAAAATCAGCCACGAACTTTACACCTTGAATCTGGAAGCTCATGCCAAAGAACAGGTCGAATCTTTGATGCTGAAAATCGAACCGGCCATCATCCGTCCAAAACTGGCCGAACTGATGGAGGATTATTACCTGTTCATCATCGAAAAGCTGGACGAACCGCTGATGGCCGAAGAACTGACCACCAATCATCGCGCGACGCTGGCGCAGGCTCTGCGTTTCGAGACCGGCAAACTCAGCCGTTCGCAACAGGACGAAGCGCTGGCTCAGCGGATCAGTTATTACGAACACGACGTGACTTTGGTGGATTGGAATGCGGCGGTGATTTACGACCTCGATTACGAAGACACTGCCAATGTGCTGGAACTGCTGAACGTCGAATTGCTGGAAGCGCGCTACATTGACCGCCAACTGGACAAAAGCATCAGCGAATACGCCAGCCTGATTCGCAAACGCATCGAATGGCCGATTCCTCTGCGAACGCCTTACCGAAAAGCGATTGAAGATTTGGCTGAACTGCGTTTGGAATCCGCTCTGCTGGCCGAACGAGTCGAAAACGCATTGAAGCTGGTCGGTGATCTGTTTCTGGCTCGGTTACATTCGGCGGCGGCGAAAAGGTTTTACTTGCAGGAATGGGAAAGCACTATCTCTCGCAAACTGGAAATCGTTTCGGATTTTTATGATTTGCTCAACGACCGGCTGCACAACGCGCAGAGCCAGACGCTGGAAATCATCATCGTGGTTTTGATTCTGGTGGAATTGATTCTGCCGCTGATGGGGCATAAATAACGTTAGCTTAATTGCTTGAGAGGATGATGAGTTGATCGGTTTCGATCAGAAGTTTGGTCGCTACTTCAGCCATCTGGTCGAAAAGCCGCATTCGTTCGTTCACACGTTTAGGCAGTGGAACACAGACAATCACCATATCGTTTTGCCGCCTGATAACTTCTGCTGAACCAATGGCGGCTGGATAGAACTTTTCCAGCGCAGACATATATTCGGCTATTGGGTCACATACTTTCATCGGCCAATCGAAGCTGTAAGAGCAAAGTTGGGGATCACTTATGGGCTTCCATATAAGCTCTCAGCAGTGAATTGATCAGAGTTTGATAACCCTGTCCCTGTTCTTTGAACCATTCCAGCACATCGCCATCAACTCGCAATGTGATCTGCGATTTCCGCGTCACGGGTTTGAGACCACGCCTGACCACAGAGCGCGCGAACATTTCCGGCGTCAATTCCGGAGTTTCTGAAAGGTCAATGTCTTCGTCGGCCATATTCTTCAGGCGTTCCCAGTCAGTTTGCGATTTCTTCGAAGTATTGTTTCTCTTCATATTTCGTAGCTTTGTGGGGAGAGATGATAGACAAAGATCAAGTTTTCCTAGTCCATTTTGAAGATAGCGTTTTTGCGAAATCATTAATACTTCGAGGTGATTCAAGCTTAGTATCACCTTTTGCTGCTTTGCTTTTTCGTTTCCCTTGCTTTTGTTGGGGACCATTCGTATGGGGAACTTCATCTTTCCATTCAATTTTCTTGCCGTCCATCATTCGCATTTTAACTTCTGCTTCTTCAAGCTTTTCTTTGAGGCGTGAGTTCTCCCAGGACGTTTTATCCAATTGTTTCGTCAAAGCCTCTACATTTTCTCTTTCCTTTCCCAACTCTTCTTCGATTAAGCTGCTCTGTTTTTGTAACCCTGTTATCTCTTCAGATTGCTTGGCCAGTAACCCTTCTAACTCAGGGACCCGTTTTGCAAAGTCAATGATTGGATCTGTTGCCAAATCCAAATCTTTGCTCAGAGTGCGTAAAATACTTTCGCAGGTTTTAATTAGTGTGTGTATCTTGAGTTCTTGTACCTCATCTGCACCTGACGATCTGTCATTGCGAAATGCATTAAGGTCACGAGTCAGTCGCTCAACAATATCTTCTCTGAGAGATACCCAGCCCATGTACTTATCCTTCTACAAGTAAAACCGATTTGATTGAGAGCTACCTCAATTCATCGCCTTCGTCTTCTCTTCATACCGAAGGATCATTCCGCGGTCGCCGACGGCCCAGCCTTTTTGTGGGGAAAGAAAGAACAGGCTGCGGATGCGGCTGCCTTTGGCGGTGAAATCGTTTTGCCAGGACATGCCTCCGTTGTCTGTGCGCATCAGGTTGGTGTCGTAAACGACGGCTTCGGCGCTGCCTTCGCGCTGAGCGAATGCGGCCATCCATCCGTTTTCAGGATCGAGGAATTGCGTGCTGTGAGTCGCTCGGCTGGGCGTACGGAATTGCTCCCAGGTTTTGCCTCCGTCGCGGGTGTGCAAAGCGAAGAAGAATCGGTTCTCGCCGTCTTTCATTTCGCCCGTCACTGAGCCGGTGTTTTCGTCAGTGAATCGAACCGAATGCAACAAGCCCGGCGTGAAGCGTCCGGACACGTATTGAGTTTCCAGCGTCAGCGGTATCCGCTTCCAGCTTTGACCGCCGTCCGCAGTGACGAACAATCCGCCGATGTTGCTCTGCGCGCGTCCGTAAAAGTTTCCGATCAGCCAGCCGTGTTTGCCATCCAGAAAGAACACGTCGCGAAAACCGAAGTTGTAGTTTGACGATTCGACCGGCAAACCGACCAGGCTTTGAATCTCAGAAACTGGTTTCCAGTCCGTTCCGCCGTTGGTCGTGCGCAACAGCGTGGCGTTGCGTCCGACAGCCCAACCGTTTTGCACGTCAGTGAAATGAACGCTGAGCAGGTTTGGAATCTTTTGAATCATCCAGGTTCGCCCGCCGTTGATTGTGCCTAACAGAACGGTTTCGCCTTCGTCTTCGTCTTTGGCCCCCAAGCCTCTGATTGATTCGCCGATCATCCATCCATGATTCCAATCCAGGAATTGAATGAAGTTGATGTTGGCGCTGACTCCGCTCAGCAATGGTTTCCAGGTTCTGCCGCCGTCGGTAGTGCGGTAAACGGCTCCGGCGTCACCCGCTGCCCATCCGGTCATCGAATCAACAAAGTGAATCGCGCGCAGGTTCTTGTCCGTTTGAGCCGTGCGCCTGACCATTTTCCAGTTGCTGTTGCTGAAAACAGCATCGGTCAGAGCGTCTGCAATCGGCGGCGCGGCAATTTTCGGATCGGCTTCGTTTTCTTCCGCAGTCGGCTGAACCACTGGCAAAGCGGCTGCCATTTCTGGTTGAGCAGTTGAGATTGTCTTCTGAACTTCTTCCGGCTTCGATTCGGTTTTTATTTCGGTTTTCGCTTCAGCTTTTAGATCGGATTTGGTTTCGACCTCCGCTGGTTTTGTTTCCACTTGAACAGGATCGGCTGGCGTTGGTTCTGGCGCTGGTTTGGACGCGACAACCGATTGAGCCTCAGGCTGTGTGTTCACCTGATGAATTGTTTCTTTAGGCTGTTCTTCCGTTTGGGCGACTGTTTTTTGTTCTTCGACTTTTGCAGGTTCAGGTTTGGCGATCTCGGCCAGTTCAGATTCCGTCTTCTCTTTTTTCGGTTTGTCTTTGGCTTTCGATTTCGATTCGCCTTTGGCTGCGGTCAGGACGGTTGGCGATTCATAAATCATGACGGCGAATTCGCCGATTGCTCCGCTGGCGGTCAATTGATTGGCCGCAGTTTTGGCTTCTTGCGCTGAGGCGAATTTGCCAACCCGAACGCGGTAGCGAACGCCTTTACCCTGAACTTCGGATTTGACCAGATACGCCTTGATGCCTTTGGCGTTTAATTCTTCGATCAAATTGTTGGCTTCGGCTTCTGAAGTCGGCGAAGCAATCTGAATGGCGAAGCCGCGGCCTTGCGCCAGGCTGGAAGTTGAGATCGCCGTGAACGCAAACGCGACGAGAGCCAATAATAACAATGCGCTTTGGAAAGTTTTGTTCGGAAGTTTCATAACGATTCGGCCTGTGAAGTTGGATTGCGGGGCGGTTAAGGCGAGGGGCACTGGTTCAAGTGCAAATGGATAATATCATCGCGCAAATAATTTGTCCCGCTTTTTGTCGCGATCTTGGCTGGTCAACTGAGCCAGCCGCCGTTACAATGTCACTGTCTTGGGAAACCCGATCCTGAACAAAATGTTCTTTCGCACAGAAATCATCTTTAAATGAGGACGCAATGAATCGAAGCTCGATAAGTTTATCTTGGCGATCTTTGAGCGGCTGTTTGTGTTCGGCGGCTTTGCTGGCTACGACTTTGTGGTTGGCGGGTTGCAGCGCTCCGGCGACGCCAAAGACGCAAGATTCTCACGCGCATCAGGCGGCGGCTAATCCTACTCCCCGCATTCCGGCTTTCTTCGGCAATCTTGAAGAAGCCAGACCGTTGCCTGCGGTGTTGGATCCGAAACAATTCACTGACCCGGTGGTGGCGAAGGCCTATCGCTACGCAATGGAAAACCCCGAAATTTTCGCCCAGCAGCCTTGTTACTGTTACTGCGATTCCGGCGAAGGGCATCGCAGCCTGTTGAGTTGTTATGCCACCGATCACAGCGCCGGCTGACCGCTTTGTCTCAAGGAGGGTCTCCTTGTTCACAAGCTCATCGGTGAAGGCAAAAATCCAACAGAAATTCGCGAACTGATTGTCGGCGGCGCGTGGCAAAACGTGAAGCTGGAATAAGACGGGATTGACAACAAAGGACAAGATTGATGTCCGCACAGTTGAATCCCGTAATCCTGTCCGTCTATCTCGTGAAGTAGTTGAAATATGCGAAACGTCTTTTTCGTGGGTATGCTCTTAACTCTCAGCCTGAGCGCTAAGGCGCAGACCATCACGGTTAGCAATTTTTTGCATCCTGATGCCCCGGTGGCTCGCGAATCATTCGCCGCCATCGAAGGTTCGAATTTTACCGACACGCAATTGGTTGAGCCTTTCAGTCCGCCGACAACATTGGGCGGAGTGACAGTGCTGTTGGCCGGAGTGCCGCAAAGAATTCGTTCTGTTTCGCCGACTCGAGTGGTGATTTTGGTTGATGCCGTCGGCGGAGCTTTGCGCGAGCTTGAACTGCGAACCAAATTCAATGTCGTTCATCGCTCTTCGTTACAGGTGGCGACTGTCTGGCCTAGCGTTTTCGTTCAGGGAACAGGCGAAGACAGCGAGAGTTTTTATCCGTCCGGTCTGTGGACGACAGATGGAATTCAATTAAGACCGCTGACCAGCGCGCCGATTCCTGTCGCGCCTGACAATCGCCCGACGCTGGTCGTCATACAGGGATCGGGCTGGCGGCTGAACCCTTCAACCGTTCGTGTGCGATTGAACGGCAATCCATGCACGGTAGTTGTGGCCAGGCCATCATCTTTGTTTGCCGGTCAGGATGAATTGGTCTTTCAGATACCTTCATATCTGGCAGGAAGCGGTGTGATGGATTTGTTCGTGTCGGTTTCGGGCCGCGAATCGAATTTCGCGCGCATCAATCTGGGTGGCGCGACAAATTTGATCGGGAACTGATTTGACTGATGAAGATAGAAATTTACGGCTGGCTTGGATAAATTTTGAAAGGAACTTTGGAAGAAATCACAGACAAGCTTTTTGAGTTTGTCATAACAGAACTTCAATAGAAACGAATGCTCAAGGAATCACTCGGAATCGTCAAAAATCCGCAACTGGGCGGAGATGTAGAAACCCGATGCGGAAAATGCAAAGACATACGCGAACACGTCATCGCCGCAATCAGTGATAAAGGCGAAATTCAACGTGTGCAATGTCGAACTTGCGGAAGCAACCACATTTACCGCCAACCTAAAACCAAAACCGCTTCGACCAGAGCGCCGCGAGGTTCAAGGAAAGATTCTGCTTCAGTCGTTGAATCTTCCGGCCCCCCTCGCCCCTACTCAATGCAGGGTAGATTTTCAGTCGGCGACCGACTGGATCATCCGCGTTTCGGTTTGGGACTTGTGGTCGAGGTTCGATCCGGCAAAATTGACGTCAAATTCGGCAAGGAATTGAAGACGTTGATTCATGCTGGCTGAATTCGGCTCAGCAGTTCTGATCTTTTAACCAATCAGAGATAAATTCGCGAGCAAGGCGCAGCGCCTTGCCGCGATGACTGCGAACAGCTTTTTCCTCACGCGTGAGTTCGCCGAAGGTGCGCCCTGTTTCGGCGTCCAGAAAGATCGGATCGTATCCGAAACCGCCATTGCCGCGCGGAGCATGTGCGATACTGCCTTCGCATCGCTCTTCAAAAATCTGTTTCAGATTTTCGCCGAACAAGGCAATCGAACAGACAAAACGAGCCGTTCGCCGTTCGGTTGGCACATCCTTCATCTCATCTAGCAAGAGTTCGATCTGATCTGCGCTGCTCAATCCTTCTCCGCCGTATCGCGCCGAATAAACTCCGGGCTTGCCATCCAACGCGTCAACCTCCAATCCGGAATCATCCGCCAAAGTCGTCAGCCCTGTCAGTTTGTGATACTGCTCGGCTTTCAGCATTGCGTTATCGGCGAAGGTCTCGCCAGTCTCTTCAACCGTTGAAGGAGCATCATGCAAATCCGAAAAGCCTATGACCTGACAATCGAGGCCTTCGAGCATTGAGGCGATTTCCGAAACTTTTCCTTTGTTGTAAGTCGCGATCAGAAGAGTGAGTTTTGAATCCATTTTCAGCGGGTGTCAAAAGGTGAGTGTTACGTCCGCGCCGATGCGGGCAATGGCGACGGTTATGTTGTCGGATCCGCCGCGCTCATTGGCCATGGAAATCAGCGCTTCGCAGGCAGGGGCGGCTGGCACGCGTTGCGCCAGACGAAAGATTTCTTCATCGCGCAACAGATTTGTCAGACCGTCCGTGCAGACGATGAATGTGTCTTCCAAACAATGACGAATCGGTTCGTTCAGCACATCCGGCAAAATATGCTCGCGAAGCCCTAGCGCCCGATCGAGCCAATCGCGGTCAGGATGCGTGGCAGCTTCCTCTTCGGTTATCAGCCCGTCATCCAGCATTCGTTGAGCGCGCGAATGATCGCGAGTCAATTGCCGAATCCGGTTTTCGCGAATCAGATAAACCCGACTGTCTCCGGCATGCGCGACGTAGGCCATTTCGTCCGTCAAAAGCAGAACAGCGCAGGTCGAACCCATGCCCTTGCATTGGCGGTCGCGACTGGAACGAAAAAAGATCAACCTGTTGGCTTCGGAAATCGCCAGCGCCAGGCGGTCATTGATCGAAAAATCGGAATCGGCTGTGGCGAAATAGCTTTGACGAATGGTTTGCACTGCAAGCTGGCTGGCCAATTGCCCGCACGCGGTTCCTCCCATCCCGTCCGCGACAACAATCAAATGACAATTGCTGTTGTCGTCGCTGATGCAGGTGATTGAATCCTCGTTGTCCTTACGCTCAAGTCCTATGTCGGTGCGATGAGCGATGATGATCTGCTGACGCATAACTCGAAGGATTTGGGGATGAGGAGATAAAGTGAATCGCAGGCTAAAGGGAACTCAAATCTCATTTCTATCCTTGCGCATTTCGCTCAGGCAATTTGCTCTGCCGCGACGAAAGTCAGGAAAGTATTGCCGACACGAATCTGGTCGTAGCTTTTAAGCGGATGCGCTTCGCTGATTTCGCGGCCATTGACAAAAGTGCCATTGCGCGAAAGATCGTCCTTGACCAAAAAACGGCCATCACGGTAAACGATGATTGCATGCGACCCGCTGACGGTTTCGTCTTCAATGACTATGTCGCACACGGGGTTCGCGCCGATGCGGTTGTAACCTGCATAAATTCTGTGATCTTCGCCATCCGGATGTTGTGTGTAGCTGATCAGCCAGCCAACTATCTTACCTTTGGACGAACGCTTCTGGGCTTCATCTTCCGACACGACAATTGTTCGCCGGTCTGCGTCGGGGCCGTACTGGAAAGACTTTGACGCTTTGACAGGTTCCGGAAATTGCGACATTGGATCGGACGAATTGGCCATCGCCGAATGCGCAGCTTGAGAAAAGGCTTCTGACATTTCCTGGTCCTGATTTGCGTGGGAATCGTTCTCCAATGGTCCCGAATTCGTGTCCGGCGACGAAGAATCAAAATTGACGACCGGCATTTCCGCCAAAGTCGTTTCGGCGAAATTGGAAATGACTTCGGTTGGTGCGGATGCTTTTGGGGGCGTCGGCGGCGCGGGCGGAGGAGCAATCGGTTGATCTGTGATTTCGCTCAGATCAATTCCACCGACGCGGGTTTCGAACATTTCCGCCGATCTGACTTTTGTCTCTAAATTTTCGGCTGCTGCGACGCGAGTCTCGAAGTGGGTATCATAAGTCTCCGCCTGTGTCGGAAAATTATCAGAGGCCATCGCCGCAGGCGACGGAGCAGGCTCCATGGCGGTCACCGGCTCTTCTATTCGCGTTGCGAAATCACTTGGTGCGGCGGATTCGGGTTGGGGGCAATAAGGGCAGAATTGATAAACCGCGCTATAAACGTGTCCTTGCGGGCAATTTATCAGCGAAGAGGTCGGCATCGAGGGTTTGGGAAAAGGGTTTCCGCAATTGCCACAAAATTTCGCTGTATCCATGTTTTGGCTTCGACAGATCGGACAGGTCAGCATCTAATATCCTCCTCAAATACTCTGATTATCACCCGCCTCGCTCAGCCCATTGAACGAGACGCCATTGAAGTTAATTACTATGATGGCACAACATGAACAATGATAATTCTAAACTATTTCCA
>CAYRQB010000057.1:0-12527 GCA_964426025.1 uncultured Heliomicrobium sp.
GCTTCGATGATTTGTTTGGCGTCCGGCGCGTAAGATTCGTATTCAGCTTTCATATCGCCGCGATAACGAACCAGCCGAGCGAAACGGTCGCGTTCGATGGCGCGTTCGCCCAGAATTTCCGCCAACTTGCCTTCGCCCTGCCGCCGCCACAAATCCATTTGCCACAACCGATCTTGCGCGGCGACGAAACCTTGCGCGAAGAAAAGATCGTCCTGCGATTCGGCGTAAATGTGAGCAATGCCCCATTCGTCGCGCAGCACTCGAACCGGTTTTTGTAAACCGGCCAGTTTGATCGTGCCGGACGTTTGCGACAACACGCTCTGGGCTTTGGCTGCTAAATCGCTTTTCGATTGGCTGGCGACGCGCGACCGGTCTAACGAAACAGTGGAAAGAAAAGCGAGGGCGACGACGGCAAAGAATTTCGTTGTCTTCATAAAACTGTTCTCCGAAAAACGAAGCTCAACCACAAAAGGCACAAAAAACGTTTTGTGTCTTTTGTGCTTTTTGTGGTTGATGTTTTGTAACGTCTGGTCGCTATCAAGCGCCGAGCGCTTTGCGGCAATACTCGTAACACTTCTTCATTTCGGCGACGGTGTCTGCGCCTTTGTATTCGTATTCGATGTTGGCGGGAATCTTCCAGCCGCCTTTTTGCAACGTCATCAGGACTTCCTTGATCGGTGTGTCGCCTTCGCCGAAAACGGTGTTGTCGCCCTGACTCTTTTTGCGGTCTTTGATGTGCAACGTGACGATGCGTCCGGCGTTTTTCTTCAGGTAATCCACCGCGTCGAAGCCTGCGGCGGTGAAATGGCCTATGTCCAGATTGATGCAGATGTATTCGGAATTTCCTGCCATCGCTTTGGCGAAATCCTCCGGCGTGGCGAATTCGTTCGGGCGAATATTGGAATGGTTGTGCATGCCGACGCGCATCTTGTGCCGTTTGGCGAATGGATCAATGCGTTTGGCGGTGGAAACATTCGACGAAGCGGTGATGCACTTTGCGCCGATGGCTTTGGCGATTTCAAAACCGCGATTGATTTCTTCGTCGGTGTAATCTTCGCGGAAGCTGTAATTCAGCGCGTAAAGGTCAATGCCAGCCTTTTTGAATTTTTCGCCAGCCAGAGTGAAAAAGCTGAGCGGCGTGGTCAATCGCCAGGTGCGAATTCCTGCGCGATCCAGTCCTTTCGGTTCCAGATGCCCGGACCACAATTCGCAACTGCTCAATCCGACTTCGACAAAACCTTTGATGGCTTCGTCCAGCGAACGGTCGCGGAAGCTGTAACTTTGCGCGCCAATCTGAACGCCTTTTACTTTTGAGTTCGGTTTTTGTGCGGCGAAAGTTTCAATCGGCCATGCTGCGGCGGCAAGCGAGCCGAGCGCCAGCTTGCTCCATTCTCTTCTGGTCAAATCAGACATAAAGGTCTCCTGTTGTTTTCATGGATTCGGTGAAATGCGAGCATCCGAACGAGTCGGTCGAACAACCATCGCTTCAGATTCGATGACGATAGCCCAGTCCGCAGGGTTACGGCAATCTGGTGTTCCTGAAAATCGGCGAGAGCCTTTGGCCAAAAAATCAAAGTGGTCTATGATCTCGTTGAAAGGAGATCAGCGCGATGACAACCAAAACAAGAAAGAGCAAAGATGTTCGTCAAACGATAGCCGTGCGGCAGGCTGATATTCCGAATGACCTCAGCTATATGACCGAATCTGAATTTGGAAGGGAAATGTTGAAATTGGCGACGGAAATTGCCGAAGAGCAGGGAACTCGCACCACTGAAGAAATCAGCCGATTGATAGATTTGATGAGAGGGAGCGCCTCTACGAATGTTGACCTACCTTGACAGCAATGTTCTGGTGCAAGCCGCAACCGGAGCGAATCGTCAGATTCAAACAAGAGCTTTGGCCATCATCACAGACCCCAACCGCCAATTCGTCTCCAGCCTTTTTTCTAAAATTGAAGTCATTCCATTGGCTATCCATTTTGGTCGTGGAAAAGAGCGGCTTTTTTATGAAACCTTCTTTCGCCGTGTTCAAACCTGGATAAATCCGGCAGACATTTATGACGATGCTTACCAACTGGCCTGCCAACACGCATTAGGTGCGATGGACGCATTCCATTTGGCGGCGGCGGCCTTTGCCGGCGCGGAATTTGTTTCAGCCGAAAAGCCGAGCAAACCTTTGTATCGAGCTTATCAGCAGGCAGTTTCAATTTACTGAATTGTCACAATGGCGTTGGCACATTCGGGTTTTTACAGTCTTTCAGGTCGTTGGCCGCCGACGATCATGTAACCGAGTCGGACGTGGTGGCCTGAGCTTTTCGCGTTCTTTTCGCCAACGACGCGAACGGTCAGGCGATGTTCGCCGGGCGTCAATCCGCCTAAGATTCGCGCGGCCAGTTGCGGCGAACTGCTGTAACCATCAATTCTGCCGATCGGCATCGGGGCGGGTTTGCCGTCAATCAGGCATTGAATAATTCCCGCGTCACGTCCGGTTCGGAAAGTTATGCCGACGACTGTTCCTTCAAAATAAAATTCGATTTGGGCGTTCGCCTTGTCGCTGGACATCAGTTCGGACGGCAACGCGTGATCGTTGCTTGATTCGGTTTTCCAGCTCAGTTCGCTGTCTTTGGGCGGTTTGATTTCGGCGAAGGCTTTGAACTCGCCGTAATTCATTTCGTCGCTGATCATGGGCGAAGGCAGCGAACGCAGAATTGGAGAAGCTTCCAGCCTTTCCTGCTCGGCCAGAAAAGCAGTGATCGTCTCAGCGTAAAGTTTGTGTCCGGCGTCGTTCGGATTGACGCCGTCTTTCCACAACGAAGCCTGATTGAGCTTTCCAGCGTCAATCATCGCCAGCGTTTTTTCCGCCAGGTTGATTGCCGGGACTTGATAATACCTGGCGACAATGTCGTGCCAATCGCCGCGAGCGGTTTGCTTTGCGTTCGGCGCATAAAGCATGACGACTTCGGGCGGAGACGGAACGATCAGCAATTGGCGCAACAAACCTTCGATGGCTTTTTTGACCGGAATTTCTTCGTCGCCGGAATCGCTGGCTGCAAATTCGATGAAGACCAGTTCGGGTTTGTAAGCGATCAAATCGCGGCGAGCGCGCATGGCTCCGTACAGCGAGCCGGTTGTCGTCAAGGCAGCATTGATTTCGGTGATCTCGGTTTTCGGAAAGCGTTTGCGAAGCCAGTCAGTGACCAGCGCCGGGTAAGACGTTTTATCTGCGTTGCTGGCGCCAATTCCGGCAGTGATCGAACCGCCGATGTAAGCGATGGTGACCGGTTTGCCTGAACGCAGTTTGTTGAAAAAGAGTCCGATGTTTCGGCGAGGCAGCGTCTGTTGATTATTGCTCTTCGCGCTGGGATTGGAGATGGTGATTTGTCGTCTGCCGCCGTCCAATCTGCTTTGCGGCGACTGACCGGGCGTGAGCGCTAATGACAATAGAATTAGAGCGATAAGATGTTTGAACATAATCAGCGATAAAATGGCAACAAGCGGTGATTACCGGCGGGCGGCCATCTCAGCTTTCAATTGCCAATTGATCACTGTCTGCTGGCCGCAACCGCTTCAAGGTTTTCTTTGGGCTTCCGGTTTGAGGGCAGGAAGCCGATTCCCATCGTCGAAAAAATTTCGTAGATCGCATTTTCATCGCCGTTTTCAGCGGCGGCGGCAAGTCGTGCGATCCATTCGTTCAGTCGCGCGAAATCATACTGCAACGGCGGCGCGACGAAAATCTTTTCGTAATGAGTCGTCTCAGCGCCTTCTTCGGCAATCAGCAATTCTTCCTTCAACTTTTCGCCGGGACGAAGACCGGTGAATTCTATGTCAATGTCATCGCCGACGGCCAATCCCGACAGACGAATCATGTCTTTTGCCAACTCGACGACTCTCACAGGTTCGCCCATGTCCAGCAGAAAAATTTCGCCGCGTTGACCCAAAGCGCCCGCTTGAATGATCAACTGAGCCGCTTCGGGAATGGTCATGAAATAACGTTCAACGTCAGGATGAGTGATTGTCACAGGCCCGCCGTTTTTGATCTGCTCGCGGAAAATCGGAACGACGCTGCCACGGCTGCCCAACACGTTGCCGAAACGCACACAGGAATAATTCCGCCCGCCGTTCAACCGAATTGCCTGATCCTGGAACATCAGTTCAGCGACTCGCTTGGTCGCTCCCATGATGTTGGTCGGGTTGACGGCTTTGTCGGTGGAAACCATGACGCAACGTTCGACGTTGAAATCAGCCGCGCAATCCAGCAACGCCCGTGTGCCGATGACGTTGTTGAAGATCGCTTCTGAAACATTGCTTTCCATCAGCGGAACGTGTTTGTGAGCCGCCGCGTGAAAGACGACTTGCGGGCGATGTTTGGCGAACACCTGTCGCATTCGCGTCTGCACTCGCAGATCGCAGATTGACGGAATGATTTCAATCTTTTTGTTGCGACAGGCCAGACGCAATTCACGCTCGGCTTCGAAGACGGAGTTTTCATCCTTGTCGAGCAGAATGATCGAAGCCGGATCGAGCGTGGCAATCTGGCGGCAAAGCTCGCGACCGATGGAACCGCCCGCGCCTGTGATCAGAACTCGTTTGCCAAGATAAGACCCTTGACTGGCTTCCAGCCAGGCTTCGACGTTGATCGTGTCGCGACCGAGCAGGTCTTCAATTTCGACCGAGCGAACATTGCTGACGGTGACGTGATTGCCCAGAATTTCGTACAGTCCGGGAATGATCTTAACCGGAACTTCTGCTTCTTCGCACAGGTCCAGAATGCGGCGAACGGTTTTTCGTCGCGCGTTGGCCATTGTGATGATGACCTGATCAATATTTTGCTGGCGGACGATTTCAGGCAGCGACGAGGTCGTGCCGAGAACCGAAACGCCCTGAATAACCGTGTTGAGCTTGCTGGGATCGTCATCCAGAAATCCGCAAACCTGAAATCCAAGGTCGCGGCGGCGAGTGATTTCGCGACCGGTCATGATTCCGGCATCGCCCGCGCCGACCAGCAAGGTTCTCAACCGCACGCCGTTGACTTTGGTTTTGGCGCGCGCGGCGTTTTCACAGGTCACGCGCCACACCAACCTGGCGCCAAGCATTCCAAAAGTCGCCAGCAGAAAATTGATGACGATGGTTCCAATCGGAAAAGCCCACAGGCTTTTGCCATCGGCGATGACCAATCGCAGCGACAGCAAAACAATTGAGATGACGCCGACCGCGGCTCCCAGATGATTGGCATCAGGGATGCTGACGTATCGCCAAACCCTGCGATACAAACCCATGACGCCGTTGACTATGATCTGCAACATGACGATGTACGGCAGGGCGAAGATCATGCGTTGACCGTCAATGCCCGGCGGCCAACCGTCGAATCGCAACACATGCGCCAGCACGAAAGAAACCATGACGATCAACGCGTCCAGCGCCATTTGCGTGCTGCGGCTGAGCATGTAATTTTGCACCCAGGGTTTCAGGATTAACTTGGGCAACAGCGAAACCATCCTTTGATAAAAATCCGGCCTCGGTTCCGTCGCGAAGACGGGCTTGGTTGATTGAGGGAGAAACTGCTTACTCAAACTCATTCGATTGATCCTTCAATGGCCTGTCGCGTCAGACAAATTCAGGTAAGACAAATCGGTGAGGCGAAGCGGGGCAACAACGCCGCGCATCTTACTTGACAGGACGATGACTGGCAAATAATCCCAGGCAGGTAAGTTAAGCTCAACGGCTGTGATCATCATCCATCATCCATTAACCACCAACATTAACCACCAGCCATTATTTGTCAGGTAGATCGGACTTGATCCCTGACTGTTAATTGCTAATGGTTGATGGCGAATGCCGTCATTTAGCCTAATGCCATTGGGCAGAATATCTGCGCTGCCGGGGTTTCAAATGAAAAGCCGCACGATTGTTTTTACAATAATCAAGCAATCGCTCCAGACGGTCGCCCGGCGAGAGTAAATCAGGTCTTTGCTGATTTTCGCGGGCATCAGTTTCGTGCGGTAAAAATGTTCCGGGTCGGATTGTTCGGCGAGCAACTCGCTTTCGTCGCTGAATTCGATGGAAGCCGGACTGGTAATGCCCGGACGAAATGCGAGAATCTGTCGCTGCTCGTCGCTGTATAACATGACGTAACGAGGCACTTCGGGGCGCGGACCGACAATGCTCATTTCGCCTTTGATGACGTTGAAAAGTTGCGGCAATTCGTCAATCCGATATTTGCGCAGCAAATGACCGCAGCCGGTGATTCGCGGATCGCGGCCAATAGTGATTTGCTTGCCGCGCTGTTCGGCGTCCGTCGTCATCGTCCGAAATTTGAATATGCGGAATAACTTTCCGCCAACTCCGACGCGTTCCTGCAGAAAGAAAACCGGCCCGCGCGAATCCAGCTTGATCCACAAAGCAATCAGCGCAAACACAGGCAACAACAAAATCGCAGCCGGAATGGCCATCAACAAATCCAGAATTCTTCTGCCGGGCGAATTGCCGCTGGCGAAAGATTGATCGTCGAATTCTATTTTTGAAGTTGCTGTAGCCATGAGTTGCAATGACAACCAGCGTAACACACGCGGCTGTCAGGTTCGGACTGGTGTGGAAATAAAGTCAAAGACTCGGCTTGATCAGACAAGCCAATGAACGAAGGGATGTGATGGAAGAAGCGTGGAGAGTGATTCGGCACCATCGTCCCTTAATTAACGGAATTGGCCGCTATGCTGTGAAAGAACCTGCCGCCAGTTCCAATTCCGCACGATGGCCGGACAGAACATCCTTGACGGCTTGGATGACACGAGTTTGATCGGCGTCGGTCATTCGCGTGTAAAGCGGCAAACTGACCGCGCGTTCGTAAGACAGCCAGGCCGCCGGAAAATCATGCGGTTGCAGGTCGTAAGCTTTTTGCCAGTACGGATGCAGATGCAAGGGAATGAAATGAACGCTGCAACCGATGCCGCGCGCGAACATCTGCTGCATGAAATCTTCGCGGCTGATCGCGGCGGAATCGTCCAAACGAATCGCGTACAAATGCCATGAATGCAAATCGCCGTCCTGCGGTTGCGGAGGCAGAATGATTGGCAGCGCGGCAAGTTCCGTGTTGTACCGCTCGGCTAGCTGCTGGCGGCGTTCCTGAAACGACCAGGCCTTTTTCAATTGCTGCAAACCGATGGACGACGCGATGTCTGTCAGGTTGTATTTGAAACCCGGAGCGATGACTTCGTAATGCCAGGCCGGTTTGGTCGAAGTGTAACGGTCGAAAGCGTCGCGGCTGATTCCGTGCAATCGCATGGCGCGACAACGTTCGGCAATGGCTTCGTCGCGAGTGACGATCATTCCGCCTTCGCCGGTGGTGATTGTCTTTGTCGCGTAAAAACTGAAAACCGTCGCGTCGCTATCCAACGTGCCGACAAGCTGTCCGCGATATATCGTCGGCAAAGCGTGCGCGGCGTCTTCCAAAACCTTCAAACCATGCCTGCGAGCGATTTCGATGATCCGATCCATCTCGCATGGCAAACCGGCGAAATGAACCGGGATGATGGCTTTGGTGCGTCCGGTGATGGCGCGTTCGATTTTTGCGGGATCAATGTTGAAAGTGCGCGGGTCAATATCCACGAAAACCGGATCAGCGCCCAGATGGCGAATGACTCCGGCTGTCGCGGTGAATGTATAAGGTGTGGTGATTACTTCGTCGCCCGGCCCAATGCCGAAGGCTTCCAGAACCAGGTGCAATCCGGCGGTAGCAGAATTGACCGCCAGCGCCTGAACATTGCCGCCCACGAATTCGGCAAATTCCTGTTCGAAGCGCTGCGTTTTCGGCCCTGTAGTGAGCCAGCCTGAACGCAGAGAATCCACGACCTCAGCGATTTCTTCTTCCCCAATATCGGGAAGGGCAAATTGAAGAAAGTTCGTCATAACGGTGTCAAAATATCGAAAGCTGTTCTTGTTCGGCTTGGGGTCGAGGGTGGGATGCTCTATTGCTTTCTTTGATCTGGGGCACCAAATTTAGCTGAACTGAGTCAACCAGGACGGGCAGAATAAACCACAGATTAGAACCGGAAATCAAGCTCTATTTTCCCGGAATGCTAATTGGCAGCACATCTGACATTGCAGGCTCAAGGAGGCCGCTCAGGGGTTGTGTGCTCCGCAAATTCCCTGAATACAAATCAGACTGCGAAGTTGAACGCCACGCTGCCGCCTGTGCTCATGGCCTTTTCATACACAATTGCCGCTGCTGCCACATCTTGCAATGCCGTGCCTGTGCTGTCGAAAACGATCACTTCTGAGGACGATTCACGACCTGCTTTGCGACCGGCGATCACTTCGCCAAGTTCCGCATGCACGTCCGCTTGAGTCATCAGCCCGCGTTGCAAGGCCAGCTTCAAATCGCCGATGACCGCGCATTGTTCCAGGCTGTCAACCACGACTTTGCCCGAGGCAAGCAAATGCGGATCGAGTTCTTGTTTTGTTTCGTTGTCCGCTCCAACGGCGGCGATGAAGGTTCCGGGCGCAACTTCGGATTGATGCAGAAAAGGCTGCGTTGACGGCGTGCAGGTGATGATGATGTCGCTCTTGCCGACAGCTTTCGGCAGTTCGCGCACGGCAATCACGGAAAGCTGCAACTCGTTCGATAATTCTTCGGCATACCGGGCGGCCTGTTCGTGGTCAGCGTCGAACGCATAGACCTGTTTGATTTGACGCACTTGCGTGAGCGCCTGGAGCGAGACTCGCCCTTGATTGCCACAACCGCAAATGGTTGCTGTTGCCGCGTCCTCCCGCGCCAGGTATTTCGCAGCCACTGCTGTCGCCGCGCCGGTGCGCAGGATCGTGATCTCAATCGAATCCAGCACCGCCAGCGGCGCGCCGTTTTCCGCGTCGCAAAGCACAATCAGACCCTGAATGTTTGGCAGGCCGAAACGCTCGCGGTTACGAAAGAAATTCCCGTTCACTTTGGCGGCGAAGTAAGGCCGGCTGAGTTCCAGCCCCGCCGCTTTGATGTGAAACCCGCCATCTTTAGCGTGGACGCCAAGCACGCCCGGCGGCAATGACCGGCCCTCCACGTGCGCCTTAAATGCCTGCTCGACGGCATCAATACATTCAGCGAGGCCTAGCAGCGAGGCGACGTCCTTGCGACTGAGAAGCAATATTTCCTGCGATTTCATATTTCCCATTCCTCCATACCGGGTGAAAGAAGCGCGTTGAGATTTGCCCCCGTCTCAACCTCAAGCGGTGGATGTCCGCGGCGGAAGATGCGCGCGGAGGTGATCCCATTCAGGATGATGGAATCGCCTTCAATGCGTAGCATTGTGCCTTCGCGCAGTGCCGCGACTGGCGTCTCGTTTTCTTCCAGGAATTGATTGATGCGCTCTTCCTGCGTCTCGCCCATGTGCGTTGAATTTGGATCGGGATCGAGGTAATGCGGGCTGATTTGAAAACCGACCAAACCTAGAGCGTCGAAGGAAGGCGGCTGCACAATCGGCATATCTTTCGTCGTCTTCAATGTTGGCCCTGCGACAATCGAACCGGCGCTCGATCCCAGATACGGCAAGCCTGCGGCCACGCATCGGCTAATGGACGGCAGCAGATCAAAATCGTATAGCCCTTTCAATAATCGAAATGTATTTCCTCCGCCGATGAATACGGCTTCGGCTGTCTCCACCGCGCGTTGCGGCTTGACCGCTTGATGCACGGAATCCAGTTCGTAGCCCATTTGTGCCAAACGTTGGCGCGCCAAGCTGGCATAACCATCGCGGTCGTACATCGCAAAAGGCACGAACAGCACACGACGAACCGCACCTAGAAAATCTCTGATCTCTGTTTCGGCGTGATCAAGATAGCCGCTACCGTACAGCGTCGAATTGCTGACAAGCAGCAATCTTTTGTTTTGACCTTCAAGCATTGACATCTTTTCCTCCGTCAATTCTGCTTTTGGCATCACCCGCTGAGCATTGCCCGCGCAAGCCCGACCAAGCTTCCGCCGATGACGATCCACAGCACGTCCACTTTGAGCCGGTAAAGCGCAAAGAAAGCCGCCAGACTCATTGCAATGACAAACCAGTCCGTCCCGCCCGTCAGTCCCTGCGGCCAAATCACGGCTGCGCCAAAAACCAGCGCAAGATTCAAGACCACGCCGACCACTGCCGCCGTGATCCCGCTGAGCGCGCCCGTCAGATGCCGGTTTCCACGCAATGATTCGATGTATGGCGCGCCGAGAAAGATAAACAGGAAGCTCGGCAGAAAGGTCGTGTACGTGGTCACGAGCGCGCCGATGATGCCGCTGGACATCGGCGACAAACCCTGCGGATGATTCCACGCGGCCATAAAGCCGACAAACTGCAAAACCATAATCAACGGCCCCGGTGTCGTTTCGGCCAGAGCCAGGCCGTCCACAGCTTGCGATGGCGACAGCCAGCCGTAAGCCGATATTGCAGCCTGCGTGACGTAAGCGAGAACGGCATAAGCTCCGCCGAAAGTAACCAGCGCGGCTTGAGTGAAAAAGCGATATTCCTGCGCGTGCAGGCTCGACCAACCGCGCCAGGCGATCAGCGCCGCAAATGGCAGAAGCCAGAGCGCGAATCCGCTGGCCAGCGTCTTCAACAGACGACCGCGCGACGGTTGGGTGTGTGCAGGCAATGGCGCGTCATCATCAAGGACGGCGGTTGACTCACGCTTACCGGCTTCATTTGCGGCAGCCATCTGCGGCCAGAAGCGCGTCAGAGCGAGTCCGATCAAACCCGCCGCCAGCACAATGAGCGGGAAAGGGATGTGAAGAAAATAGATGCCGGTGAAAGCCGCAGCCGCAATCACGTAATGCATGCCGCGTTTCAGCGCCCGCTTGCCGATGCGCAATACCGCTTCGACGACGATGGCAACGACGACCGGTTTGAATCCGGCCAATGCGCCGGCGACGGCGGCGACCTGGCCATAAGCGGCGTAGACATAAGACAGCGCCAGCAGAATAAAGATCGAAGGGATGACAAAGAACGCTCCGGCGACGATGCCACCGCGCGTGCGATGCAGCAGCCAGCCGATGTATGTGGCCAGTTGTTGCGCTTCCGGCCCCGGCAGCAGCATGCAGTAATTAAGTGCGTGCAGAAATCGCTCCTCGCTTACCCAGCGCCGCCGCTCAACCAACTCACGATGCATGATCGCAATCTGTCCAGCCGGGCCGCCGAAACTGATGAAGCCGAGTTTGACCCAGAAGCGAAAAGCTTCGGCAAACGAAACATGGCTTTCGCCCGCAGTCTCGTCACTTGCGCGCAGATCGTTTGCCGGGTTTGCCTGCATTGCGTCGTTTGCTCTGTTTGTTTGCAACCTTTGTTTCATAATCCCGCCTGAACAGTTCGTATAAACCGTCGAAGATAGGTTTGCATTGTTGCGCCAGCTTGCGATCATTTTTAAGCGTGTCCGCCAGGCCGCGAATAACCGCGCCGAGTCCGGCGGCTTCCGAGCGGTTGAACTTCCGATCTTTGAGGTCTAAGTCGTGAACGATTTCAGCCAGCGCGCGCAATCCGGAGTCATCCGTCAAGCCGAACTCCTTGAGCATCGTCTCGAAGGTGCAATCCTCGCCGCGATGCGTGAATTCTCCGCCGTACATATCGAAGCCCAGCGCGCCTTTCACCGTCTCGCCCTCGGCGACGAAAAAGAAACGCGCCTTTGGATCAATGAAACGTTTAATCAGCCAGATCGCAGCTAGCCGGTCTACGAACAGATTGCGCCGCGTCATCCAACGCCGCGCTTGATAATGCGCCGGATTGACTGCAGCGGCTTTTACCTGTTTCGACCTGGTTGATGGCGCATGTTTGCTTTGTGCTGCGCGTAAAGCCTGCTGACTACGTTCGTAAGCTGCCAGCGCCGCCGCCCGGCCATCGGCGTCAAAGAAATCCGTGCCGACAATTCGTTCCAGTTCCTTATGTAACTTGTCCAGTTCCGCTTCGTAATGACTAATCCGCCCAACCGATAGATGGCCGCCGCGTTTTTGTTCGCGCAACGCGCCTGTCAGCCCGTCCAGTTCCGCTGCCACTCGCCCGTACTCTTCGTCGCGCGCTTTGCAAAAGGCGGCGGTGATTTCCTTGTCGGTCGCGCCCTCGATTGCGCCCGCGCGAAAAACCGTCGCCTCTCCACCAGCCTCTTCGATCTCCTGTTTGAGCCATTGAAAATCTTCGTGCGTCTTTTCATTGAATGGCAGAGCGTAAATCGAGTTCTTGACGGCGACCGCGCCGAGCTTTTGCAGTTTGCGCCAGATGCGGACGCGCAAATTGGTCGGCTGCGGAGGCAATTGATGAATCAGCAGCAGCCATTCCGGTTTGGACGATGAGTTTTTCATTCCCGAGTTCAAGTGCAAGCCTTTATGATGGTTGACTCCGTCGCTGAAACGACAAAGTCACATAGTTTCAAGCTAGTAAAATGTAATGGAAAGCGAATTGTAACAACTGTTAATCTCACTTACAAATGGAATGACGATCAAGTCCGAGTTGGAGGCGTGTTCTCCATTTCCGCGTGGCCGAAAAGCGGGAGCGTGATATAACAATTGAGGCTGAC
>CAYRQB010000057.1:12627-23077 GCA_964426025.1 uncultured Heliomicrobium sp.
TTTTCCACCGAGTTGTTTGCCGATTCGGCGATTGAGTTTCTGCAAAATCACGATGGCAAAAAACCTTTCTTCGCTTATGTAGCCTTCACTGCGCCGCACGATCCGCGACAACCGCCGATCAATTATCGCGAAATGTATTACCGCAGCCTGCCGCCTTTGCCGGCGAACTTTCTGCCGCAACATCCATTCGACAACGGCATGGTGAAAGACCTGCGCGATGAAAACCTGGCGGCCTGGCCGCGCGCGGAAGCTGTGATTCGCGATCAACTGGCTGAGTATTACGGCCTGATCACGCATATGGACGAGCAGATCGGACGGATCATCGCGGCATTGCGGCAAAGCGGACAGGCGGACAACACGATCATCATCTTTGCCGCAGATAACGGACTGGCTTTGGGCAGTCACGGGCTTTTGGGCAAACAAAACGTTTACGAACACAGCATGCGCGTTCCGCTGATCATCGCCGGGCCGGGAATTCCGCGCGGCAAATCTTCGCAGGCGTTCACTTATCTGCTGGATATTTTCCCGACCCTGTGTGACCTGCTCGGTGTCAATGCTCCGACGGGTTTGGAAGGCGAAAGCCTGCGTCCGTTATGGGAAGGCAAAAAGAAAAGCGTTCGCGATTCGATCTTTCTGCCTTACCTGCAAATTCAGCGCGCAGTGCGGGACGAACGCTGGAAACTGATTGCATATCCCAGGATTGGTCATTGGCAGTTGTTCGATCTCGAAAGCGATCCGAACGAGACGAAAAATCTGATTGACCGACCGCAAAACGAAAAGCACATCCGGCGTCTGAAGAAGCTGATGGCGCAGTGGCAAACGCGAGTCGGCGACACGGTGGAATTGCCCGCGGACAACCGCGAACCTGGAAGGATTGATTTGACAGGCCGCGAACGAAAGCCGGATCAATGGCAACCTGATTGGATCATCGAAAAATACTTTGGCGGGAAATCGAAATGACGAAAAAGTCTCAATTGATCAAACCGGTTGTTTTCTATCTGGCGTTGTTCGTCGTCGCGCTATCGGCGAACGCTCAACAAAACCGGCAGGCAAAATCGCCGCGCAACATTCTGATTCTGTATGCGGACGATTGGCGGCACGACACGCTGGGCGCGGCTGGCAATCCTGTTGTCAAAACGCCCAACCTGGATCGGCTGGCAAAACAGGGAGTCCGTTTTCGCCGCGCTTATGTGACGACCTCAATTTGCGGAGTCAGTCGCGCCACGCTTCTGACCGGTCAATGGATGTCGCGACACGGCAATCGTGCCTTCGATATGTTCCGCACTCCGTGGAGCGAAACTTACCCCGGATTGTTGCGCTCCAACGGTTATTACGTCGGACACATTGGCAAATGGCACAACGGCAAATTTCCGGCGGAGCAATTCGATTTCGGTCGTTCTTACGCCGGGACGCATTACCTGAAACAGCCGGACGGCACGACGATTCACGTGACGCAGAAAAACGAAAACGACGCGCTGGAATTTTTGCGCGCTCGCCCGAAAGACAAACCGTTCTGCCTGACGCTGTCGTTCTTCGCCACTCATGCCGAAGACCAGAATCCGAAGCAGTATCTTTACCAACCGCAGAGCGAATCGCTTTATCGCGACGCGACGATTCCCGTCCCGCCAACGATGAGCGACGAAGACTTCAAACGCCTGCCGCCTTTCGTCGCCAACGAAAAGAACGAAGGTCGCAACCGTTGGCATTGGCGTTTCGACACGCCGGAAAAATATCAGCAGTACATGAAAGCTTATTACCGATTGGCCACCGAAGTTGATGCGACAATCGGACGCGTTCTGGAGCATTTGAAAGTGCAGGGGCTGGAACGCGATACGCTGGTTATTTTCACCACCGACAACGGTTACTTTCACGGCGAGCATGGACTGGCTGATAAATGGTATCCGTATGAAGAATCCATTCGCGTGCCGTTGATCGTGCGCGATCCTAGA
This sequence comes from uncultured Heliomicrobium sp., assembly GCA_964426025.1. Taxonomy (GTDB): domain Bacteria; phylum Acidobacteriota; class Blastocatellia; order RBC074; family RBC074; genus RBC074. The sequence continues at coordinate 14,577 of CAYRQB010000057.1, forward strand.
ATGAAAGCGAACAAGCGCGGCGCGACGAACGACGACATCGTGTTAAACGCCGACCTGGCTCCGACGATTCTCGGCTTTGCCGGAATTGCCGCGCCGTCGGGAATGCAGGGACGGGATTTTTCGCCGCTCTATCTTTCCCCGAGCAAGCCCGCATGGCGCGACGAATTTTTTTACGAGCACGCCACGATTCGCAACACGGATTTCATTCCCGCTTCGGAAGCGTTGGTGCGAAAAGAAATAAAATATATTATCTGGCCTGATTTCAGTTACGAAGAACTGTTCGACCTTCGGCGCGATCCGCGCGAAACTCACAATCTGGTAAAGGATCAGGCTTATGCCGAAAGGCTGTCGCGAATGCGCAGACGGTTCGCCGAATTGAAAGCTCAGGCGCGGTAAAGAGGCTGTTGGGAAAGCTGGAAAAACTGACTGTTCAGTTCCGGAGACAATTTGCGGATGAAATTTCTACGAACAATCGGATTCCTGCTGTTGGTTTGTTGTCACCTGACGTTGGCTCAACAACAACCGGCGGCTTCGCAGATTCGACTGCAAGCGCCGAACGGCATTGCTCAGGACGCTCGCGGCAACTTGTATGTTTCAGATGTCGAGCTGCATCAAATACTGAAACTGGATCAACGCGGTAAATTGACTGTCGTAGCCGGAACCGGCGAAGCGGGTTTCAGCGGCGACGGCGGCGCGGCGACAAACGCTCAATTGCACTCGCCGCACGATCTGATTTTTGACGCCGAAGGAAATCTGTTGATAGCGGATTCGGGCAATCACCGCATTCGCCGCATTGATCGCCGGGGAATCATCAAGACAATTGCCGGCGACGGAAAAATCGCCAAAGCCGGATACAACGATTTGCCGCTGTCAGATTCGCTCAATTATCCGCAGGGGTTGGCGCTGGATGCGGCGGGCAATTTGTTGATCGCCGACACTTTCAATCACGTTGTTCGCAAGTTGGATAAAAGCGGGAAGCTGTCGCTGTTTGCGGGAAGCGCTCCGGGTTTTGGCGGCGACGGCGGCGATGCCTTGCAATCGCAGATGAGTTTGCCGATGGCAGTGGCGGTTGCGCCCGATGGCAGCGTGTACATCAGCGATGCCGGAAACAGCCGCATTCGCCGCGTTGCGACCGATGGAAAGATCAGCGCTATTGCCGGTTTCGGCCCGGCGCAGGATACTTACGGCGGAGGTTTTGGCGGTGACGGCGGCCCACCCGCCAAAGCGAAATTGTTTTCGGCGACGGGTTTGAAATGCGATGCGGCAGGCAATCTGTTCGTCGTTGACAGCGGCAATCATCGCTTGCGCGTGATTCGCGACGGCGTCATCACGACGATTGCGGGCAATGGAAAACCAGGCTTCGGCGGCGAAGGCAAAGCGGCGACAGAAACAGAGTTGAATTCGCCGCAGAAAGTTTTGATCGCCGCCGACGGAGCAATTTATCTGACCGACCGCGCCAATCGCGCGCTTCTCAAATTGAATTCACAAGGCCGGATCAGCGTCGTTTTATCCGGTCGGTAAAAATCACAATCGTCGTTTCAATGAAAGGTTTGCTATGCGACAGAAAGTTTGTGGCAAACTCGCAATCGTTGCTTTGAGCATGACGGCTGCGTTGTGGATCGCCTTCGATTCGCCGCAGGCTCAGCAAAGACCTGCCAGACCTGATCAATTTCCCGATCAACACACGGACGACAAACTGAAACCCGTTCGCCCGGACAAACAAATCAGTGATTTGACTCGGGAAGTCGCGGCCAAACTTCCGCGTTCAACTTCCGCCGTTGGCGATGTAGCCATTCGCAATCTGATAGACGAACACTTGTTCGCAGCGATGAAGCGCGATCAGGTTCCGCATGCTTCGGTGACGAACGATTACGAATTCTGCCGTCGCATCTATCTGGATTTGATCGGACGCATTCCGACGCGCGAACAACTCGCGGCCTTTGTCGGCAGCAACGATCCGGCAAAACGCGACAAGCTGATTGACGAATTGCTGGATTCGTCGGCCTGGGTTGATCACTGGAGCTATTTTTACGGCGATCTTTTTCGCGCTTGCGGCAACCGTTTCGGTAATCCGACGCTTAAACATTTCGACGCCTGGATTCGGCAATCGTTTCGCGAAGACAAGGCTTACGACAGGTTCGTGACTGAGATGCTGACGGCTTCAGCGCCGAACACCAACTGGATGCCGGACGCGGCGGCTTCGGGATTTCTGACGCGCTGGCACGTGACCGGCGCGACGATGTATGACGACAACCACGAAGACACCGCCGATGAAATCATCGTCAACGCCTCGCGAATTTTTCTGGGCATCAATTACCAATGCATTTCCTGTCACGGCGGCAAAGGCTTTCTGGAAAAAGTCAGCCTCGATCTGGTGTCGAAAAAACGTCAGGACTTTTGGGCGATGGCGGCGTTTTTCGGCAAAACTCGCATTCGCGTCATTCCATATCAGGATCGTTACACGCTGACCGAAGACGGCGATGGTTACAACACCAAAGGCTGGAGTCAGGTTCGATTGCAGCGCGAAGGCAGCGGACAGATTCATCCGGCGTTTATTCTGACCGGCGAAAAAGCAGACCTCGGCAAACCGTTGCGTCCGCAATTCGCGCGAATGCTGACAACCAATCCGCAATTTGCGCGGGCGACGGTCAATTTGATCTGGAAACAGTTTTTCGGACTTGGCATCGTTGACCCAGTGGATTCGTTCGATATGGCTCGGCTCGATCCGCAAGCGAATCTGCCCGCACCGTGGTCGTGCCAGCCGACGAATGCCGAACTGTTGAACGCGCTGGCGCAGGATTTCGTCAATAACAAATTCAGCCTCAAAGCTCTGATGCGGACAATCGCGCGTTCCAGCGCTTACCAACTGTCAGCGCGCTTTGACGGCGAATGGCGGGAAAGTTTCACGCCGTATTTCGCGCGGCATTACGTGCGGCAATTGAGCGCCGAACAATTGCACGACGCGATCTGTCAGGCGACGAATGTGTTCGGCAATTACGCTCGCAGGGATTGGACTTACGAAACGCCTCTGCCGCCCGTCAAATACTGGACGGAAACCACAGGACCTGAAGGCGTCGGTTCGGCGGACGCCAAAAACTTCATGCGCACTTTCGGACAATCGAACCGCGAACAATTCGATCGTCAATCGGTCGGTTCGATTCTTCAGGCGATGATGCTGATGAACAGCCCGTTTGTGAACAAACGCGTGCTGGCCGAAAACGGAAGCCTGGTTGATCAGTTGTTGAAATCGAACCGGACAAACGCCGAGATTGTGGACGAACTTTACCTGGCGACGCTTTCGCGCCAGCCATTATCGGAAGAAAAACGCCTGGCGATGTTGTGGCTGGACAAGGATCGCAAACAAGGCGCAGAAGATTTGCACTGGAGTTTGCTGAACAAACTCGACTTCATCTTCAATTATTGAACTGTACTCTTCAGGAAAAAGCTTCTTCGTCCACGAAGCCACACGAAGGGTCACGAAGAAAGACAAAATGAACAAGTAACCGGGAAAGTCACATCAGGATTTGATCAGGTAACCGTATCCAATCAACTTCGCCGAAGGTATTTCACTTCGTGTTTTCTTCGTGTGACTTCGTGGAAAAACATTTTCTTGAAAACCATAGGTCATTGCTTATGAAACGCAACATTCCATCTTTGTCTCGTCGTCAGTTACTGCAAGTCGGAGGCGTCGGTCTGGTCGGCGGATGGCTCAATGGCTTTCGTCCATTCAACGTGCGCGCCGGGCAGAGCGTTCGTCCGATGGCGACCGCGCGACAGGTTTTGTTTCTGAACATTGACGGCGGCATGAGCCAGGTGGACACGCTGGACGCCAAGCAAGGAGCATGGACGCCGAATTATTTCGACATTCGTAGCTTTCCGAACGATCTGAAACTGCCGGTTGGAATCATGCCGAATCTGCCGGGCGTGCTGGACAAAATCACCATCGTGCGTTCGATGAGCGCCTGGGATGTGGTTCATGGCCGAGCGCAATATTACATTCAAACCGGTCATCCGCTGAATCTGGCTCTGGCAAAAGAAGTCCCGGCCATCGGCGCGGTCGTCTGTCACGAACTGGATTCGCATCGCAAAGCGACGGATTCATTGCCCGCATACATCGCCATGAACATGGCCGGCAATCAGGCGGGGTTGATCAATCAGGGATTTCTTTCCGCCGAATTCGGACCGATGAGTTTGTCGGTTGGGAATGCGCCGCCGAACCTGGCTCCTGAAAAAGGAATGGAAGCGACGATGGAGCGCCGCTGGCAAAGGTTGCAACAACTCGATTCTTCATTGCGCAGCGGCAAGGGAAGCGTTGACCGCAGCTTCGGCGATTATCAGGAATATTACAAAGGCGCCTGGGCGATTATGAACGATCCGCGCGTGCCGGAAATCTTCACGCTGGACGAATCGGACAAACAACGTTACGGGAACAGTTCGATCGGCAATTCGCTGATTCTGGCTCGCAACCTTTTCAAGGCGGACGCGGGCGTTCGATTCATTATGGCCAGCCACGGCGGATGGGATCATCACGGCAACATTTACAAGGAAGGGACTCGCAATCATCCGGCGCTGATCAAAGAGCTTGACGCCGCCTTTGCGAATTTCATTCGCGACCTCGACGCCATTCCATCAAAGCATGCTCAGGGAAAAACATTGCTTGACGAAACGCTGGTTGTCGCCATCAGCGAGTTCGGACGCACGCCCGGCGCAATCAGCGAAACTCGCAAAGGCCGCGAACATTACATGCAGGTTCATAGCGGGATGTTTGCCGGTGGAGGCATCAGGCGAGGCGCGGTCATAGGAAAAACCGACGACGCAGGCGGCGCAATCACCGATTTCGGCTGGTCCGGCAAACGACCGATTTACATGGAAGATGTCGCCTGCACGATCTATTCGGCGCTGGGCATTGATTGGACAAAGCAGATTGACAACACGCCGTCGGGGCGATCATTCCATTACGTCGAACCGGCTTCCGGCACGAAGTATGTAGGCTTCAAACCAGTGCCGGAACTTTTCGCCTGATCAAAACTGTAGCCTGAGCGAAAACTGAATCAATCTCGGTCCGCCCGCGGCGCCGCCAGATGTTCCGATGGAATTGGAAACTGCCGAACCCAGTGTTTGCGTGATCTTGCCGAAATTCGCGTTGTTCAGATCGCTGATCGGATTGGCGAAATTCACGTGATTGAAAATGTTGAAAAAATCGGCGCGGAACAGGATTCCGGTTTGTTCGCCCAGCGGGAATTTTTTGGCGATGGCAAAGTCATGATTGTGCAAACCCGGGCCGTAATATTGATTGCGCCCTGAAGTGCCGACTCGGCCTGCCAATGCCGTGACAAACCATGAAGTATCGAAAGCGGCGTCGGGATTTCGATTGTTCTGCGGCAGCGATCCTGATTTGGCCAGGTCAGGCCGATTGCCGCCTGACGGATTGATTCCCGCATTCGATTGATTGAAACCGCTGGTGTCCTGTCCGCCGGTCAAGACCGTGAACGGATAACCGGATTGAAGCGTCGTGATTCCTGAAACCTGCCAGCCTCCCAACGCCCAGCGCGAAAGCGCGTTATTCCATCCGAAAAGTTTGTGTCCGGGGCCGACCGGCAAATCAATCACGTAAACCAGATTGAAACGATGCCGAATGTCGAAAGCCGATGGGCCGTGTTCCAATCGTATATTGCGCGCGTCCGCCGGAGCAGCGGTTTCGCCCGGCGGATTGTTCGATCCGAAGTAAGAGGAGTTGTAATCGAGCGATTTGCCGAAGGTGTAATGCGATTCGATGAAAACGCCGCGACGATTCCTGTACTTTGCCGTCATCACCAGCCCGTTGTAATTTGAATTGCCAATTGATTTGGCGACCTGCGCGTTGCCGAAGCTGGGGTAAGGAAACACTTGTTCGTTGGGCGCGACAGGGCCTCGCCGCGACGGATCGCGAACGATCACCGATGGCTGATTCACGTCAACGAACATTCCCAAACGACGGCCTGAACTGCCCTGATAATTTGCCTCGACGAAAAACGCATCGCTCAGTTGCCGTTGAATTCCCAGATTGTATTGATACAGGTAAGCGCTACGCAGGTCTGGATCAATTCCCTGAAAACTCAGCACGCCAACGGTCGGCGTTCCCGGCCCTTGTCTGCCGAAGTTGGAAATCAGCGGAACGTTTTGATCAAAGCCGATTGCCCATCTGAATTTTCCCGGCTGAGTGACGTTCGCCGTTTGTGTGACTTGCAGGTTGAAAGGAGGGCCAAGCGCCATGCCTGACGGCACGTTGTTGAACAGATCGTCGTAAGCGATGCGGAATCCTCCGCGAATGACCGTGCGGTTCGCGCCAAAAAGCCTGTCACCAATTCGCGGCGAGTAAGCGAATCCGATCATCGGCGCGAAGTTGTTCTTGTCCGAATAAACCCCGGATTCGGGAAGCGTGAAATCAGCAGTCCGAAAACCTATCGCCGATTGGCCTTTCAACGCCGGGTCAATATTCAGAATCTGGTTGCTGCCCGCCAGCATCGGGCCGACGCCGGGAACGAAGTTCGTCGCGTGGCCGCGAATCTCTTTCACCGCCGACGGATATTCGTAACGAATGCCGAAGTTCAGCGTCAGATTTTCGCGGACTCTGAATTCGTCCTGCCAGTAAGCGTCCCACGGATAACGCCGCCAGTAAGCCAGCGTGCTGCCGGTTCGGATGTTTGAGCTGTTGACCTGTCCGCGCGCGAAGTCCGCGAAGTTGGCGAAGTTGAATGCGCCGCGCGAAGCTCGATTCAGGTAACGGCGCAAATCTTCGCGGCGAATGTGGAATCCCCAGCGCCAGTTGTGACGCGTTGAGCCGAACGGGGCGCTCAACGACATGTTGTCGAACAGTTCGGCGGTGGATGACACGCGGCCTTGCGGGAAGTTCGCGTTCGTTCCCAGTCCGGCGTATCCGCCCGCAATGGTGATTGTCGGCAAACCGGAATTGAGCGGGTCTGCAACCGCGTCAATCGCGCCCGGCAAAGCTTTGCCGCTGGCGTCTGTGAAAATCGTCGCCGCGTTCAAACCGAAATCCTGCACCTGGCGTTCTTGTCTGTTGCGCGAATAACCAAATCGAAACTCGTTCAGAAAGCGCGACGAAAAAACGTGCGTTTCGCCGAGCATGACGGAACGTTGCAGCGGTTCGCCCTGATTGCCGCCGGTCAGCGGCGTGGTTCCGGCGACGAAGCTCGATCCTCGATATTCCGTCCAACGGCCTGAAAGCCAGCCTCGCGAGCCGAGTCGTTGATCAATGCGCAACAATCCTGTGTCGTCGTCGTCTTCGTTTCGCACGTTGGCGATGTAGTTGATCGTTCCAGACGCATTCGGAAGCGGCCAATAATCCAGCAGCCGTTTTGAGATGATGTCAGTCACTGTCGCGCGTTCGGCTTCGGTGGGAACGCGCGTCGAGCGAACAACCGGAGCCGTTTGACGAAAACCTTCGTAAGAAACGAAGAAGAAAGTTCGGTCGGGAATCACCGGTCCGCCCAGCGTCGCTCCGAATTGGTTGCGGTTCAGAACGCTTTTCTGCCCGCCGAGTTTGTTGATGAAAAAATCCGCGGCGTTCAATCGCGTGTTGCGAAGGAATTCAAAGGCCGAACCGTGAAATTCATTCGATCCGGTTTTGGTGACGATGTTGACCTGCCCGCCGCTGCCGCGTCCGAATTCAGCAGTGGGCACGCTGGTTTGCACGGCGAATTCCTGAACCGCGTCGGTGATGCGGAACTGGTTCAGCGCGTCGTTTTGTTGAGTGTCCTGATTGCTGATTCCGTCCAGCAGGTAAACATTCGATTGCGAACGCGCGCCTGCCGAATTGAAACCATTTCCCTGAGCGCCGGGCGCTGCGGGAATGACGCCGGGCGTCAGCAAAGCCAGGTCCAGGAACTGGCGACCATTGAGCGGCAAACCGCTGATCATTCGGTCGTCCTTGATTGCGCTCAATGTGGATTTGCCGCGTTCAAGCAGGGGAGTAACGGCGTCTGCGATTTCCACCGCTTCGGTCAATTTGCCCAACTGCATGGCGACTTGAACCGCTGTCACCTGATCCACCTGAACCAGAACGGGCATCGAAACGCGTTTACAACCCGTCGCTTCGGCGGTCAGAGTCCAAAGCGCGGGTTCCAATTGCCGGAACTGAAACCCGCCGATTGAATCCGAAACGGCTGTTCGTTTGGCTCCTGTCGCGACGTTGATCAAAGTCAATTGAACGCCCGGAAAAGGCGCGCCCGCCGGGTCTTTGATCGCGCCGGTGATGCTGCCCGTCGGCGAAATAACACTGAAACCGAGCGAGAACAGAATCGCGGCGAAACAGATCAGGCTTTGACAGAAGCTTTTTTTCATTGGCCTTTGTGGGTAATGGCCTTTTGAAAGGCCGCAGTTGCTGAAAACGATCAACGCCTCATGGTCTTTGAGAATCAAATGCACTCAGGTCAATTCAACCTTTATTCTTGCGGCTTTGCCGCCCGATGTGCGGAAAGGCTCTGCCTTTCCGAGAGACT
>CAYRQB010000058.1:0-22493 GCA_964426025.1 uncultured Heliomicrobium sp.
ATGCGCGCTCGCGTCCGTCAGGCCGAAGGCTCGCTGGCCTTTGCGCAAACTCAACTGGATAACACGGTCATCAACGCGCCGATTTCCGGCGTCATTCTGGAACGCAACGTCGAACGCGGCGAATTCGTCACCACCAGTTTCGCCAGCGCTGGCGGAGCGAAAGGTTACGTGGTTTCGATGGCCGACCTGAACGATCTGCAAGTCGAACTGGACATCAACCAGAACGATTTCGCAAAACTTGGCCCGCGACAACCCGCCGTCGTCACCACAGACGCTTATCGCGACCGTAAATATCAGGGCAAAATCGAAGAGATTTCACCCGAAGCCAATCGCCAGAAAGCGACCGTGCAGGTGAAAGTCAAAGTCCTGAACCCGGACGAATACTTGCGCCCGGAAATGAATGCGACCGTCGCATTCACCTCAAACGAATCGGCGAAATCTGACTCGGCGGTGTCGGCAAAACCGCTGATCACCGTTCCGAGTTCCGCAGTTCGCGACGGCGGCGTTTTCATTGTTGTCGAAGGAACAGCCGTTCGCCGTCAGGTGCAATTGGCTGGAACTTCCGACCAGCAGGCGACAATTTCAAACGGATTGATCGGCGGCGAAGATTTGATCGTCAATCCTCCGGCGGATTTGAAGGACGGACAGAAAGTTCGTCAAAAGGAGAACGCGAAATGACCGAAGCAGTCATCAAAACACGGCAACTGACCAAAGAATTCATTCGCGACGAATTCCACGTCGTCGCCCTGAAAGACGTGGACATCAGCATCAACAAAGGCGAATTCATCGCGCTGATGGGGCCGTCTGGTTCCGGCAAATCCACTCTGCTGCATTTGATCGCCGCCATGGATCGCCCAACCAGCGGCGAGATTGTCGTGCTCGATCAATCTCTGCGAGATTTGGGCGACCGCGAGATCGCGCATTGGCGCAACCGGCACATCGGATTCATCTTTCAATCCTTCAACCTGATTCCGGTTATGAGCGCGCTGGAAAACGTCGAACTGCCTTTGAAGCTGACCAATTTGAAAAAGAAGGAAAGAATCGAACACGCGATGACGGCGCTGAATCTGGTGGGATTGGGCGACCGCGTCAAACATCTGCCGCGCCAGCTTTCCGGCGGACAGGAACAACGCGTAGCCATCGCCCGCGCCATCGTCACCGACCCCGATCTGATTCTGGCCGATGAACCGACCGGCAATTTGGACGCCGCTTCGGCGCAGGAAGCACTGACCTTGCTGGAAAAACTCAATCGCGATTACGGCAAGACGGTAGTGATGGTCACTCACGACCCGCACGCCGCCAGCTTCGCATCCAGAGTCTGCCATCTGGAAAAAGGAGTTCTGCTGGAACAGGAATCCTCGCTCGCCCAGTAATGACAATGCCGGCTTTCTCTCACATCAAGCGGTGGACGCTTCACGGTTGGAGGCAAAATCGCCACTGCTGGCAGGAATTTCAGCCCTGCCATATTTCAAGTAGAGCGCCGGAATCACGATCATATTCAGAAAAGTTGATGTCACGATTCCGCCCAGGATGACCACGGCCATCGGCTGTTGAATCTCGCGGCCCGGTTCGCCTGCGCCAAGCGCGAGCGGAATCAATCCCACGCCCGTTACCAGCGCCGTCATCAAAATCGGGCTTAAGCGTTCGAGCGAACCTTGCGCGATGGCGTCGCGGAAGCTGACGCCTTCTTCCTGCATCAGGTGGTGGTAATGGCTGATGAGCATGATGCCGTTGCGAGTGGCGATGCCGAAAAGCGTGATAAAGCCGATCAGCGACGCAATTGAGAGCGTGCCTCCAGACAGAAAGACCATCACCACGCCGCCGATCAGCGCCAGCGGCAGATTCGCCATCACCAGCAAGGCCGAGCGCACGGCTGATCCGGTTGACCTGAACGCCAGGTAAAGCAGCAAAAAGATTCCGGCAATGGCGACTAGAGATAGTAATGTGATTTGCCGCGAGGCTTTCTCTTGCGCTTCAAACTGACCGCCGTATTGGATGTAATACCCCTGCGGTAAGGAAACGTTCCGGTTGATGGCGGCGCGCACATCTGTAATCACGCTGCCCAGGTCACGGCCAGATACGTTGGCCTGCACGATGATGCGGCGCTGGACGTTTTCACGGTTGATGGTGTTCGGTCCTTGGTCGCTGCGGACTTCGGCCACCTGCGCCAGCGGCACTTTCGCGCCGCTCGGCGTATCAATGAATGTGCGACTGATGGTTTCGACCGATTGCCGGGCCGAATCATCAAAGCGGACGATCACGTTGAACGTTTTCTGTTCTTCCAATACTTGCGAAACGACTTCGCCCGCAAAGGCCAGTTCGACTGTTTCAGCTACATCTTCAGCGCTCAGCCCGACGGCTGCGGCAGCGCGACGGTTGAGATTAACCTGCACCTGCGGCACGCCGACTTGAGGTTCGACCAGCAGGTCAACCACACCGGGCACGTTCTCCATTGCCGCCCGAACCTCTCCGGCTTTGGTGCGCAAGGTGGCGAGGTCGGGACCGAAAACTTTGATCGCAATCTGTGCGCGCGTGCCTGACAGCAGATGGTCAATGCGGTGCGAGATGGGCTGTCCGACTTCGGCTTCGACGCCGGGAATTCGCGCCAGATGTTCGCGGACTTCCTGCATCACTTCGGTGTGGCGGCGTCCGTCTTCTTTCAACACGACTTCGATTTCGCTGGCGTTGACGCCTGCGGCGTGTTCGTCAAGTTCGGCGCGTCCTGTGCGGCGAGTGGTGCTGAGAACTTCCGACGATTCATGGATTGAGCTTTCGATGATTGTGCCGATCCGGTTTGATTCGCGTAGCGATGTGCCTGGCGGCAGCAGAGCGTTGATGTTGAGCGTGCCTTCGTTGAAAGGCGGCAGGAATTCGCGCCCCATCAATGGCACGACTGAGACGGCGAGGAGCAACATCGTCGCCGAAGCCGCGATGATTTTATACGGATGGCGTAACGTCCAGTTGAGTATGTGCGCGTAATGTCGCTTCAACCACGCCACCAACCGCGAATCCCGTTCGTCTTTGATGAACTGTGCGTTGGGCAGCAGGTAATAACAAAGCGCAGGCGTCACCGTCAGCGCGACCACCAGCGAAGCCGCGATGGAAACGATGTAAGCGAACGCGAGCGGCGCGAACATTCGCCCCTCGAATCCGGCCAATGCCAGCAGCGGCACAAACACCAACACAACAATCAACGTGGCGAAAACAATCGAGCTGCGGATTTCGCTTGAGGCTTTGAAGATTACCGTCAGCGCCGATTGCGGCACGGCGGCTTGCGCGTTTTGTTTCAGACGGCGAAAGACGTTTTCGACATCCACAATCGCGTCGTCAACCAATTCGCCAATCGCAATCGCCAGCCCGCCCAGCGTCATCGTGTTCAACGTGATGCCGAAGTATTCCATCGCCAGAATCGCCGTCAACAGCGAAAGCGGAATCGCCGTCAGGCTGATGAACGTGGTGCGGAAGTTCATCAGGAACAGAAACAGCACCACGATCACAAGAATGCCGCCCTCCACCAATGCGCTTTGTACATTGCCGATGGCGCGGCGAATGAAATCGGCCTGTTGAAAAGCTTTGGTGTCAATCTGCACGTCGGGCGGCAACGCGGATTTCAATTCGGCAAGCGTCGTTTCGATTTTTTGTGTTAATTCTAGAGTGTTGGCGTTGGGTTGTTTCTGAATCGTCGCGACAACGGCAGGCTGCATATTAAAACTGCCGTCGCCGCGCTTGATTTGCGGGCCAAGTTTCACTGTTGCCACATCTTTGATCAGAACGGGACGGTTTGTGCGCACGGTGATGACCGATTCGGCCAGTTCATCAACCGAATGGATGCGTCCTCTGCCGCGAATGACAGATTCCTCAGTTGGGCTTTCCAGAAAACCCCCGCCGGCATTGGTATTCGCCGCCCGCACTGCATCGGCAACCTGTTTAAGCGTCAGGTCATAATCAATCAACTTCGTCGGATCAACCAGCACTTGATATTGCTTCACTTCGCCGCCGATGATCATCACCTGCGAAATGCCCGCCAACCCTAACAGACGCGGGCGGACGACCCAATCGGCCAGACTGCGCAAATCCATTGGCGAGGTCTTCTCGCTTTTGATCGAGATCAACATGATCTCGCCCATTGTGGATGAAATCGGCCCCAGCACGGGAGGCTGAATGCCCGCTGGCAGGCGCGCTTGCTGCAGCTTTTCGGTGACGAGTTGTCGCGCGCGATAAATATCCGTGCCGAGTTCGAACTCGACAAAGACGATTGAGATGCCTAGCGCCGAATTCGACCGCACCCGGCGCACTCCGGCAGAACCGTTGACAGCGTATTCAATCGGCAGCGTGACAAGTGATTCGACCTCTTCAGGCGCGAGTCCGTGCGATTCGGTCAGTATCGTCACCGTTGGCGCGGTCAAATCTGGGAAGACATCCACTGGCGCACGAAAGGCCACGATACACCCATAAACAAGCAGGACGGTTGACGCAATCACGACCAACAGTCGGTTGCGCAAAGACCATTGAATGATGTGATTAAGCATTTATGTTTCGTGCGTGTGCGCGCCCGCTTCGGCTGGACGTAGTTCCTGGAGTTTGAGTTGATAAGCGCCTTGTGTTACGACGCGCTCGCCTTCCATCAGTCCTTTCAACACAGCGACTTTGCCGCCGAACTCGTCGCCCAACACAACCTCACGGCGCTGAAATTCTTCGCCAGAAAGCAGCACGTAAACTATCTTTTTGCCTTCGTGTTCTAACACGGCTTCTTTCGGGATCAGCATGGCCGCGAGCCGTTCATCCGTGTCGAGCCGCACGTTGGCCTGCATCCCGATGCGCAAGCGTTGACCGCGATTCGGCAACTGGAAGATGACTTTCGCCGCGCGGTTGTGCTCGTCAACTATCGGGCTGATGTCCACGACCTTGCCCTGAAATTCTTCGTCGGGAAAGGCGACGGTGGTGAAGCGCGCGGCGATGCCTTTTTGCAATTGCGCCAGATCGCGTTCGGGAATCGGCGCTTCAATCCAGACGGTTTCAAGGTTGGTGATTTCAACGATCTCATCACCCGGCGTGACCTGTTCGCCGAGCGACTTGTTGAGCTTGGTTACATAACCGCTGATTGGGGCGCGGACTTCGTAATTCGTGTTCACGGCACTGATGTCTGTTTGTCCAAGCGCCAAGAGCCTGGCTTCGTTCAACGCAGCGCGGCGTTCGCTGGCAGCTTGCCAGGAAGCCTCGGTCGCTTCGCAATCAGCTTCAGCACGCTGCAAATCCTGCAAGGCGATGATTCCCTGTTCGTGCAAACGCCTTGTTCGGTCGTACTCTTTCTGAGCCAGGTCGAATCTTACTTTTGCTTCTTTGACCTCTCCGTCCGCGGATCGGCGCTCGGCTTCGAGCCGCGCGTTTTCAATTGCCGCCTGCGCATTTTGCGACTGCACCTGTGCGACAGAAGCGCGCACCTGTGCCTGTTCAGCCGAAGTCGCCGTCTGTTTCAACACGACGATCAATTGACCTTTCGTCACACGCTGACCGACGCGCGGCAGATTGCCTGTCAACACGCCGCTGACAGGCGACGCGACGTGCGCCTGATCGTTCGCCGCCGGAATTACTCGCCCGACCGAAGTGAGTTGGCGCGCCACGTTTTGCGGCTCGACCAACGCCAGCTTCATCCGTACCAGCCATTGCTGCTCCATCAAAAACCTGACCGTACCGGTCGGATTTTCAGTTCTTCCCACGGGAGTGGCTTCCGGCATGGTCGCACGCGGCAGGAATCGCCAGACCAACAAGCTGATGATTAGCAACACAGCCAGTCCGAGCAAAAGCAACCGACCACGCGGCAACGCGCGAATCGTGTTTAATTCATTTGCGAGTTTTTCATCTACAGAAATATTCATGTGTTTGGTTCGTTGGCAGGATTATTCAACCTTGAAATCCGTGAGCGGCATGCGTTCATCGAGATTCATATTTTTGACACGAAACTCGATGTCATATTTGCCCGCCTTGGCAATATTCAGATCGGCGACATAAATGCCTGTGACTTTGCCGACGCGCGCCTTAACTCGAACGGACTCTGTCGCGCTGTCTTTAGGACGGGCCAGCAATGTGACCTCGGCCTTTTCCACTGGCGAACCATCAGACAAATCCGTAAGGTGAATCAGAAACTGACTGGGTTTGCCCGCTTTCAGCGGCTCGTACTCGAAAAAGTTTTCAATGCGTGCTGTGAACTCAGTGCGCGATTCTGCTTCCTCTTCTTGCTCTGCCTGCTGCGAAGGCGCATTGCGAGAACCGCACGCTATCGAAGGCAATAGGAAGCATACCAATAGCAAGGTCAATAATTGTGGTGAGAAAGACAATAAGTTTTCACGAGTCATATTCATCAGCCATCCGGTTTATTGATTTATTACGTATATGCTCGTTGAAAACTCGTTGCATGTAAACCGAGGCGGTTGCCTGGATATTTTGGATTGACCTGTTACGCGGTCATCAAACAATTCATCGCTTCAATCGTCAACGACGCACAGTGCTCAGGCGATTGTGCTCCCCAATATGATGGAAGGATACACATCAATACCGGTTATGTCTTATTCAAGCCTTTCCTTTTTCATAACTATCTGACCGTTTTCAAACACAGGCCGTTCGATGCCCCAGCTCCAATACCTGACGGGTTTTATCTTCAGGTACTCTCCTTTTCCCAATCTGCCTTCTCGTTCGATTATCTCGGCGGTTCCGTATAACTTGATTCCGCGTGGTTTCCATGGATGAACGGATTCCAGGTCGTCAATTACCAGAGCTACTTTGACGTTACCCGCAAGCACGTTCTTGTACTTGTTGGTTTTGGTTTGCTCTTTTCCGCCGATGTAAAAATGCTCTCCGTCGAATTCGTAGACTACCGGAGCTACATCAGGCTGCGATTGATCCGACACAGTAGCTATTCTGGCCAGAGGCTGCGATTTCAGGTATGCAAGCTCAGGTTCTGAAAACATAACTCATCTCCGGGTTAAAGCTCAGAGTTCACGCTTCAGCGTGGTTGCAATCTCTGCGCGCTGAAGCGTGAATTCTGAACAATGTTGTTATTTCATTTTGCCGATTAACACGGCTAACCCCTGCAACACGACATAACCCAGGCCGGAAAAAACAAGCGTGAACTTCACTCCGGCGCAGAATGCCGCCAACCGAGCGAGAACATCGCTGGCTCCGTGATCCAGCATTCGCAGAAGCGCGAGGTTTTCCGCAGCGTCCAACAAACCGGAGGCAAGCACAGCCCAGGAAATGAATATACCTACGACAGCCATTTTGTTATTCGGCGAATCCGCCAGCATCGCGCATGCCAGCGAAATCGCCAGCGGGTAGAAAACCAGAAAAGCGAAATCGAGTAACAACTGCCATCTGGCTGTTTCTTTCAGTAACTTCCACGAATCCAGAATTGACTCGGCCTTAGCTTGGTTCCAGGCAAACTCATAAGACAGAATGCCATTCGGCGCAGCCGGTGTTATCAGCGGTTTGCCCTGACTGGTCAGCCTGGCTGCGAGAATAACAGTTCCGGCAATAAGTACGACGAGCAATGCCCATCGGTACGGCGAAGGTAACCACTCAAATGCATGTGTCATAGGATGCCTCGATTCAGAAAGCTATTGATGTTCAGGCAGTGAAGATTACAAGAGGACTTTGCGGCTCTGCCGTCCGATGTGCGACAAGTCTCTGACTTGTCGCAAGGTTCAGCGCAGAAACACCGGGCTGCGCCCGCCGGGGCATAGTCCCGATCTGACGAGACGCAATTCACGGAAGGCAATAGGCCTTCCGCACATCAGGCGGCATAGCCGCTCAACTGTTAAATGAAGCTTGAGCGAATTGAAGTACGGTACGGTGAGCGGTAGCGACCCGGTGGCTTTGGGATGCGGACATTACTAAACAACCAGGTCGCTACCGCTTCCTGTACAGCATTTCTACACGCTCAAGCACGGAGTCACTATCTGATGCTTGCTTTGCGGCTATCGAATCTTACTTCAGCTATTCCTTATTCCCCATCCACAGTAAAAGCCAGTAACAAATTGCCAGGGTAACCTATCAGGCGTCCGTAACCGGAATTTGTATAAAGAATGCCATTGGCTACAGTTGGCCCGCCGCCGTCCAACGTACCGCCTTTGGTTATTCCCGCGTTAACGGTTTTGATTGGCGCTGCGGTGTCGTAATCCCAAAGGATCGTTCCATCTTTTGTTGAATAAGCTCGCAAGTGGCCGTCGGCGGTTCCGGAAAAGACCGCTCCGGGTATGACTGTCGCCGCTGCCGATTGAGAGTTGAGACAGCGAGCGGTTCCCCAACTGCATTGAGCTTTGGGCGCGGGAACGTGCCAGAGTTGTTCTCCGTTGGCGATTTTCAAAGCAGTGATGCCGGGTTTGCGAGCAGCGCTTCCGAGTGGATCGGCTACCGGGACGTAAACGTTTTCCGCATCGGCTGCGAATCCCCATTCGATGCCGCCCAACGCGCCGCCGCTTCCGATCTTCGCTTGCCACAAAACCTTGCCGTTATTGTCAGGGTCGAAAGCCCACATCACGCCCGATTTCTGTCCGCCCAAAAGTATCTGCTTGCCGTTTGGTAAAGTTCGCAACACGGGCGAACTGCCGAAATCGTAATCGGGGCCTCCTTTTTCGGGGCAATTGCCTACACCGGGTTGTCGGCATCCGACCAGAAAATTGTCTTTCGGAGTAACCTGATTCGCCCATTTGATTTTGCCTGTGACCATATCGAAAGCGACTATGGCGTCGGTGTGCGCCGAATCAATGTCCGTGTACGAATTGCCTGTGCCGACGTAAATCAATTTGCGTTTCAGGTCCAAGGTCGGAGCAGACCAGATTGCGCCTCCGGCTGGGCCGTACATCTGAGTTCCGGCTGAATTCTTTTTGAACGGTTTGGGTTCGTCCTGAACGGTGTAGGATTTCCAGATGACCTTGCCTGTGTAAGCGTCCAGCGCAACCAGACTGCCGCGAAAAGTGCAGCATTCATATTTGTTGTCGCGCCCAGCGGTTTCTTCAAAAGATGAAACCGGCACATACAGACGGTTTCGATAAAGCACGGGCGCTCCGGTGATTCGCGACAGAAAATGATCTTCGATTTTCGTCTTCCACAACAGCTTGCCGGTTTCGGCGTCCACAGCCTGAATGTTTGATTTTTCGTCGCCGAAATAAAGCGCGAATTTTGCTTTGCTACCGCCCGGCAATTTGCCCACGCTGACTGCCGCGCGAACCGCCGCGCCCGGTTTCATCGTCCAATATGTGCAACCGGTTTGAGCGTTCAGGCTAACTATCATTCCCGCTTCGATTGTCAGGTAAAGGCGGTCGCCGATGATCGTCGGTTGTCCCGTGGCCATCGGCCCCGGATGCGCCCAAGCCCATTTAACTTTCAATCGCGGAACGTCTTCGGCTTTGATTCCGGGTTTCGGTTGAAAGCGCGAGTTGTCCAGATCGAGTCCCCACCCGTTCCATTGCGGAGCGTTCAGATTGATCGGCGGCGTAGCGCCTGTGCAGCGATTGGTTTCTGAATCGAAGTCAATCGGCGGGCCGGGTTGTTTACCGGTCAGGTGAATCGCCAGAGCGCGAATCTGATCCGCGCTTAAACCTTTCGCCTGTTGTTTCATCGAACCGTCAGTCAACGTCTGAATGACATCTTCCGCCGAACGTCTGCGAATCAGAAACAGCGGCGGAACGCGATCAACAGGATTGTCGTGGCAAATCGCGCAACGCTGATTGTAAAGCTCAGCTCCTTCGGCGGAAGTCGCAGGGCTTTGCTGCGCCACGGCTTTGCCGGAAACAGATTCGCCGGATAACAGGTTTGCAGAAACGAAGAATGCCGAACAAAGGACGGCGAAAAACAACAAAGAGGTGGTTATTCGAACTGGCGCTTTCATTTAATCTCCTACTTACCGTGGGGTCGGTTATCGGTTTAAGAATCTGTTGCACGATTGCGCATTTTCAGAAATCCAAAACTTCCGGGCGCAAAGTTCAGGTGCAATTTGTTCACAACGAGTTTGGATAAGGATTGCTTCCAACGAAAGAGACGTTCATTGCAAAACTACGGCTTCAATTATGTTGAGCATCGGCGGGATTGTGCCCACCGGCTTCAGGCATTTCAAGGTCGGATTGCGGCAGAGGAATCTCAGCAAGAATTTTATCTTCGATGGCGACAATCGCTCTTTCGACTTCTTCGGACAGTCCAGCGCCAG
Organism: uncultured Heliomicrobium sp.; assembly: GCA_964426025.1. GTDB lineage: Bacteria > Acidobacteriota > Blastocatellia > RBC074 > RBC074 > RBC074. Next base: position 10,199 of record CAYRQB010000058.1, read on the forward strand.
CTTCAAAAGTTTTTCCTTCGATGCCGTAAACGATCAGGCGGCGAGGCAGCCTGTTCAGAGCGCGAGACAATTCGACGGCTTCGGCCAATCCGAACGAATGCGAGGAGTAATGAAAGATGCTTTGCGGCAAAGGCCGGGCGTGAGCTTCGATTCGATGAATACTTCCGGCTGTAGCGCCAGATCGCACCGCGTCAATCAGAATTACAGTGTCAGCATTTTTCCAGGCTTCCATCAACGTCGTGCCTTCGCCGCTCAATTCCAACACTTCAATCTCGCCGCCCGGTTTCGTTCGCAACCGTCGGGCTGCGATCAAGCCCGCGCCGTCGTCGCTGCGGTATTCGTTGCCGATACCGATAATGAGCATGGGTTTCAGGGCTGACATTTGTTAACACTTGAAGATCGTTGACATAACGCAAAGACGCCAAGTGGCAAAGGCGCAAAGCAATTTCGGTAATAACAGCTTGTGACAACATGAATCATCATCTTCTTGTGACAACATGAATCATCATCTTCACCAAGACCATCACAGCGTCTTTGAATCTTTGCGCCTTTGCGTTGAAATTATCGTCTTGCCTAAATCCTAAACTCCGATTACTCGCGCTCGATTTCCAGCCGCAGAAAATGCGTCGCGCACGAAATGCACGGATCGTAATTGCGAATTGCCTGTTCGCATTGCCAGGTCAGTTCTTCCTTCGGCAGGTTGACGCGCGACGGAATGAAGTTGCGCAGATCGTCTTCGATGGTTTTCTGATTCTGCGAAGTCGGCGGAACGATTTTGGCGCTGACGATCAAACCGCTGTCGTCAATTTCGTAACGATGGTAAAGCGTTCCGCGCGGGGCTTCGGTTGCGGCGAATCCAATTGAAGCGCGCGGAGTGATTTCAATCGCCGCCTGATCCGGCGGTTCGTATTCGTCAATGATGCGAACGGCTTCGTCGAAAGCGTAGAGGACTTCCAGGCTGCGAATGACAATGCTTTGAAACGGATTGTGGCAGCTTTCGCCGAATCCGGTTTCGCTGGCGGTTTGTTGCGTCAGCGGCGAAAGTTTGTCGAAGTTCAGATTGTAACGAGCCATTGGCCCGACGAAATAAGCTCCGCGATCATTCAGCGAACAATGCAGAGCGTTGGAATGTTCGATGTGATGTTCGGTGAAACGATCTTCAAATTCGTGCGCGGCGATGTCCAGACCTTTGTTTGAAACCAGACGGCCTTCGTTGAAGGGATATTCATCAGCGTGGCGAAGCGCGACGAATTCGTAATCCATCTGGAATTCAGGGAAGGGAAGTTTCGCCGTCCAGCGAACGGTTTCAATCGCTTCGTCGCGAGCGCGCAACAATCGTTCGCGAAGTTCAGCCAGGTCGCGTTTGGCCGGAAGCTTGTAAAAGCCTCCGACGCGAACGTTGATCGGATGAATTTCTCTGCCGCCCAGAAGCGAGACAATTTGATTGCCGGTCTTTTTCAATTGCAATCCGCGTTCGACGATCTCGCGATGATCTTTCGCCATTTTGATTGCGTCGTCGTAGCCCAGAAAATCCGGCGCGTGCAGCATGAAAATGTGCAGCGTGTGGCTTTCGATCCATTCTCCGCAATACAGCAATCGGCGAAGCGCGCGCAATTGCCCGTCAACATTGATTCCGAACGCGTTCTCGAAAGCATGAACCGCGCTCATTTGATAAGCGACGGGGCAGATGCCGCAGATGCGCGCGACTATGTCTGAAACTTCGGCGAAGCTGCGACCGCGCAGAAAAGCTTCGAAGAATCGCGGCGGCTCGAAGATTTTCAGCTTTACGTCGGCGACGCGGTCGTCTTTGATTTTGACGTAAAGCGCGCCCTCGCCTTCGACGCGCGCCAGATAATCAACTTTGATCGTTTTGCTGCTCATGCTTTTCACTTTCGCTGCGGAATGCTTCGGCTTCGGCGTTGAAGCTGCGGTAAACGCGCGTCACATCCTGACGGCTCATCCCAAGCTGAACCAGCCGCCCGGTCAATGATTCGGTGTTCGGAGTTTCCATTGGGCCAAAACATCCGTAACAACCGCGATCATAGGCCGGACAGATTGCTCCGCAACCGGCGTGCGTGACCGGACCCAGACAGGGCGTTCCGCGCGCGACCGTGACGCAAACTGTTCCGCGCAATTTGCATTCGACGCAGACGCTGTGCGACGGAGTGACGGGTTTGCGCTGATTCAGAAAGGCGCTCAGAACTTCTATCAGTTGGTGTTTGTTGATCGGGCATCCGCGCAATTCAAAATCAACTTTGACGTGATCGGCAATCGGCGTTGACCGGTCGAGCGTGCTGATGAAATCCGGTCGCGCGTAAACGGCTGAGATGAATTCGTTGACATCGCAAAAATTTCTGAGCGCCTGAATGCCGCCCGCCGTCGCGCAAGCGCCGATGGTGATCAGATGCTTCGACGCGCGCCGAACCTGCTGAATGCGTTCGGCGTCGTGCGGCGTGGTGATCGAACCTTCGACCAGCGACAGATCATAAGGCCCTTTGACCACTGCGCGCGAAGCTTCGACGAAGTAGGCAATCTCGATTTCACCGGCAACGGCCAGCAATTCGTCTTCGCAATCCAGCAGGCTCAACTGGCAACCATCGCACGAAGCGAATTTCCAGACGGCGAGTTTTGGTTTTCGTCGTTTCTTCATTATCACACGAATCTCAAGAAGAGATTTTTCCCACGAAGCCACACGAAGTTTCACGAAGATGGGAAGAATGGTTCCGATGAATCTGTTTTGTTTTTCTTCGTGGCTCTTAGTGTGCCTTTGTGGAAGAGATTTTTCTGATCTATATCTCTCGCACGGAAAAGAAAGATCGAATGCGGTCGAAGCTGATGACCGCTCCGTCTTTGCAAACGAAATGCGGGCCGAATTGGCAATGACCGCAAAACCCGACGGCGCATTTCATGTTTCGTTCCAGCGATAGAAAAATGTCTTTGGCCGCCACGCCGCGCTTCATCAGTTCCAAAGTGACAAAGCGCATCATCGCTTCAGGGCCGCACATCATCGCAGTCGTTTGCGGCGGATCGAATTTCGTTTTGGGAATCAGCGTGGTGACGACTCCGACGTTGTCGCGCCAATCGCCAGTCGCCACGTCAACCGTGATTTCAATTTTCAGATCGGAGCGTTTTTGCCATTCCCTCAACTTCGGCAGGTAAAGCAAATCCTGCGGAGTGCGCGCTCCGTAAATCAGCGCGATACGTCCGTAAGCTTCTCGATTCGCCATCAGGCGCAACCACGCAGGACGCAACGGAGCCATTCCCAACCCCCCGGCCACAATCACCACATCTTTACCTTCGGCCTGTTCAACCGGCCACGAACTTCCAAAAGGACCGCGCACGCCGATGACGTCTCCGCGTTTCAGTTGCCGCATCACATTCGTCACCGAACCGACCGCGCGAATGGTGTGCAGCAATTGTTTGCGCTCAGCCGGATCGCTGCTGATCGAAATCGGAACTTCGCCCACGCCGAATTGATAAAGCATGTTGAATTGACCGGGCGCAAAGTTCATCACTTCGCCGCCGTCAGCCGGTTCCAGCGCCAGCGTGAATGTGTCGCCGGTTTCGCGCCGGTTTTTCAGCACGCGGTACGCTTGCGGCAACATTGGGTCTGCGAAGTCCTGGGTCATCGGCTCAATTTCAATTTAACGGCCCGTGAATGTTGATGATTTGCAATCTGGCGGCTTCCAATCGCTGGGCGATGACGCGCGAAAATCGTTTCAGCAATTCGTAACCAAGATCGGAATTCTCTTCGCACTTTTTGCGCAGGCAGGCTCCGTCAAGCGCGATGGCTCTGGTCATTTCAATCGCGCGCGCGTCGTAAACCCATTTGTGCGGAGCGACCAGCCACGACCAACCAACTACATCGCCTTCGCCCAGAGTTTGCAGGATGATGGTTCCGCGTTCGGGTGAATGCAGTTCAATCGCGACTTTGCCGTGTCGGAGCAGGTAAAAATGATTGGCCGCTTCGCCCTCGCGAAAAATCAACTGCCCGGCGTCAAATCGCACGTTCGACGCGCAGCCGGTCAACAGTTGCAGATGGTCTTTTTTCATTTCAGCCAGAAAAGGATGTTCGGCCAGCAACGGTTCCAGCGTTTCCATTGTCATTGCCTTTCGTCGTGCGTGTTTGATTCGCGAATCGCGCGAACTTCTTCGGTCAGGTCAATTCCGACCGGACACCAGGTGATGCAACGTCCACAGCCGACGCAGCCGGAAGTTCCGAATTGATCGAACCAGCTCGCCAGTTTGTGAGTCATCCACTGGCGGTAACGCGATTTGGTCGAAGCGCGCACGCTGCCGCCGTGAACGTATGAAAAATCCAGCGTGAAGCATGAATCCCATCGCCGCCATCGTTCGGCGTGATCGCCGGTCAGATCGGTTGTGTCTTCCACCGTCGTGCAGAAACAGGTCGGGCAAACCATTGTGCAGTTGGCGCAGCTCAAACATCGCGAAGCCACGTCATCCCATCGCTGATGTTCCAGGTTGCCGTAAAGCAATTCCTTGATTCCAACGGTGTCCATCGTTCGCCCCATTTGCGCGGCGGTTTGTGCGACGATCTGTTCGGCCTTGTCGAGTTCTGTATTTTCAGCTTCGCGATTGGCGATTTCGCTGATGATGTTCGCGCCCGTGTCAGTTCCGATTTCAACGACGAAATAATGCCGTTCGGGTTCCAGAACTTCGGTCAGCGCCAGATCGAATCCGAACGTCGCTTTCGGCCCCGCGTTCATCGAAACGCAAAAACAGGTTCCGCCCGCCTGTCCGCAATTGACGGCGACGATGAAACAATCACTGCGCCGGTTCTGATAGGCCGGATCAACGTGTTCGCCTTCAAGAAAGACTTTGTCCTGAATTGCGATGGCTTGCAGTTCGCAGGCGCGGACGCCCAGAAAAGCGTACTTTGGCGGATTGTCTTCGTCGCAAGCGACATCGAAACCCTTGCCGGTTTGTTCGGCTTTCCACAGTCGCAATTTCGGCGGATGCAGAAATCGCTTCCACGAATGCGGCCCGACGGCGTAACCGAACAGAGCTTTGTCGTCGCGTTTCTTCAGCCGGTAATAACCGCCGTCTTGTTCGTCAGTCCAACCTGAGGGCAGTTCGTCAATCGAATTCAATTCGTCGTAAACAATCGCTCCGTCGCGAACGATGGGCGCAACGACGCAGTAACCGCGACCGGCCAATGCATCAATCAGACTTTGCAACCCGGCTCGCTCAATGATCAACGGCGGATGATTCTGTTCGGTGAATTCGCTCATCGGTTGTTACGCCCTGAAAAAAAGGCGATGCGGCTGTAAGCTTCAGCCGATCCCCAAGTCAGCAGCACAGCGGCTGTAACCATTGACAACAATTCCAGAGTCAGTGGTTCCAATCCCAGCAAGGTTCGCAGGCCTGGCAACAGGACAGTCAGAAATTGCAGGATGATTCCCAGAATCACGGCGATCAACAGCGCGCTGTTGAATTTCGGCGGAGCGTTAATTCGTCGCGCCGGATACGCATAAAACAATTGTCCGATGGTGGCGTGCAAAAAGACGCCAGTGCGGGTTTGCATCAGGGTGAAACCGATCATCGGCATCAGAACCAGCAATGCGCCGCCGATGACGCCTTTAATCAATCCGGTGGTCAGAATGAAATGCAGCGATTCTCGATCCAACAACGGAGCCTGCGGATCGCGCGGCGATTCGCGCATCACGCCGGGGTCTTGATCCAAACTCAGAGCCAGCGCCGGAGGGCCATCGGTGATGATGTTGACCCACAGCAATTGAACGGCGGTCAACGGCAGCCATATCGCTCCGGCTTCGTCGCGCAATCCCATCATCACCGCGCCGAATGCGCCTCCGACGACGATCAGGATTTCCGCCAGATTGGTTGAAAACAGAAAGCGAATGAACTTCTGAATGTTTTCGTAAATGTTACGGCCTTCTTCGATGGCCGAAACGATGGTGGCGAAATTGTCGTCCATCAAAACCAGATCGGCGACTTCGCGCGAAACGTCGCTGCCGCGTTCGCCCATCGCCACGCCCACGTCCGAACGTTTCAGCGCGGGCGCATCGTTAACGCCATCGCCGGTCATCGCCACGATTTCGCCGCATTCCTTCAAGGCTTCGACCAATCGCAGTTTATGTTCGGGCGCGACTCGCGCAAAGATGTTCGTTTCCCTGACCGCGTCTTTCAACGCTTCGGGCGGCATGGTTTCCAGTTCCAGGCCGGTCAGAACGCGACTGGCTTTGAGGCCTACTTCGTGCGCCACGGCCAACGCCGTCGCCGGATGATCGCCCGTCACCATCACCACGCGGATTCCGGCGTCCTGCGCGCGGCGAATGGCGTCGGGAACTTCGGGGCGCGGCGGATCCCACAGCATGACCAAACCAAGAAAAGTTATTTCCTCGTCGCCTTCGCCTTCTTTCCCGCCCAGAGCCAGCACGCGAAAACCGTCGCGCGCGTATGCTTCTGCTTTTTCTTCCCAGCTTCGCAGTTCATCGGCGGACATCCGGCTGCGACGCAGAATCACTTCGGGCGCGCCTTTCAGATAACTGAACAGCTTGCCGTTTTCGGCGACCGTGACGCGCATGAATTTGTAAGAACTGTCGAACGGCAAGCTGCTGTGGCGAGGGAAATCGTTTTGCAATCGAATCGGATCGAGTCCGCGACCGTGCGCATATTCCAGCAAAGCCAGTTCCAGCGGATCGCCTGCGCCGCTGTCCTCTTCGGCGTCGTTGGCCATAGCCATTGCGCGCAAAGCGCGTTCGGTGTCGGGACTATCCAGGTCTTTGACGAACATGCGGTTTTCGGTCAGCGTGCCCGTCTTGTCGGTTGCAATCACAGTCACCGAGCCGAGCGCTTCGACGGCGCTCAATCGCCTGACTACAGCTTTTCTTTTGGTCATGCGTTCAACGCCCAAAGCCAGCGTCAGCGTCAACACGGCGGGCAGGCCTTCAGGCACGGCTGCGACGGCCAGCGCCACGGCGAACAAAAACACGTGACTGATTTGACTGACGCCTTCGACCATCAATCCGCCCACGGCAATCAACACCACCAGCGCCAGCACTGCCCGCGCAATCTGTCCGCCGAAATGTTCCAGCCGTTTTTCGAGCGGGGTTTTGTCGGCGATGATTCCGCCGATCATCGTCGCCAATCGCCCCATTGAGCTTTGCTGGCCAGTGCGAGCGACTTCCAGATGGCTTTTGCCTCGCACCAGCAAAGTTCCGCTGAAGACTTCTTCACCCGACTCTTTTTCGATGGGAACCGATTCGCCGGTCAGAATGGATTCGTCCAGCAATGCCCCTTCGGCGTCAATCAATTTTCCATCGGCGGGAATTCTGTCGCCGGCTTCGATGCGAACCAGATCGCCCGGAACCAGATCGTTGATGGAAAGATGTTTCAGTTTGCCGTCGCGCATTGTCCAAACCAATGGCGTAGTCATTTCCTTCAACCTGGCCAGCGCGGCTTCGGACTTGCTTTCCTGATAAACGCCCAAACCGGCGTTCAGCAACAGTATGATTCCGATGGCGATTGATTCGACCGGCAAACCGCTTGCGCCTTCGACAAACCAGATGACGGCGTCCACCACCAGCGCGATCAGCAGAATGTAAATCAGCGGGCTTTGAAATTGACGCAGGAAGCGGCGATACAAAGGCGTCGGAGGTTTTTCAGGCAATGAGTTCGGCCCGTGTTGAAGCAATCTGTTACGGGCTTCTTCGCTGGATAGGCCGTGGTGTTTTGATGGAGTTTGTGTCGTCAAATTCCCTCTCTATGCTGTTCGAGAAAATATATTTCCCGCAGATGACGGGAATGAACGCGGATAATTTGGCGAAGGCTTTCGATCAGCAGCAATCGTTCGACAGTATGAATGTTTCGCAAACTGGCAAAGTCACTTCCTTATTCGCGTCATCTGTGTGATTCGCGGGAAAAGTTATCTTATTCTTCAACAGTTTTGTGTCACTGGCCCGGATCAAAAACGGCGTCTTCAATTTTCGCCCTGAAGAATTCGACGTAATGATCTGTGCCGAACCACCAACCAGCGCCCAGTTCGGAAGGGATGGTGTATCCGCCGAATCTGCGTTCGGCTGTCATTTCACCGCCGAAGGGAGCATAACCGTAACTGCCGTCAATTGTCTTGTCTCCCCAACGCGAAAGCGTGATTTGCCGCAATCGGCCATCGGACGCAACATTGAAAGTGACAGAGACGGTTTCGCCGTCAACAATCACTGTGGCTTGAGCCAGTTCATCGTTGATGACTGTCCACTTCACTCCGCGTTGAGGCAGCAGCGCCGAAGGAAGCCAGAAAGCTTCAGCCACGAATCTGCCGATGCTTGATCGAGCAGTGTCGTGGCCGGTTGCGCTGGCAACGGGGACGATTCCCCACATTCGGAATTTCATTCGTCCCGTTCCCTCAAAGTAATGATCGCCGCCGCTGAAACTGATCAGACCGCTTCCGATCTTTGCGCGCCAGACGAATCCTTTGCGCAGGTTCAGCGTTTCATCCGCCGTCATCGGCATCCAATCGCCGTCTGGTTTCAATCGGAAAGTTCCGGTCATTTTCAAACTGACGGAATTTGCCAGCGGCGTGCCTGGTTCAATCGCGCGCAGAAAATATCGGCGCGCAGGATCAGGCAAATCGGCGACCATTTGTTCTGAAAAAGTTTCATCGCCCGGCGGCGTTTGCAAACTAAGAGTTATTTCGTCCAGTTGCGCGTCGTCTTTTTTGCGTAGAAAAAACGCTGTCAGTAAAACGACAATCAACAGTGCGCTCAGCGCAAATATAATTTTCATCATCCTTTGTTTGTAAGTTAATAACGGTATACGGCGGCGGCCAAATCTCCGCCGGGCACTTTGGTCTGCTCGACGATGAAAACCTCTCCTCCGGTTTCGATGGTCTGCAACGCTGCCAGATCAAGCAAATCTTCGCTGCTGGCTCTGTCTTTGTTGTGCAATCGAACGTGATCGTTTTCGGGATCGAAATGTCCCCAACACTGCCGGCCTGAGGCGACGAACAGGGATTCGATTCGCCCGTGATGAGCGGCCCGAACAATTTCTTCCAGCCGCGTTTCCGTCAGACCGGTTCCGGCCAACGAATAATATTTTGCCGTCGCGTTGGTGCGGGATTGGTTGAAAACCGGCTGAACAATTTCCCAGGCCGATTCATGCAATTGATTGCCGCCGAGCAAATCGGGATTGCCCGGAATGTATTGATCGAGCAATTGCGGATAGCTGTTCGCTTCGCGGTAAAGCGGAAACAGTTGATCAACACCGGCAAAGATCACCGGAGCTTTTTCTTCCTTCAACTGTTCGCAGATGGCCGAATCAATCCAGCGGAAATACTGCGTGACTTTCTCTCTCTCGGATTTATCTCCCTGACCGTGACCGTGAAACATTGCCGCCCGACCGCCGCCAGCCGCTGGCGCGCTGGTGTGAAACTGAAGCTGTTTCTCGAAATCGTACTGACCAAGCACGTCGTTCAAACCTTCGGGCAGATTTTCCACTGTCACTTCCTCAACGCTGAAACGCGTGCCTTCCAACAATCTCGCCTGATTTTGGCTGATGGCCAGGATGTAAAAACGATTTTCGTGAGTGAACATCTGCAACAACGGTTTCAGATGAAAACGCCCGCCGACCGAAACCAATTCGTCAAACGACATCGGCAATCGGAAATGTGTGAACTTGTCGCGCGTTATGAAAACCGCCAATCCATCAGCCAGATGACGCCAGTAATCGCCGTCATCAAGCAGTTTCAGCGCGGGTTGCAATAACTCGGCTGCTTCCGACGAACGCATGCCTTCTTCAATCAATCGTCGTTCGGTTTCCGTCAGTAGGTTTTTGAATCGAATCGGGTCTTGTCTGGTTTCAGGCAAAGCGCGATGCGTCGGCATATACAACGACGCGCACAACCCATGTTGTTTTTCCGCCAGCAATTTCAAATCATCTTTGGTGATTTTATTCATGGCTTACCTCCTCCTCTCAATGTTTATGATTTGCGAACGACGGCCACGGAACATGGCGCGTACCATGCGATTTTGGTCGAAACGCTGCCGAGCAAATTGTGTTTGACATCGGATTGCCCGGTCGCGCCGACGACGATCAGGTCATATTCAACCAAATCCGCTTCACCCAGCATTTCAGTTCCCGGATTGCCCTCGGCGATGTTGGTGACGACGGTGATTGGAAGAGCGGCGAATTGATCGCGCGCTTCTTCTATCAGTTCGTTGGCTTCGACGTGCAAATCCTGATTCCAGTTTCTGGCTGCGTCGGCGTTGCCGGCGTCTTCGGGATAAGCGAACCATTCGCGTTGCAATCCAACCTGTATCCACGGAGTTTCCTTCACATGCATCAGAGTGATTTCGGCTTCGTCCAGATTGAAGTTGGCGATCAGGGATTCAATCGCTCGTTGCGAAGCGCGCGAACCATCCACGCCGACCAAAACCCTCAATCTGTTGGCCGAAAATTCTCCGCGAATCGCCAGAATCGTGCCGTATGCATGTTGAACAATGCGGCTGGCCACAGGGCCAAGCCCGTAGCTGCTGTGTTCGCGGCGACCAGTGGCTCCGATCACTGTGACATCGTATCCATCCGACAACCGCGCTATGACCTCAGCCGGAGAGCCAAACTCGGTGATCGTTTCCGCTTCCACTCCCTCTTCGCGCAAAGCGGCCTGAGCCGTTTTGACTATTTGCCTGATTTCCTGTTGCACTCGACGCCGGTATTCATCGCGAAGCTGTTTGCTGCTCGCTTTGCCTTTCGGAGGATGAAACTCTGGCGCGACGCACAACACGGTTGCCTGGCGATCTTTCTTGTTCAATAGGCGGCTGGCAGTTCGCAACGCAGCCAATGTTTCCGCCGTCCCGTCGGTTGTCATTAATACTTTCATCGCTGATCCTTTCCGCTTCAATCGGCAAATGGCCGAACCCGCTTTTCTCAGGTTGCCATCTTTCGTTGTTGCAAACACAATGTTCCCTGCCTGATTGTCCCTGCCTGATTGAATGATAGTTGCAACGCATATGCCTGATGGCGTTTGAAAGCGTTAAAGTCGGCAAAGGAAAAGGTTCAGCGGCGATTTACCGAGCATAGTAAAGCTTATAAGTCCGACAAAAAGTTGATTGGTGAGGACATACGGTCTTGAATTCGTCCATCAGATTTTGGCTTGGGCGTGGCGAATGTCTACAGCGTTGGGACATATGTCAGCACAGGGTGAGCAGCATAGGGAACTTTCACGGCAAAATGGGTGAAAGCACGCAATCGGAAAAACTGCGTAGTGAATTTCAGTCCGGGATAAAGAAAGGGTTTTGTGAATGATTGTGACACTGACGATGAATCCGACAGTTGATAAAAGCGCCAGGGTCGGTCAGGTCGTTTCCGAGCGAAAGCTCCGCTGTCATTCGCCGCGGCTTGATCCGGGCGGCGGCGGATTGAATGTTTCGCGAGCGATCAAAAAACTCGGCGGCGAATCCCTTGCTCTTTACACCTGCGGCGGACCCAACGGGCAGATTTTGCAAAGTCTGCTGGACAAAGAGGGAATCAGGCATCGCGCTCTGGCCATTGAAGGATGGACGCGCGAGAGTTTCGCTGTTCTGGAAGAAACGACCGGATTGCAGTACAGATTCAATCTGCCAGGCCCAGAATTGACCGAGGCGGAATGGCGACGAAGCCTTGATGAATTGTCGGCCATTGATCCCAAACCTGATTACATTGTCGCCAGCGGCAGTTTGCCGCCCGGAACGCCGATGGATTTTTACGCTCGCGTAGCTCGTTTGGCTCAGCAAATGGGCGCGCGTTTGGTGGTTGACACTTCGGGCGAAGCCTTGCGAGAAGCCGCTCACGCCCACGTTTTTCTTCTCAAACCGAATTTGCGAGAACTGAGCGATCTGACCGGAATGCCGCTCGATGACGAACCTTCGCAGGAAGCGGCTGCTCGCGATCTGATTGAGAGGGACTATTGTCAGAGCGTGGTGTTATCGCTGGGAACATCCGGCGTGCTTTTTGTGACGAAAGATGAAAGCGAGCGAGTGCGCTCTCCGATTGTGCCGATCGTCAGCAAAATCGGAGCCGGTGACAGTATGGTTGCAGGCATTGTGCTGGGCTTATCGCGCGGACGTTCTTTGCGCGAAGCTGTTTGTTTTGGAGTCGCCGCAGGCGCTGCTGCGGTGATGACGCCTGGGACGGAACTCTGCCGCCGTGATGATGCAGAACGACTTTATCAATTGTTGCAACCCGGCTCCTGACGATTCGTCGGCAATTGAAGCCGTCATCGAATATATAGCTTTTAAGAAAATAACTTCCCGCGAATCACGCTGAATACGCGAATGAA
>CAYRQB010000059.1:0-22476 GCA_964426025.1 uncultured Heliomicrobium sp.
GAAAAGTGGATTAGCGTTCAATAGCTTCAGCATCATATCTGCCGAAAGCTCTGAAGACAATAAACGCAGCCGGATAGAAGCAGCCCTCGGCGTTATCATCTGTAGCGCCAATTTTGTAGATGAAAAATCCGTCAGATGAAAATTCGCAGGCTGGTCTGCGCCAGTTCGATTCGCGCGCGCGTGCCGAAAGGGAATTCGTAAAAGGTTCGAGCGCCGTCAATGTAAAGTTCGCCTTTGGCCATCTTCGAGGCGATAACGATTGAGCCGTCGGCTTCGACAAAACCGCGAGTCAATTGATAACTGCGTTTCGGTTCGCGGTAAAGTTCGCGAACCATGAACTGCATTCGTCGCGAACCCAGCGGCATGACTTTGCCTCCGGCTGAGCGTATGCCTGCGGTCGAACCGGCGGCGGTCGAAACCCAGACGCCTGAACTGCGATGTTCTTCTTCTCGGCGTCCGACCTTGATCAAATATCTAGTCGTCGCCGCCGGGCAATCGTGAGCGATCAAAACATCGTTCAGCGCCAGTTCAGGCAAGGGCTTTTCGTCCAGCGTGATTTGCAATCGCGCCAGTTCCTTCGGTTTCAATTTGCCGTTCAGGATGGCGTCCAATCGCCGGTCGAAGTTTTTTCGATTGCCCGAACAGAAATGGCCAACGCTGTCGCCGGGCGCGGAATTGACGCCGATCATCGCCGCGCCGCGAACGTAATGCGACGAATTCAGCAGCGTCCCGTCGCCGCCGATGCTGATGACCAGGTCGGCTATGGCCAGTTGGCCTTTCAACCTGGCGTCCATATCTGCGAGCGAAGTTTCGCCGAAAGAGATTTTTCTTCCGGCCAAAGCCTGACGGACTGCATCAATTGTCCGACCGTGTTCGGCGTCGGCGGCCAGCAATCGTTTTGCCGTCGCGTCGCCGCTACGAGCAAAGCTGGCCGCGCGTCCGCCCGACGCCAGCGCGGTTTGTTTGATAATGACCAGACAGTTGTTGACGTTCATTTGTAAACGACAAAGAAGTTGTTATCCAGAAAATCGTAAGTCTCGACTTTTTTGAATCCGGCGTCTTTCATCCATCCGTCCAGGTCTTCCAGTTTGTAGATCATCTTTTCGTGACCGGCGGGCCAGGTTTTGCTGAAATCAATTATGGCGATTCGGCCATTCGGCTTCAGGTATTTTTTCAAACCTTTCAAGTATGTCGGCTGATTGCCGATGTGATGCAACGTGTCAATGATGACGATCAGGTCAACGGCTTCGGGCAGTTTCGGATCGTCTTCGGCGGCGAGTATGGTTTGGACGTTGATCAGCCTTTCATCCACAGAGGTTTTGGCGACGTGGTCGAGCAGTTTCGGATCAATATCCACAGCGTAAACGACGCCTCTTTCGGCTTTGCTTGCTAACGGACGAGTGAACAAACCCGATCCCGATCCGATGTCGGCTATTTTTTGGTTGGGAGCGATCTTCAAAGTCTCAATTACTTTCTGAATCTGAAGACCTTCGATTCGCCGTTCGGATTCCAGCAGTTTGATGTATTCCTCTGCGCTTCGCTGTTGGGCGAAAGCGGAAGTGGCGCACAGCGCAATCAATGCAATGATTGAAAAGAATGCTTTGTTCATGATGCTTCTCCTTAAAGTGATGATTTGGTTTTAGTATCGTTCAGCCAACCGAACGATCTTGCAACATAATAGATCAGGATTCCGGCCAAAATTGTCAGCAGCGCCGCGCCCGTCGGTTTCGGTCTTTCTTTCAATCCCTGACCGAAGGCGATGACTTCGAGCAGCAAAAAGATTGCCGGAGTAATCGGATAACCCGGTGTGCGAAAGATGCCCGGAGAATTCGCCGGTTGTCGTCGCCCGATTGCCCAGACGCAGGTGACAGTCAACGCGGCCATCAATGACAACGCCGAGCCAGCGTAAATCAACAGGTTTTCAAACTCGCCGGTCAAAACCAGGATGATGGCGACGGCGGCCTGAGTCAAAATGGAAGCTCTGGGCGCTCCGCTGGCGCTGACTTTGCGGAAAATCGCTGGCGCCAATCCGTCGCGAGCCATGGCGAAGTAAACTCGCGGTCCGGCGGCAGCCATTGAACTGACCGAACCAATGATGGTCAACGTGATGATGAAACTGACCAGGGTCGCGCCGGATGCGCCGAACAAACGACTGGCGGCCTGTTGACCGATGGCTATGTTCGGATTCCACGCGTCGGCGGGCATGGCGTACAAAAACAAAACGTTCAACGCCAGATAAAGAACCGCGACGATCAAGGTTCCGCCGATCAAGGCTCGCGGCAAAGTGTATCGCGGGTCTTTGACTTCTCCGGCCAGATAAGCGGCGGCGTTCCATCCGCTGTAAGCGAAGCTGACCTGAATCAGCGCCACCCACCACAAACCGGTTGATTGCGATCCTTGCGTGACTCCGCTCCAATTGCCTCGGCCTGTTGAGATGCCTGAAAAAAACAACAGCACGATTGCCAATACAACCAACGTGGCAATGATGGTTTGCAATCTGCCGCTCGGACGAACGCCGATTGAATGGAAGCTGGCCAGAGCGGCGATCAACACCGCCGAAGCCGTCGCGCCTTGCGTAATGCCCAACCCGTCAATCAACGGCGTTGAAGCATCCCAACCTGGAATCAGAGTCGCGGCGTAAGCGGAAGCTCCGAGCGAAGCCGCAGCCAGCGCCGCAGAAAATCCGACCAGAAAGGAAATCCATCCGCTGACGAATCCCCACAGCTTGCCGTATATCTGCGTCAGGTAATGGTACTCGCCGCCCGCTTCAGGCATTCGCGTAGCAAGTTCGGCGTAACAAAGCGCGCCGGAAAGCGCCAGCACTCCGCCCAGCGCCCATACGCCCAGCGTCGCCAGTCCGTTGCCCGTTGCCGTGCGTACGAAAGCCGGAACAGTGAAAATTCCCGTGCCGACCATGTTGGTGACGACGAAAGCCGCCGCCGCCCAAACTCCGAGCGCGCGCCGCAAACCTTTTCCTGTTTCCTGCTGCTGATCATCAACCGTCATTGCGTGACCAGGCATTTCAGTTTTTCCTCCGAAAAAGTAGAACAGGCTTAGCCTGTTCTACTTTCATTGTTTTAGGGCGAGTTCAGAAACTCGTGATGACTCCGTGTGACTTATCGGTGAGTTAAGCGCGCGCACTATACAACGTCTGACTATGAGGCGCTACTTGTCCGGGCTTTGTATCCAAATCGGAAAACTTGTGATGTAATCTGCGCCAATCTTCCTGATTCATCTGTCGGAGGTCATTCATTCGTGGCAAACAAATCGTGGCTTGAATTGTCCGACGCTGTTTTGAAGCGCGCGATTTTCATCGCTTTCCTGGCGGCGATGTTGATGGTCGTCATCGGCTGGCGCAATGACACTGAAGCTCAGAATTTCAACTCGCCGCAGATTCGATTGGGCGAGCGGCTGTTTCGCGATCAACGTTTCACCACCACGCAAGGCGATCTGGCGACAAGCTGCGCAATTTGTCATCTTCGCGACGAAGACCCTCAAGGCCGCCGAGCTTTCACGGATTTTTTCAATCGCAGTTGGGTTCCGCATCGTTCCGCCGATCCGCGCCGGACTGAAATTCGCAACTCGCCGACTTTGCTGGATGCCGCGCTGATGCCGCGATTGCATTTCGACGGAGAGTTCAAATCGCTGGAAGAACTGGTTGCCGCCACTTTCTCCGGGCGTCCGATGGGATGGTTGCCGGGCGAAGAAGAAAAGGCGTTCAATCAGGTTCATTCGGTTTTGCTCGGCGACAAAGGCAGCGAAGGGGAAGTTTCTTACGCCGAACAATTCAAAACGGCTTACAACGTGGAGTTGGACAAATTGTCGCGCGATCAGGTCATCGGTTACGTTTCAAAAGCCGTCGCCGATTTCGTGCGAGCTTTCCGCAGCAAGCGGAATTCGCCCTACGATCAATTCATCGGAGCGAACGGCCTGGATTCTTCACCGGCCAATAAGGAAAGCGTCAAAGCCTACGGCGAAAGAATGCTCGCCAGACTTTCCGAGCTTGAAGCGAAAAAGGAATTGAAGCTGAGCGAAGGATTCAGCCGCGAAGCTTTGGAAGGTTACAAAATCTTTTTGCGCAGCGAAGGCAGAGAGCGAACGGGGAATTGCGTTGGTTGTCATACGCCTCCGCTGTTCACTGACTTTTCATTTCACAATTTGGGAATCAGCCAGATTGATTACGATCAGGTCAACGGCGAAGGGAAATTCGCCGCAATGGAAATTCCCGCTGCGGCAAAAGCGATTCGTCCCTCGCCGAAATTTCGCGAATTGCCTGAACGCGGCAGGTACGGCGTGGTTGATCTCGGCCACTGGAATTTTATTGATCTGAAAACTTCGCCGCTGCGCCGCTCGGGCGAAAGCGACGATCAATTGCTGAGTCGAGTGATCGGAGCTTTCAAGACTCCAACGCTGCGGCATCTGGCATTTTCGGAACCTTACTTTCATTCGGGCAACGTAGCTTCGCTGGAAAATGCGTTGATAGAAATTATTCGTTTGAGCGAGATGGCTCGCGCCGGACGCATTCGCGAAGCAGACGAAGAGTTATCGAACATCAGGTTGAAGGAAGCAGATGTTGTTCCGCTGATGGCGTTTTTGGCTGCGTTGAATGAGGAGCTGAAGTAATGGGAACGCACGCGCCCTCGCGTGCAGACTTGCTAAATCAATGCTTTCTTGCCACTACGACTCACTGGCAAAACTCGCACGCGAGGGCGCGTGCGTTTCCATTACTCGCCGATCAGTTTGTGATAACGTCCCATCCAATACGGCAGCAGAAAATAAACTCCATCGCCTTCGCTGCGTCCGCCGTTGCCGCCGTCCACTCGATAAGGATTCCCGTTCCATTTCGACATGGGCAATTCATCGTATGGCAATACAATCAACGCCTGTTTGCGATTGAATCTGTCCGCCAGCATATCAATCGGCACGTCCAGCCGATGCGAATTCGTCACCGTCCACGAAATCTGATCCATCGGAATTTCGCGAAGCGTGCGAATGGATTCTTCCCGGTCGAATTCCTTCTCGCCGCTGCAAGCCGCATAAATGAAATTCCACAGCGGAACGCGTTCAGGCCGTTCGACCTGCCACGAACGATCCAGGCTTTGCAGATAAACTTCGCGCAGCTTGGCGTCTTTCTCGTAAATCAGCAGCGGGTAATAAGACAGGAAAGCCAGTTCGTCGTCCGAATGATTGACGTGACCGGGATAATTGATCTTCTGGTTTCGCATCAGCAGGTGATAGCGATGCTTCGAGATCAGTTCATCGTAAGCTTGCTGATAACGAGCATTGCCAGTGATGTGATGCGCCGTTCGCAGATGCGCCAGCATGTGCAAAGCGCGCAAACCTGTTTCGTCCGGGTCTTCCCAAATGTCTTCAGGCGCCCACCATCCCCAGCGCGTGCGTTTGCCGTCAACGTCAATCAGTTGATAGTTGTTGTTCAGGATGTGATCGGTCATTCGCGTGACGACGCCCCGAATCTTCTGTTTCTCGGCTTCGTCTGCGACCAGATCGTAATACACGGCGTAACCGAAATAATGCCCGACGATTTCATCCGAGCTGGTGTCGCCTTTCCAACGCCATTTGCCGTCAGGCGTGTTGTGCCATTCGCCGTCTGCAGGTTGAATGTCTTCGCCGATCTTGATGATCGAGCGCGCGTGAAAACCCGAAATGCCACTGATTTCTTCCAGACGAAGCATTGCTTCAAAACCGACTTTGGCATTGGCGCGAGCGTCGGCTTCTTTGGTGACGGTGTAGCGAAAGGCTTCGGCGGCGATGTACATCTGAGTCCACAGCCCGTCGTTGTCGGACGAAACCATCTGATTGCTGCTGAGATCGCCGGGGATTTTCAGATGCGAATCCGAAGTCATCCCCCAACGAACGTGACGCTTTTGAACTCGCTCGACAAAGGCTTTGGATTTCTCAGCAAGCGTCATTTGTTTGTATTCGATTCGGCTGAATCCTTTCGGAGTCTCAACCCAGATTACCGAACCATTCTTATCAATGCCGATGCCTGTCACTTGATCGTCGGGCAGCCATCGTTGTCCAGCCAGATAACCGCGAACATCGCGCGTCATTGTGTTGAATAGAATCAACCCTCGACGGGTTCCAATAACGATTGCGCCCTGCGGATCGTTGGCGATGACAGTGATTTCGCCCCATGGGAGTTGGACGTTTGTCGGAAGCTGAACCGCCATTCCGCGTTGAATTTTGACCTGGCCTTTTGTCATTTGCCTGAACTCTTCCGGCGAATGAAAGGTTCGAGTTCGCTGTGAGTATTTTGTCTGCTCATTTGATTGTGCGTTAAGCGAAGGAGCGCAAATCAGAAAAAGACACAGGCAGAGCAAAGCCGCTGTCTTTGCCTGAAGTGAGCTAAAAACTTTTAGTGACATTCAGATTCTCCGATTTGGTTTAAGTGTGAAGTCCTCCGTTCGGGCTGATCGTTTGACCGATGACATAGCTGGATTCATCAGTAGCAAGGAACAATGCGACAGCGGCGATTTCTTCCGGCTGGCCAATTCTTCCCAGCGGCGTGTTGGCGGTCATCAGCGGGCGGATTTCATCGGGCAGATTTTCCAGAATCGGAGTTTCCACCCATCCCGGAGCGATGCAGTTCACGCGAATTCCCTGTGCCGCGTATTCCTGAGCGACGCCTTTGGTGAATGACAGAATCCCGCCTTTGGCTGCTGTGTAAGAGGCTCCGCCGGGCAAGCCTCTGAGCGCGGCAACCGACGAGATATTGATGACGGCTCCGCCACGACCTTGAGCCAGCATTCTCTTGATGGCTTCGCGCGTGCCGTAAAAAGTTCCGCTCAGATGAACGTGAACCACGCCGTGCCATTGTTCGTCAGTCATCAGATGAACCGGAGTCAATTGTCCGGCATTGCCAGCGTTGTTGACCATCACGTCAACCGGCCACTGACGATCATCAATCGCTTTGAACAAATTGGCGACGGATTCAGGCTTGCTGACATCGGTCGGCACGGCAAAGGCTTCGACGCCTTTGGCCTGAACTTCGCGCAGAGTTTCTTCGCCTTTGGCTTCGTTGAGTTCGGCAATGACTATCCGAGCGCCTTCTTCGGCAAAACGAATGGCGATGGCGCGACCCAAACCAGAACCCGCGCCCGTGATGATGGCGACTTTATCTTTGAGCTTCATCTATGTTGTTTCTCCGGCAATTTCTGTGATTGGTTTTATCAACGCGTTTATATCATGCGCGGCCAGCGGTGATCTGTAGCTAATTTCCTAAAAACGAATTCGATTGCTTGCAAATCAGAATTGCGGTGCGTAATATGACCGCGCCTGAACGTCAGTATCCTCACAGGCTCTTACATTACAGAGACCGTAGTTGATAGTGAAGATCCCCGTGCTTCTATTTTACTGACGATAGCGGTGATCGGTTCTCATCGTGTTCCTCCCAATGGCGATGAACCTGAAGCATGGTTTTAACGTGGGAAAATCGTGCTGATTACTCGAACAAATTCCGTCACCGCCGCCTCGGGCAAAAACCTGAAATAAAGTCATTATCATTTGCTGTCGCTCCCTTGCCGAGCCGAATAAAAGTTTGGCCGACAGGGAAAGTTTTTCGGTTTGAAAGGCTCTTTTTGAAAAATCTCCAGTTTTGACTGGACTCCCATTAGATGGTGCCCAAATCGTCAATGTGTCCTTGATCGAATGAGCTATTGGGAGATTGCTCGGTTCAGATTTGTTGAACAGTTTTTTCTGAGTTGTTCGTCTGATTCAATCTCAAACGCGGAAATTGAATAACTGATACCACACTGATTGCCCCCAATTACTCCGCCAAGAAAAGCTCCGTGAGATGTCTGTTACACACACGACCTGAATCTGCTGTCGCTGTTTGTTAAGACGGACTCCAGGTGTTGAAGTGATGCCCCCTGTCACTTAACAGCGAGTTTCCCTGCTGAGGAAACGATACATGCGGACTTCGACTGATCAAGGCAAAAAAAAGACTATTTTGTTGGCGACCATTGCTGTGGTGTTGGCGTGTCTTGTTTTCATGGCGCTGAGAAAATCCGTCAACACAATTTCAGAGCCTCAAATCGTCGGCATTGAATCTCAACAAGCATCTGTTGCTCAGCCTCGACCTCAAACGCGGGTTTCCAAATCTCAAACTTCTGCTTCCGCAATTGCGCAATCATCAAACGATCAACCGACGCAGCAAAGCGATCTGGCAGAGAGCAAAGAGTCCTTCGACAAGATGATGGATTCTGAATCTGAGCGCGAACTTGAAAATGAACGTGAGCCTTACGATGAGCCTCATGAAGCTGCGCGTTATTTGATGAGCCGCCGTTTGCCCGAAGGAGAAACGGAATTGCCAGTCGAGCTTTATCTGAAAGCTGTGGAACAGGCTCGCGATCTGCCGCAATTTTCCACCTTGCTCAATCGGTTTCTGCCGTCGCGTCGAGAGATGGCCAAGGCGTCGGCAAAGGATTGGGGCGCTCAATTAATCGGTTTGGAAACTTTGCAGGGATGGACGGCATTGGGGCCTGGGAATGTCGGCGGACGAACCAGGGCTTTGCTGATCAATCCGAAAGAGCCGGAGATCATGTTCGCGGCGGCGGCTTCGGGCGGCGTTTGGAAAACCACCGATGGCGGCAGAAGCTGGAACGCGCTGACCGATCTGTTGCCCAATCTGGCGGTCAACGCGCTTGCATTCGCTCCGAACAATCCGGAAATCATTTACGCCGGCACAGGTGAGGGATATTTCAACTCAGACGCAATGCGCGGCGCGGGAATCTTTCGCAGCTTTGACGGGGGAAATACCTGGAGGCGATTGGAAGGCACAGGCACTGCGGATTTTTACTACGTCAACGACATTGTCATCAGTCCCAATAACTACAACCGAATTTATGCCGCTACGAATCGCGGGGTAATGCGTTCGAATGATGGCGGCGCAAGTTGGACGCAAGCCTTTGACGAATCCTACAACAACGGTTGTTCCGATTTGGTGATTCGCACAGATCAACCCACCGATGTGGTTTTTGCGGCTTGCGGCATTCCCAAAAATGTCAGAGCGCCCGGAAGCGTGCAGTCGTTGATATATCGTAATAACAACGCAGGCGCTTTGGGACAATGGGAAGTCGTTTACACCGAAGAAGGAATGTCCCGCACCAGCCTGGCCATCGCACCGTCGAACCAAAATGTGATTTATGCGGTGTCGTCCGAAAACGGAGCCAGCGGAATTCCACACACCCTGCACGCCGTTTTCCGCTCCAACAACGGCGGAGAAGCGGACAGTTGGATCAAAGTAAACGATGGCAGATCGGGCAAATTGAATTCGTCGCTTTTCACCAATCCGCTTTGGGCTTTTCAGAGCGAATGTCGCCCCGGCGTTGGCGTCAATCAGATTTTCGCTCAGGGATGGTATGACAACGTCATTGCGGTTGATCCGGCCAATGAAAACATAGTCTGGGTCGGTGGAATTGACCTGTTCCGTTCCGACGACGGCGGCGAAAATTGGGGGATGGCTTCTTTTTGGAACGAACCCAAAACCAGCGCGCGATATGTTCACGCCGATCACCACGCTATCGTATTTCATCCGCAATTCAACGGCGTTTCCAATCGCACAATGTTTGTCGGCACAGATGGCGGCATTTTCAAAACCAATGAAGCTCGCAATCAAGTCGTTACAGGTAACAACGCGCCATGCCTTCCCAATGAAAGCCGTATAAGTTGGACTTCGCTCAACAACGGTTATGCGGTCACTCAGTTTTATCATGGCGCGGCATTTCCTGGCGGAGATCGTTACCTGGGCGGCGCTCAGGATAATGGCGTGATCATGGGTTCGGACACCGGAGGGTTGAATGGATGGACTGAATTGTTGTCAGGCGACGGCGGTTATGTTGCGGTTGATCCCGGCAATCCGAATGTCATTTACGCTGAAACCAACGGCTTGTCGCTCAGGAAATCAAAAGACGGCGGTGGAAAATGGACGGGTGCGACGAACGGCATCAACAATTCGGGTTTCGGTTTCATAGTTCCTTTGGCCATGGATCCGAGCGATCCGGAAAGGCTCTGGCTGGCCGGTCGAACGCTTTGGCGCACAAAGAACGGAGCCGATAGCTGGACTCCTGCCAGCGCGCCGTTAAAAGGCACAACTGCCACGGCAATCACCATCGCTCAAACCGATGGAAATTTCGTTATGGCCGGAACCGATCATGGCTACATTCATCGGACGACAATCGGCTTGATTTCCAGCGGCGACACCGTCTGGCCTGACTTTCAGCCTCGAACGGGCGTCGTCTCTTCGCTGGCTTTTGATCCCACCAATCGCGACATCGCCTATGCCACTTACTCTACGTTCACGGGCAAACACGTCTGGCGAAGCTTGAACGGGGGCGTTTCCTGGCAACAGATAGATGGAACGGGAACAGGCGTATTGCCGGATATTCCCGTCAACTGTATAGTCGTTGATCCGACGAACACGCAAAGGCTTTACATCGGAACCGACATCGGGGTTTTCACCTCGCCGAACGGAGGCCAGACCTGGGCGGTTGAAAACAGCGGATTTGCCAATGCCCCGGTCGAATGGCTTTCGATCAGCGCCTACAAAGGCGAAGCTCATCTGTTTGCTTTCTCTCGCGGGCGTGGAGCGTGGCGAGTCAAACTTGGACAGGTTTGCACTTATTCGATTTCACCTCCGGCTCAAACCTTCGACGCAATTGGCGGAAGCGCGACAATCAATGTCTCAGCTTCATCCGCCGATTGTTCGTGGACGGTGGAAAACAAAGAAAGTTGGATCACGATCAACAGCGAAACCGCCGCAAGCGGGGACGGCGCCGTTAGATTCACCGTTGCATCGAACACCGATTCAAAGCCTCGTTCCGGCACATTAACAGTTGCAGGCAAATCCTTCACCGTCACGCAAGCCGGACTGGCAGTCAGCGTTTCCGCCGCCAGTTTGATTCCGGGCAAACTCGCGCCCGAATCAATTGTCGCCGCCTTCGGAGCCGGAATGGCCGAAGCCACACAGATTGCCCGCGGAAGTCAATTGCCCACGAATCTGGAAGGAACGGTTCTGAAAGTAACTGACCAAAATGGCGTTGAGCGCGCTTCGCCGCTTTTCTTCGTTTCTCCAAATCAGATCAATTATCAGCTTCCGAAAGGGACGGAAATCGGCTCTGCTGCCGTAACCATTTACAAGGGCAACGAGAAAGTCTTCAACTGCATGATTCAGGTGGCCAGAGTCGCGCCGGGATTTTTCACCGCCAATGGCAACGGAACCGGCGTCGCCGTCGGACAGGCCTTGCGTTTCAGAGGCGGCAAGCTGATTCAGTCGGAATCGCTGTCAATGCTCGATCCGGGGCAAAATCGCATAGTCGCTCGTCCGATTGATCTGGGGCCGGATGCGGGGGAAAACTCCGATCAGGTTTTTTTGGTTTTATACGGAACAGGTTTTCGATTCCTCAGCTCATTGGAAAACGTGAGAGCCAGGCTTGGCGGCGTCAACGCTCAAGTCACTTACGTCGGAGATCAAGGCGAGTATCCGGGACTGGATCAAGTCAACATACGAATCCCGCGCGAATTGGCCGGGCGAGGCGAAATTGATTTGATTTTGATCGTTGACGGTCAGCAGGCAAACGTGGTGAAAATCACCGTCAAGTAAATCAGTCGCCGTGCGGAAAATACCCCGGCATTTTTCGCAGAGGCTGAGAATAATTCCTCATCATTCAGCCGTAACTCACAAAGCATTTTCCAGAAATACACATAAAACCCGCATAAGTTCGTACTTTTGCGTTTGATAGCGACTGGAACGGTGATTGCTGAACCTCTCTGCAAGGGGAGACGATAAAGGTTCTCCTTGCGCTGTTCTCTTTTACCCGATACCCGTCAGCTTGTGATGCTGACGACCACGGAATCTGTCTATGAATAAAAGGCTATACATTGCCTTATGGAACTTACTTGGATCGCAATCATTGCTAGCTTGCTGATGGGTATCGGGACTCTTCTGATTGTTATATTCGCAGTCAAACAAGATTGCTTTCGCGATCTGGAACAAGCCAAAAACCACATCAGCATAAACCGGCCTGCGGGCATACGTTATGCGCACGGTGTAATGAAAGGTTAGCAGTCAGCGGAAACTCTGCACACCGTAGGCGCAAAGTCACGGGGGGTTATGCCAGTAATCGAAACAGATATTTTGATAGTAGGCGGCGGCATCGCAGGTTCCGCATTGGCCTGTGCTTTGCGACATGCCGGTTACAGCATCGTCGTTGTCGAACAACGGAAAATGCCGCTTGACACGGCGCGCGGAGATCATCTGCAACCGTTCGTCGTCGAATTGCTGGCTCGTTGGGGAGTGCTGGATAAATTCATCGAACGCGGAGCCGTCAAACGTTTCGGTCACGAATACCGCACAGCCGAAGGCGAAGTCCTGCTGTCGGCCAAGTACGACGAATTGCCGATTCCTTATCCATACTTCCTGGTCTTTCATCACGAACTGATAGCCGAATTGTTTCTTGAGATGGCGGAGGAGAATCCGAACTTTCTGCGATTGCAACCGGTGACGGCGCGCGATTTCGAAATTTCCGACGACGGCATCAAATCGTTGCGAATCGAATTGCCGGACGGCGCTCGCGCAACCATCAAACCGAAACTGGTCATTGCAGCCTGTGGAATGAATTCCTTTATTCGCTCGGCAATGAAATTCACAGCCGCTGAGCATCAATACATACATCCGCTGGTGGCTTTGTTTGGCGACAGGCCGAAATCCCTGAAGCCCGGCGATTACCTTTATCGTTACTCCGGCAAAACCGGCTTGCTGATCGTTCATCAACGCATGGACGACAAAATCAAAATCATGTTACCGATCGGTAGCGAAGGAATAGCTTTTTGGAAAAAGACCACGAAGGAAGAGCGGGCGGAGATTCTCGGTCGTCGCGCCAATGTGTTGTGCGAATTTGAATCCGACATCGCCGGTTTTTATCCGGTCAGAATGGTTCATTGCGATCAGTACGTGCGCGGCAACGTGGTTTTGATCGGCGACGCGGCGCATTCGGTTCATCCGGTTCGCGGGCAGGGATTGAACATGGGAATCGCCTGCCTGCAGAAACTGATTGATTGTTTGCCGTCGCCGCAGGGCATATCCAACGCCGAAGCATTGAAACGAAATTTGCTGCATTACCAGTCTCATCAAAAACCGTTGTGTGATCGCGTCGTCGCGCAAAATCACGAAGCGGCGCTGGCTCTGGAATCAAGCGCCGAATCGGGAGTCGCAGAAGTCGTCAAAGGTCTGGATGCCCAATGCCGCCAGATAAACGTGCAAAAGGAATTGAGAAAGCAGCATCTGCTGGAAGCCAGCGGTTATCCATTCGGAGTGCCGTTCAGTTCCTGGGTCGGATTGCCGTTGAAGACGGGTTTGGCGAACATTGATCTTCAGGCCTGATGTAAAAATCTTCTGGATAATTATTAGACCCTGCCATCATCTGCCAGCCACTTCTCACATAAAAAGGAACTGCTATAATCCGGCTCGATGATCCGTTTCGAAGATGTAGAAAGAAAAGTCGAGCGATACCACCCCGACGGAGACCTGGATATGCTCCGCCGCGCGTACGTTTTTTCGGCGATGATGCATGAAAAGCAGGTTCGCGCGTCGGGCGAGCCTTATCTGATGCATCCGCTTTCGGTGGCCAGCATGCTGGCCGATATGAAGCTGGATGTTGAAACGGTCAGCACCGGATTGCTTCACGATGTGGTCGAAGACACGCTGGTCACGCTTGACGATATTTCCAATCGCTTCGGCCCGACCGTCGCTCATCTGGTTGACGGCGTGACCAAGATCAGTCACCTGGGCAACAACGTTTCAAAAGAAGTCGCGCAAGCGGAAAACCTTCGCAAGATGGTGCTGGCGATGGTGGATGACGTGCGCGTCGTGCTGGTCAAACTGGCGGATCGTTTGCACAACATGCAAACACTGCAATTCCTGAAGCCCGAAAAACGAAAGCGCATAGCCAAGGAAACTTTGGAAGTATACGCGCCGATTGCTCACCGCCTGGGTATGAGCAAGGTTCGAGCCGAACTGGAAGACCTGGCTTTTCAGTATCTGGACCCGGATGGGTATAAGCAGTTGAAAGAGGATGTCGAACAGCGCAGAGCTTCGACGGAGAGTTTTCTGGAAGAGGTGCGGTCGCGAATCGCTGAAAAGCTGGAAGAAAACAAAGTTCCATTCATACGAATTGACGGTCGAATCAAACGTCTTTACAGCATTCATTTGAAGCTGAAGAAACAGCGCATTCCGCTGGACAAGGTTTACGATCTGGCGGCGATCAGAATCATCGTCCCCGAAGCGCGCGATTGTTATTACGCGCTGGGCGTGATGCATCAGCACTGGAAACCGTTTCAGGATCGCATCAAGGATTTCATCGCCAACCCGCGCTCGAACGGTTATCAATCGCTTCATACTTCAGTGATCGGCGAAGAAGGCCATCACTTCGAGGTTCAAATTCGCACCGACGAAATGCACCGAATCGCCGAAGAGGGCATTGCCGCGCATTGGAAGTACAAGGAAGGCAAGGGCAAGGACGAGAGCGAAGACGCGATGATGAAATGGTTGCGACGGTTGGTCGAATCGCAGCACGACACTGATGCGCGCGATTTCGTGGATAATTTCAAAGATGAATTGAATCTTCAGCCGAGTGAAGTTTACGCCCTGACGCCCAGAGGCCGCGTGGTCGAATTGCCGATCAAAGCCACGCCTGTGGATTTCGCTTACGCAATACACACTCAGGTCGGCGACCAATGCGTCGGAGCGAAGGTCAACGGGCGTATAGTTCAGTTGCAGTATCAAATTCAGAACGGCGACACGATTGAAATCATGACCAGTCCAAACCAGAAGCCGAATCGCGATTGGCTGAAGTTCGTCGTTACTTCCAGAGCGCGCAACAAAATCAAACATCACGTCGCGTTACGTCAGCGCGAAGAATCAATCGAAGTCGGACGAAAGCTGTTTGAGAAAGAAGTTTCCCGATTGAAACTGAAGCTGAAACCGACGCTCGAAGACCCGATTCTGGAAAAATTCAGAATGGAAAACGGTTTTCCCAAGCTGGAAGATATGTACGCCGCCATCGGTTACGGCAAGGTGCTGGCCAAAACGCCGCTGAGCAAACTTCTTCCGGCTGACAAGCTGGAAGAAATTGACAAGGCCGAAGCGACCAGATTTCAGCAGGTCACACAGCAAGTCACGCAGGTCGTCAAAAGAGCGCTCAAACTGGGCGACGACCGGATTACTATCAAAGGAATTGACAACGTTCTGGTTTACCGCGCGCCGTGCTGCAACCCGATTCGCGGCGAAGAAATCGTCGGTTACATCACCCGCGGCAAAGGCGTGGGAGTTCACGCCAGACGTTGCAAGAACGTGGCAAATTTGATGGTCAATCGCGAGCGGATCATCGAAGTGGCCTGGGTCGGAGACGGCGATAACGAACCTTATGCGGTGACGCTGGAAGTCAGAACCGAAGATCGGACGGGACAATTGGCCGCGTTGACCAATGCCGTCGCCGAAATCAAAACCAACATCCGCGAAGCGCGAACCGACAATCGTGACAATGGCGATGGAATCAGACGCATTGAAATGACGGTTGACATCGTGGATTTGAAACACCTGGAGCGCGTCCGCACCGCGCTCAGAAAAGTCCAGGGCGTGATCGAAGTCGAACGCGTCGCGCCGCAGGCTTAAATCACTCACTGATGTTACGCGATAGGGAAACGAGCCTCGAACTTGACGCTGTTTTCGTCCCGTCAGGGACGGTTTGAATTTAGCCCAGCAATTTATTGCTGGGAAAGCGGAGCGAATGAATCCGCGTCCCGTAGGGACGCTTGAGTTTGACTACCAGCCGGAGATTCAAGCGTCCCTACGGGACGCGCCCCTTATTCGCCCTCACCCGGCGATGAATCGCCGGGCTAATATCAACCGTCCCTATCGGGACGAAAAGGCTGTCAAACTCAAATCCCAATCTGTCATCGCGTAACATCAGTCACTCATTACCAACTCATAACTGAAATCGTGCTGCCGTCATCATAGCCGAAGCCTTGAAGGCGGCGCTCTCAGCCTCTTTTTAAGGAGATAAACTGCATGCCAATTCCATCCAATCGCAGAAAGCTGACTGTGAATCTGTCTTTGATTTTCGCGCTCGCATTCGCACTTGTTCTGGCGGCGAACGCTTTGCTGCCTCGCGCATCAGCCGCGATCTTCGATGGCAACGCGAAAAAAGGCTCGAAAGCGAAAGAAAGATTGCTGGCCGAACGCGCCAGAAAGTTTCGCCGCCAACCGCCTCAGCAGAAAGCGCAGCAACCATCAACGGTAAATGACGATCCGGCGGCGTTAAAGAACCGACCGCAAACAATCCAGGCAGAAATTCCGTCTCCGTTGGTTTCAAACATTGTTGACGAGCGATTGGATGACGGGTTCGACAAACCGCGCGAAGCGGCTGAGTTCTTCCACAAAAAACGGCTTCCGGCGGGAGAGAGCCAATTGCCAATCGAAAAGTATTTCGATGCTCAGCAGCAGATGCGATCAATGCAGCAGTTTTCGACTTCGCTCAATCGTTATCTGACCGCGACGGAATCCAGCGCGCTCAAAGCCGATCCCGAATCGGTGATTGGCGCGGCTGCGGGCTGGACGGAACTCGGTCCCGGCAATATCGGCGGACGCACGCGAGCGATTCTGATCAATCCGCAAGACCCGAATATCATGTATGCGGCGGGAGTTTCGGGCGGCGTTTGGAAATCAACGAACGCCGGACAATCGTGGACGCCGATTGCCGATATGGTCGGCAACATCACGGTCAGTTCGATGGCAATGGAGCCGGGCAATCCGGACGTGATTTACGTCGGCACTGGCGAAGGCATTTACGGCCAGGAAGACGGCGCATTATTCGCAACCGATTTCAGAGGCGCAGGCATTTTGAAAACGACCAACGGCGGAATGACCTGGACTCGACTGGAAGAAACCAAAAACAGCTTCTTTTACTACGTCAACGACATTGTCATCAGCCCCACCAACAACAATCGCGTTTACGCTGCAACCGGCGACGGCGTCTGGCGGTCGTCGGATGGCGGAACTACCTGGCGTAAAACGCTCAGCCCGACAGGTCAAAACGGTCCGTTGATTGGCGGTTGTTTCGATCTGGCGATTCGATCCGGCCAGCAAAATCAGGATATTTTGTTCGCTTCGTGCGGGAATTTCGGAGAAGTTGCCGTTTATCGAAACCCGTCGGCTGAAAGCCTTGGCGTATGGGACAATGTTCTGAACGAGACGGGAATGGGACGAACCGCTTTGGCCATCGCCCCGTCCAATCCCGACATCATCTACGCGCTTTCTTCCAGCAACGAAAACAATCAGTTCAACAGTTCGCTGTATGCCGTGTTTCGCTCTACCACTGGCGGAACTGTAGGCTCGTGGACTGCGCAGGCGCGGAATACAAACGCCAACAAGTTGAATCGCGCGATTCTTTCGATTCCTACGCTTGCCGTGGCCACTGACTGCGGCTTTGATGTTGAAGACGGCTTTTTAGGGCAGGGCTGGTACGATCTGGCAATCGCAGTTGATCCGATTGATCCGAACAGAGTCTGGGTCGGAGGAATTGACCTGGCGCGTTCCGACGATGGAGGCGTCAATTGGGGATTCGCCGGGCCTTCTTACGTCGGCGCGAATTTCGATCTGGGGCCGATTCATCCAGACCAGCACGTGATCCTTTTCCACCCCAAATACGACGGAGCGAACAATCAAACGATTTACGTCGGCAATGACGGAGGATTGTATCGCTCCGACAACGCGCGCGCGCCTGTCGCTCAAACGCCCGCTGGCATCTGCAATCCGAATCAGATAGCTGTCAAATGGACCAGCCTGAACAACAATTACGGCGTCACGCAGTTTTACAACGGAGCGTTTTCGGCTGATGGAAAAACATTCATCGGCGGGACGCAGGATAACGGCACTTTGCTTGGCACGGATGAAAAGGGCGTCAATGCCTGGAGAATGATCAATGGCGGAGACGGCGGTTACGTCGCGATTGATCAGGTCAATCCGAACACAATGTTCGCCACGTTTCCCGGCATTTCATTCAGGAAGAGCACGGACGGCGGCAACAGTTTCGGCAGCGCGGTTTCCGGCGTCAGCGACGGCGGAGATTATTTCGTTTCGCCGCTGGCAATGGATGCCAGCGATTCTCAGCGTTTGTGGACGGGCGGTTTTTACATCTGGCGAACGACCAACGGCGCGGCCAGATGGGAACGCGCCAGTTCGCTGACCGCAGGCGGCGAATCGGTCAGCGCGATTGCCATTGCTCCGACTGATTCCAATCGCATGCTGGTGGGAATGGGAGACGGTTACATTTTGCGAAACGATTCGGCTTTGACCTCAACCAACGCGACCAGTTGGCCTGCCGTGCAGATTCGCGGCGGATGGGTGTCGTCAATCGTTTTCGATCCCAACAACAGAGACATCGCCTACGCGACCTTTTCGACCTTCGGCGGAGCGCACGTTTACAGAACCGTTGACGGCGGCGTCAATTGGACGATTGCCGACGGCAGCGGCGGCAGCAACGCAATTCCGGACGTTCCCGTTCACAGCCTGGCCATTGATCCGTCGAACACAGCGCGATTGTACGTTGGAACAGATGTCGGCGTGTTTGTCTCCAACGACGGCGGAGCCAACTGGGCAGTCGAAACGATGGGCTTTGCCAACGCCATCACCGAAACGGTTCAGGTTCATGTCGCCAACGGAATGACTTCGATCTACGCCTTCACGCACGGACGCGGAGCCTGGCGAACGATGATCAACAACAGCGGTTGCAATTTCTCGCTTTCGCCCGCAACCAGAAATGTCGGCAACGGAGCGTCAACCGGTTCGATCAATGTCAAAGCTTCGCCGAACGGTTGCAAATGGGGAACGGCCAGCAACGCTTCGTGGTTGAAAGTCACAGGCAGCGGCGAGGCCGAC
Organism: uncultured Heliomicrobium sp.; assembly: GCA_964426025.1. Lineage (GTDB taxonomy): Bacteria > Acidobacteriota > Blastocatellia > RBC074 > RBC074 > RBC074. The sequence goes on from CAYRQB010000059.1 coordinate 18,953, forward strand.
GGCACAGCCGGTTTTGAAGTCGAAGCCAACACGACCCACAGCTCTCGAACGGCGACCGCCACCATTGCCGGAAGATCGTTCACGCTTGTTCAATCCGGGCTGACGGACGTTGACGCTCCGACAGTTGCCGTGACCGAACCCACGGCCTCTCAACCGCCGAACGTCAACGGGCTGGTCAATCTGGCTGGCACTGCGACAGACAACAACGCTGTTTCATCCGTCACCTGGCAATCGGATCGCGGAGCGAGCGGAACGGCAGGCTTCACGGCTTCGACGGGCAGATGGACTATTTCCAACGTTCCTTTGTCGCCGGGCGATAACCTCATCACCATCACCGCCAGAGATTCGGCGGGCAATATCGGACGAACGGCAATCACTGTTGCGGCAATGCCTCCGTCATCGTTGATCACTGTGGTCGGCAACGGCGTTTTCGGAACGGTTGGCGACGGAGGTCAGGGCGCGGCGGCGCAGATGTCTCGCCCGTGGCAAATCGCTTTCGATGGGTCTGGAAATCTTTACATCACCGACACAGACAATCACGCCGTTCGCAAAGTCGCGCCCGACGGAATCATCGCCACAATTGCCGGAACGCCTGGCATGAGCGGATTCAGCGGTGATGGCGGATTGGCAAATGCCGCCAAGCTCAACGCCCCCATCGGAGTCGCAGTTGACGGATCGGGCAACGTTTACATCGCCGAAGCGGGCAATAATCGAATCCGCAAAGTGACAGCCGCCGACGGCAAAATCGCCACAATTGCCGGAACGGGATCGGGCGCTTACGGCGGCGACGGCGGCCCGGCAACGGCGGCCAGCCTGAATTTTCCGTACGGCTTGACGCTGGATAAGGACGGCAATCTTTACGTCGGCGATTTCAACAATCATCGAATCCGCAAAATCAACGCCGCCGACGGAATGATCAGCACGGTTGCGGGAACAGGCACTGCCGGATACAACGGCGACGACAGACCGGCTACTGAAGCCTCGCTCGCTTCTCCGATCAACGTCGCCTTCGACAAAGACGGCAATTTGATCATCGCCGACAACGGCAACAATCGCATTCGTAAAGTGAATGCCAGCGACGGAAAGATCAGCACCATAGTCGGCATAGGTTCCAGCGGTTTCAGCGGCGACGGCGGCCCGGCGAATCAGGCGCGGGTCAGTTCTCCGGCTGGAGTGATTTTCGACGCAGCAGGCAATTTGTATATTGCCGATCGCGGCAACAGTCGAGTTCGCAAAGTGGAGGCAGGGACGAACGTTATTTCCACGATTGCCGGTGTGGGACTTTCCGGCTTTAACGGCGACGGTCTGGCCGCGCTGGCTTCGCGGTTGAACGTGCCGAACACGATTGCGATTGATCAAGCTGGCAACGTTTACATCGGCGACCGCGAAAACCTGCGGGTAAGACGCATCGTTTACGCGGCGGCAATGGACAACATTCTTCCGACGATCGCAATTAACCAGCCGATCCCTACGCCCGAAAATCCTGCTCAGAACGGTTTTGGAGCTTTGAGCGGAATTGCGTCAGACAATGTCGGGGTCTTTCTGGTTCGCTGGAGCAATGATCGCGGAGGCAGCGGGGTCGCAGCCGGAACCACAAGTTGGAGCGTGTCGAATATTCCACTGCAAAACGGCCCGAACAATTTGACCGTGACCGCCTGGGACGCCAACGGCAACGCGGCCAGCGTGACGGCGCGGATCAATTTCAATCCGTCGCAGATCATCGTCACGTTTGCGGGCAATGGTCTGACGGGCGACAGCGGCGATGGCGGAGGAGCGATTGGCGCAAGGCTCTTTGCTCCGACAGGCGTCGCGGCTGACGCGATGGGCAATCTGTACATCGCCGATTCCGAAAACCACAGAATCCGCAAAGTCACTCCCGCCGGATTGATCATGCCTTTTGCCGGAAGCGGCATGCTCGGTTCCAGCGGCGATGGCGGTCCGGCGCTTTCGGCGACGATGAACCGTCCGCAGAGCGTCGCGGTTGATTCTTCCGGCAACGTTTACATCACTGACACCGGCAACAACCGCATTCGCAAAGTCGGCGCGAATGGCGTGATTACCACCGTCGTCGGAAACGGGCAGGACGGTTTCAGCGGTGATGGCGGACAGGCGACAGAAGCGTCTTTGAATCTGCCATTTCAGGTGACGGTTGATTCGGCGGGCAATCTGTATATCGCTGACGGGTTCAATCGCAGAGTCCGCAAAGTCACCGCCAGCACGGGCGTCATTACGACAATTGCCGGAGACGGTCGCATCGGCAACGCGGGCAATGGCGGCCCGGCGACACAGGCGCAATTCCTGATTCCGTACGGTGTCGCGGTTGATAACAGCGGAGTGGTTTTCATTCTCGACGCTTTCGACAATCGCGTTCGTCGCGTCGGGACTGATGGAATGATTTCCAATTACGTCGGCACTGGAGATTTCGGTTACAGCGGCGACGGCGGCCCGGCCACCGAAGCCGAAATTGATCCTTTGTCATACATCGCGCTGGATGCGAGCGGCAATCTGTTCATCGCCGACCGATTCAATCACGCCATTCGCAAAGTCACCGCTGCGACAGGCATCATCACCACCGTTGTCGGAAACGGCCTGAACGGTTTCAGCGGAGACGGCGCTTCTCCGCAAGCCGCGCGGATCACTTCTCCGACTGATGTGACTTTCGACCGCTCGGGCAATATGTACATCGCCGATACCGGAAATCAGCGCGTCCGCAAAGTGTTTGCCGTCAGTTCGCTGAAATCCGTTGCCAGCGTTTCCGCCGCCAGCTTCCTGGGCGAAGTTCTATCCGGCGAATTGATTGCCGCTGCGTTTGGCACGAATCTGGCGACGAGCGCTCAATCAGCGACAACCATTCCATTGCCGACCGCTGTCAACGACACTACCGTCAAAGTTCGCGACGCCGCGGGCGTTGAACGGCTGGCCCAGCTTTTCTTCGTCTCTCCGACTCAGGTCAATTTTTTGATTCCCGCCGGAAGTTCAAACGGCGCTGCAACCGTGACGATTACAGGCGGCGACGGCTCTGTTTCAACCGGAGTCGTGCAAATCGCCTCCGTCGCTCCGGGACTGTTTTCGGCGAACGCTGATGGGCAGGGCGTCGCGTCGGCGGTTGTCTTCCGATTGCGCGCGAACGGCCAGCAGGTTTACGAACCGGTTTCACGCTTTGACGCGGCGACAAGCAAGTTCGTGGCTGTGCCAATTGATCTGGGACCTGAAGGCGATCAGGTTTTTCTGATTCCTTTCGGGACCGGATTGCGATACCGAAATTCGCTGATGACGGCATCGGCGACGGTTGGCGGAGAAAACGCTGAACTGATTTTCGTCGGCGCTCAAGGCGGTTTCGTCGGACTGGATCAAGCCAATATTCGATTGAACCGAACTTTGATCGGAAAAGGCGATGTTGATGTAAAACTGACGCTCGACGGCAGAATGTCGAACACGGTCAGAATCAACATCAAGTAATCGGTTGGTGAGGTAGTGTCCTAAAGTTGTGTTGCTGGCAATCTGAAAATTTTCTCCCACAAAGC
>CAYRQB010000060.1:0-22257 GCA_964426025.1 uncultured Heliomicrobium sp.
CTCAGCAAACAGGCGGCGAGATTGGAATCGTGATGCTGGCGGCGTTCGTCAGCGAGAGTTTGCGAAGGCTGCGGCCTTGATTGAAGGCCTTGATCACGGCGCGCGTGTTCGGGTTGAAATTGATCGCCGCTCCGAACAGGCCAACATCTGATTGGCCGTAAATTTTTTGCCATCCTGTTCGTCCAGCCGGAACAATGGTGTCGAAGCGATTGCCACCGGCTGCGGTCAGAAGCTGACAGGCAGCGTTGACCGCGTAGCTGTTGGCGTTTTCCAGATCGTCGTAAATCACTCCCGAAAGCGAACCAATCAAACCTGCGCTCGCGCGCAAATCGCCTCCCAGCCGATTCAGAATCAATCGCGTGTCGTTGCCGTCGGAACGGCTGGGGATGCTGTCAACCGCTACGACGCGCGCGGCCATGCTGTAACTGATTCCGTCGAAATTGATCGTCGCAGAATTTGCTCCCGGCGAACACGCTTGCCAGCCGGGCAAAGCTGCGAAGGCTTCAGCCCCAAGATTGGCAGCGTGGCCGGATTGAAACTTCACGAATTCGTCGCCAATCAGAAAGTTGAAATTGGATGGACAGCCCAGGTTGTCCGTTGCGACTGCGATCAAATAACCGGTCGTTCCCGGATCGAAATCAGAGGCCAGAAAGCTGGCGGTCTGCCCGGCGGTCAGGCAAATGAAACTGTCGGCGACCGAACAGGCATCGCTGATGAAAAACAAATGGACGAATGTGGCGCGATCGGGTTCCGTGTTGGTGATCGAAAGCCGTGTGTTTTGCGATTGCGGCGAAGTTGCGTTTGACGTGAAGATCGGAAAAGCCAGCACGGAACCGGCTTTTTGATCGCTGCTGGCCGGGCCAGGCGGAACGGGCTGGCCGAATTCGTCCTTGACCGTCACGTTGAACGCGCAGCTTGCAGTGTTGCCCGAATTATCCGCAGCAGTGCAATTGACCGGAGTCGAACCTACAGGAAAAGTCGAACCGGACGGTGGCGAACAATTGACGCTGACCTGGCAATTGTCCGTCGCGGTTGGTGGCGTGTAATTGACGACGGTTGAAATTCCGTTGGCGGCGGTTGCAGTCACGCCCGTCGAACAGGCGATGGTTGGCGATTGAGTGTCTCGCACGGTCAACAACATCGTGAACCGCGAAGGCGCGTCGGTGTCGCAAATGACTGTGTAATTGCCAACCGGAAAAGGCGGTCGCCGCGTGGAAACGCAGTGCGTCAGAATGCACTGGCTGGGCGAACGCGGTGGATTGAAACCCGTCTGGCACAAACCCGGATCGGCATCGAGCAACAGCAAGCCAAGCGTGATTGAAGTTGTGGCAGTGCCGCGGTTCACTCCGCTGTCGGAAAATTGCATCGTCAATGTGATCGGCGTTCCAAGCTGTTGAGCGGCGGCGGTGAAACTGAAGCTGCGAGAAACGGGCGGACCGCTTGCTGACAATCGGCCATAATCCTGCGCGCTGCTCGGCGAATTGACTCCGCCGCTGGCCTGCAAAGTCGCAACGAGTTGCTGGCTGGTGTTCGTCGCTCCGATGTTTTGCAAAGCGATGTTCAAGGTGACGGCTTCGCCCGGATCAACCAATCCGTCCGGCATACGGCAATCTTCGGCGGTCAGCGTCCATCCAGCGATGACGATTTTCGGTTGGGAGGATTGCGCGCTGGCATCGCTGAGATGAAAAAGCATCAGGCCAAAATCGAAACTCAGCAGTAGCAGCGCAAAACACCAGAGAAAAAATCGCGACTTGACCGTCAAACTTCGCGGCATAGTTCTTAGCTTCCTGTCGGGGAATCAGTTTCAACCGAATGGCGTGGGGTTCTGCAGAATTTACCCTGTCGGCTAATGGTTAATGGAGAATGGGTAATGGTTAATTGGTGACAGAAGCGGTGGGACAACCCTGTGATTGTCCCACCAATCATCATTACAAAGTAATTCCTTCTTCGCTGCGGCCAAGCACGCGGGCGACGATTCTGGCCAGTTCAACCGGTTCGACAGGTTTGGCCAGATGTCGCTGGAATCCGGCGACCAGAGCTTTTTCTCTGTCCATAGGACTGGCGAAGGCGGTCAGAGCGACGGCGGGAATTTCGCCTCCCTGTTCCGCCGGCAAAGCGCGAAGTTTTTCGATCATCACATAACCGTCTTCATCCGGCATGCCAATATCGGAAACCAGCATGTCCGGTTGCCAGGTTGACAGGACATCCAGCGCTTCGGCGACAGAACCTGCGGCGCGAACCTCGGTTCCGTAACGAGTCAGCATGACGCTCAGCACTTCGCGCGTGTCGTGTTCGTCGTCAACGACCAGAACCTTGACGCCGCTCAAGCTGCCGGATCGAACCTGAGTTTCAGGCAATGTTTCCGGCCACAGAGCGCCTTCTTTCGCTTCTTGTTTTTGCACGGCCAAAGGCAAGGTGATCATAAAGTCAGAGCCTTGACCTTCGCCTCGGCTGTAGGCGTATATCGCGCCGCCGTGCAATTCGACCAGGTGTTTGACGATGGCCAGGCCCAATCCCAAACCGCCTTGCTGGCGTTTGGTTGAACTGTCCGCCTGACGGAATCGGTCGAAGATATGCGGAAGAAATTCGGGATCAATTCCCTGCCCGGTGTCGCTGACGATTAACAGAGCTTTGTTTTCCAGGCGTTCCAGACGAACTTCGATCAAACCGCCCGGCGGAGTGAACTTGATGGCGTTCGACAGCAGATTCCAGACGATCTGTTTCAATCGTTCGGGATCGCCGTTGAACGGGCCGACCCAGGGTTCCAGAACGATTTGCATGCGCAGGTTCTTGGCTTCGACCGACGGGCGAACGGCGTCAACTGCCGCATCAACCACGCTCATCAATTCGACGGGTTTGTTTTCCAGACTGAGTTTGCCGGTGGCGATGCGCGAAGCGTCGAGCAGATCGCCGACCAGGTGCGCCTGGGATTTGGCGTTGCGTTCGATGGTCGTCAAAGCGCGTTCGGCAGAAGCGCGGTCGAGCGTGCCCGAACGCAGCATTTGCGCCCAGCCCAGAATCGCCGTCAGCGGAGCGCGCAATTCGTGGGAGATCATGGCCAGGAAGTCGTCTTTCAAACGGCTGGCGGTTTCGGCCATCTGGCGTGCTTCCTGTTCGCGATGCAGCAACAACTCGCGTTCGTCTTCGGCGCGTTTGCGCTCGACGCCGTGAACGATTGTGTCGGCAACCGAACCAAGCGCGTTCAGGGTGTCGGCTTCCAGTTTGTGGCGGGAAAACATAGCCATCACGCCGACCAAACGGTCGCCGAGCATCAACGGATAACCGGCGAAGGAGGAAATGCCTTCCTGCCCGGCCCAATCGTCGTCGCCGGTTTCATTGCGAAGATCGTTGATCAATTGCGGAGCCTTTTCTGCCGCAATCATGCCGATGTTGAGTTCTCCGACCGGAATGCTGGCGTGCGGGCCGTCCAGATTGGTGTACATTCCGGCGCTGGCCTGCAATTCCAGAGTGTCTTCCGATTCCTTCAACAACCAGATGCGAGCGAAGGCGGCGTCCAGATGTTCGACCAAAGCTTCAGTGCATTGTTGCAACATCTGCGGCAGCGAATGGTTTTCGTTGGTCAGGGCGGCGCTGACATCTGCGCGCAGAGCGGCCTGCTGATTCAACCGCGCCTGCATCAATTCTGTTTGTTTGCGTTCGGTGATGTCACGCGCGATTCCCTGCATGCCAATCGGCATTCCGTTGTCGGTCAACACCTGCGTGTTGATTTCCAGCGTCATCCGACGACCGTCTTTGCAGATGATTTCCAGTTCGAGGGGAGTTTTGAAAACTTTTCCCTGCACCTGTTCTGTGACGCGTTGCAGCACCGATTCCAGATATTCAGGAGCGACGATCTGCCCGATGTTCATGCTCATCGCTTCTTCGTGGCTGTATCCGGTGATGCGCTCGGACATTTCGTTGACCGTCAGGAAATTGCCCTGCAGGTCGTGTGTGTAAATCAGGTCGTTGGCGTTGTCGAACAAAGTGCGGTAGCGCGCTTCGGCGGCGATGTGAGCCTCTTCGGCGCGTTTGCGTTCGGTGATGTCGCGCGCAATTCCCTGAACTGCGATGGGCTGGCCGTTTTCCAACATCAGACGCGTGCTGACTTCGATGGGCATGCGAGTTCCATCGCTGCGGAAAATTTCCAGTTCAAATGGCGGAACATCAGTTTTGCCGGAAAGATGATCCATAATCCGCTGTTGAGCCTGCGCCAGGTATTCGGGAACGACGACCTGCCCCATATTCATGTGCAAAGCGTCTTCCAGCGTGTAACCGGCCAGCTTTTCCGCAGTCTTGTTCAGGGATTTGAAATTGCCTTCCAGGTCGTGGATGTAAACGATGTCGTTGGCGTTATCGAACAATTCCTGATAGCGGCTTTCGGCGGCGTGACGAGCGGCTTCGGCTCGTTTGCGCTCCGTGATGTCGCGGATCAGGCTCATGACCATCAATCCGTCTTCGGTTTCGATTTGCCGCCGCGTAATTTCCGCGGGGAATTCGCGACCATTTCGGTCGAGCAGATAAAATTCCACCTGATCGCTGGAAGCGGAAAGATTGCCCGTCAACAAAGCCTCATCCAGATCAAGCAGAGCGTCATCCTTGATTGTTGGCGCTTCAGGCGTCTGGCTTCTCAACCGTTCCGGAACCAGAATCTCGACGCTCTTGCCCAGCAGCTCTTCGCGGCGATAACCGAAGAGTTTTTCGGTCTGCGTGTTGACCAACAGAATTTCGCCGTCATGGTTGGCCAGCACGATGGCGTCGGGGGCGAATTCCAGCAATTCCTGAAAACGAGTGCGAGCGGCAACCAGACTGTTGATCAGGCTGCGCTGTTCGCGCATGTCGCGCGCAACCGCCAGCACGCCTGTGATCTTGTTCTGCTTGTCGTGCATCAGGCCGAGCGAAAAACTGACGGGGATGACGGCTCCGCCCATCGTGCGGACGTCGGCGTCAAGATTTGTGATGCGTCCGGTCGGAGCGATTTCCATCAGTTTCCACGGCGTGGCCGGAATGTCGTCAGAACCGCAGACGGCTGTCAGCGGGCGTCCGAGAATGGAGGTTTCCTGACATTCCAACAGCGCGGCTGCCGCAGGATTGGCGCGAATGACGCGACCGGAACGGTCGGTCAAAAACAACGCCTCCGACATCGAAGAGATGACCTGTTGAAACAGATCGCGAGTTTCGGAAATTTCCGCTGTCCGTCGTTCAAGCTCGAACTGGGCGTTGGTCAATTCCGCGTACGCGCTTTGCAGATTGGCGAACATGTCCGGCCACGCGGCCTCGTGCAATCTGCGCGCGTTCTCTTCTCTTTCCTCTTCAGCGTTTCTGAACTTCCAGGTTGGCAGTCGCATTCAAACCTCCTAGAGGGGTTAAAGTGCTGAGTGCCGAGCGCTGAGGACTGAGCGGATGTTACAAAAACAACCGCTTAGTCCTCAGTCCCTAGTACTCAGTCCTTTTCAAGGGTCAAAACTTCTTACAGCTCTTAACAAGTCAATGCCGGTGAATTCATCGGGCTGGCCGAATTCTTCTAGCAACGGCGTGGAAAGCATCGCCTGCTCATAGGGACCAGGCACACCGAAAGCATCCTGCGGCGAACTCATCCACCCGGATGCTGTGACAATCTGATAATTGGCGATTCGGCCATTGGCGATCATGACGTAATGCATCAAAGAACCTTGCCCTTCTTCCCAAAATCCCACGCCAATGGCTTCCTGCGGCAAACGATAACGGACGGACATTGCCGTTTCTCCGCGCTGCAAACAATCGAAGGCTTTCAACAGATAAGTCAGCGCAACAACTCCGCAATAACCTATGTGATAAGCGCGCGCGCGGTTTCGTTCCAGCGCGTTGACTCGTTCGGGGACTCGCCAGACTGTTCGCTTGGCCGGGAGTTGAAACTTCGGCAGATCAATTTCCAGCGCAGCGTCCGATGCTCCGCCGCCGACCGGATGAACAAATTCGCTTTTCAATTTGCCGCTCACTGCCGTGATCCATTGCCTGGCCAGCGGGCCGCTTTCCATAGGCTCGCGATCCCAGCGCGGCGCGGTGTTCCAAGTGTAAGCTCCCTGCCAGCTATTTACCGCAGGAACAGGGATCGTCAGCTTATTCCAGGGATGCAACGGCGATAAGGGAACTCCGGACGGATCGTATTTCAACGGATGACCATTCCACGCCGAATAAAACGAGCGGTCGGCGAACTCCTCGATTCCGGCGCTGACTTCGGCCAGCCTGTTTGTGCGCAACTTTCCTTTGACGACGACTCCGGGCGTGGTCAAACGCCGTTCGCCCCACTGGTTGCAATTTTCAAAACGCGCGTCGTAACTTGCGGGGTCGTCCCACAGGCCACTGCTGATCAAGTTCGATTGAGTTTCGCCTGAATGGCGGTAACGCGAATCCGCCGCATAAAAGAATCCGGCCAGATCGTCCCAAACGGCGGTTACTTTCTTCGCGTAATCAACCAACAGATTGATGCGTCCCAGAACTTGCTGGAAGGTTGACCGGTTAGCCTCGATTCCGACACCGCCGGGGAAGATTGATGACGGATGAGGATGTTTTCCAAAGATTAACGCCGCGACTTCGGCGGCGGCGCGCGTAAGATGCAGGGCCTCATTGTAGAGATGGCCGCTGAACGGGTTCATCTCCTGCATGATCTCGCTAATCGTGTGGTAGCCGTGAAAAGCCGATCCGGCGGCTGCAGCCTTCTGCGCCTTTGCCCACAATGCCGGATTCGTCTGGCTGACAACGGCGCTGGAGTAATCAGGTCCCGCCAACAGAAACAAATGCCGGACGTGAGCCGCTAATAATTCCGCCGCCGCGCCGAGTCCGCGAACGATCACCGCCAGCGGGGGCGGTTCGACTCCATAAGCCATCTCCAAAGCCTGAGACGCCGCGATTGCATTGGCGCCGCTGCCTTTTCCGCTGACACGGCTGGCAATCGCCACGGCATCAGTCGGCGTGTGATCCTTCAATATCAACTCGTAACCGCGATAGCCGGATTTTTCGACACGCACGTCCAGAACTCGACGATCGGAAAAATCAATCAGCGCGCGCAAAGCCAAACGATCAGAAGCGCGCGTCAGCGGATCGGATTCAAAGTAATGAACCTGCGGATTGCGAGTCGCTTCCTGCAACAATCGCTCGCGTTTATCGGCAGTTTCAGTGTGTGTAACTGTTTCCAATCCGAATGGATCCGCCACGCCGACAACACGCATACGCGCCTGTCCGCCTTTGTCGAATTCGATTGGCAAATTTTTGAAAACCATCATATTCAGGGATCGAAACTCCGCACAGTGCGCAATATGTCAATGCCGGTCAGGTCTTCAGCCCTGGCGCATTCTTCCAGCAACGGTGTGTTCATGATTGCAGCTTCGTAAATTCCGGGCATTCCGACGGCATCGCGCGGCGAACCCATCCATTCCGACGCAGTGATGATCTGGTAATTCAGAATCCGTTGATCCTTGATGGACAGATGATGCGTCACCGCTCCGCGTCCGCATTCCCAAAACCCGACTCCCATCGTCGTCCGTTCAGGCACGCGAAACCGCCTGGACAAGGTTATTTCACCGCGACGAATGTAATCGAATGCCTGAAGCAGATTCGCGTATGCGACGATTCCGGCATAAGACAATTGATAAGCGCGAGCGCGATTGCGTTCCAGCGTGTTCGGACGTTCAGGGATCATCCAGCGCAAAATCATCGCCGGTTGCTGCCCTTTTGGCAGAGCAAGTTCCAGCGAACGCCGCCCGGCAGAGATGAATTCGCAATTCTGATTTCCGCTGACTGTGTTGATCCACAAACGAGCCAGCGCGCCTGTTTCCATAGGCTCGCGATCCCAACGCGGCGCGGCTGCCCACGAATATCGTTCGCGCCAAATTCTTTCTACAGGCAGCGGTATGGTTTGTTTGTTCCAGGGATGCCAGGGCGACAGCGGGCCGCTTAACGGATCGGCCTGAAAAATCTGCCCGTCCCAGTTTTCATAAAACGAATGATCAACAAATTCTTCGATGCCGATATTGATGTCGCTCAATCGCGATGTGCGCAATTCGCCGTTGATCATCACTCCCGGCAACGCCATTCTGTGTTGTCCCCATCCGTTGCAGTTGGTGTAGCTGGCGTCATAACTTTCCGGGTCGTCCCATAATCCAACCGTCAGCAGATTTCCGGGCAATTCGCCAACTCGCCTGTAACGCGGTTCGGCGTCGTAAAAGAAATCAACCAGATCGTCCCAGATGGTGGCGATCTTCTTCGCATAATCGAGCAGCGTGTTGACCCGTCCCAATACCTGATTGAAAGTTTCTTTATTGGCTTCGATCCCGACTCCGCCCGGAACAACCGCAGACGGATGCGGATATTTGCCTAACATCACTGTGGTGATTTCGCGCGCCAGCCGAGCCATCTGCAAAGCTTCCAGATAAAGATGACCGTTCAACGGATTCATCCCGCGCATCACATCGGCGATGGTTTCATGCCCGTGAACCTCCACGCCCGGCGACGGAGTTTTCTGAGCTTTGCCCCACAGAGAAAGACTCGTTCGGCTGATCGCGGCCTCCGAATAATCAGGCCCAGCCAGAATAAAAAGGTGATATGCGCTCTCGCTGATAATTTCGCCGCAAGCTCCAAGATTGCGCGCTATCACTGCCAACGGAGGCGGAGCTACTCCGCATGCCATTTCCAGAGCAATTGCCGATGCGATGGTGTGCGCCGCGCTGGATGAACCACGTGCTCGGCTGGCTATGTGAACCGCATCCGAAGGCTCGCGTCCCTTGATAACCAATTCGCAACCGTTAAAACGCGCGTTCTCTATCCGCGCGTCCAGCACTCGTCGCTGCTCGAAATCAACCACTGCGCGCATAGCCAGATCGCCCGCCGCACGCGTCAAAGGAGAAAGATTGAAATCCCAGACGTGTTGATTGTCGGCCAGTTTTTCCAGAGCGCGGTCGCGGTTGATCGCTCGCTGAATACGCGGATCGTCGTCCATACCGAATGGCGCAATCGCGTCTTCATTACGCAGATGCGCTCGTCCGTATGAGTCTAATTCGATTGGCAGACTTTTGAATATCACAGGCGAAAGAAAGCTTTCAGCAGTCAGGCAGAACAACCCGCAGCCAAATTTCCCAAGCCGTCTTCAATCCCTAAGGCGCGGATTGTCCAAGACAGGGAAACCTCTTGCCGACGGCTTGAAGCTGACAGCTATGACCTTTGAACGCTTGAGAGCCTGTGAGGGTAGGCTGCGCTCAACAAGTGCCTAGAACGCCGGGAGCATATCAATGCTGGGGCCTGGTAATGCTCATCAGAATGCCGGATCGGGTCGCGCCAGGTTCATGTATTGATCAACGAAATCCCGCTCGGTGCATCCTATGCAGCTACCGCCAACTCGCGCGCATCCGCCAAAACCGCGCAGCCATCCTGTGACAGGGACGGGGCATTTGACTGCTGGCCGGTTTGAAAGATCAAAACCGACGGCAGGCGGATATTCGACTCGAGGTGGCAAAGGGTAAGTCTCGTGGTTGTATAACCAACGAGGACGGCGCTCTTCATCAAGGTCCAGGGGCACCAATTGAGCCAGATGAAGAAAGACATAAGTCAGAGTTTCAATGAAACCTTCTCCGGTCGGCGCGCAACCCGGCACATTGATGACTGGCAGGCCGCCGCGACTCTGGAAATCCTTGCCAAGGTAATCTTCCAAACCGCGCGCTCCGATTGGATTGCCGTCAGCAGCCATTATTCCACCCCACGCTGCGCAACTGCCGATGGCAATCACGGCTTCAGCTTGCGGCGTAAGAAGATCAACCCATTCGGCAATCGTAATTGGATGCCCATCCGAAGTCGTCCCCAGTCTGGAAAAACTGCCTTCTCCGGCAAGTTGTTCGTTGGCAATCGCGCCTTCCAACACCAGTACGAAGGGCTGCAAATGCCCGTCGGCAGCGCGCTCCAGAATGGCACGAAACGAATCTCCGTTTTCCAAAGCCAGTTCCTGATGCACCAGAACAACACGCGGAGCGTCCGGCACATTCCCAAGCACCAGGTCCTCTATCCCGGGTTCGGCTGCTCCAAGCATGGCCATCGTGCAGCCGCCGTTGCAACCTGCGCCTGAAAGCCAAATTAAATACACTGCGTCGAGCGAGGACAATTCGCCCTGCATGGACCGCTCCTCCGCACACAAAAATGCGCGAAAACTATATAAACAATAATCAAAAAGAACTTTCTGGAAATTCTTTTCTCTCGAACTATTTTGTTTCGCAATCGGCTCAACAGCCGATGAAATTGACCAAGTGAGTATTCCCGCTATAAGTTGGCGCGGATTATAAACGTGCGCTCCAAGAGACGCAACTGCATATACTTGGGAAGGTCAAATATCTGATTTGACTAGCGAAGCGATTTCATGTTTCATGCGCAATCACAAACACGGACAATTGGCATTTTGGTAAAGTTTCAAGCGAAATCTCCGCCCGTTAGCGAAGTTCTATTTATCAGTTTATTTATTGTGAGCACAGTCCACATTACTCAACAGGCTGGTTCGCCCTCGCCGAATCCCACCCACTCAAGTGAGGTGACTTATTGGCGAGTCGAGGGCAGTCTGCTCAACCTGACCGCTGTGCGCCCGGTGGCCTACTTCACCTGGAACACTCAGGGTTTTTCAGAGCGCTGGCTGCGGCGCAGCACGATGGCTTTGCTGGCGTTCATACGCCCATTGCTTTACGCGATTGATAGAGTATTCGCGACTCGCGTCCTGCACACTTTGCTGCGCGGAGTCAGCCGCGACCGTCTTGACCTGCTGGGCGAAGAATTTTTCAATTACATACTTAAACCGAAACTCAAACCCCAGGGCGTTGCCAGGCTGCAGGAAGCCATTGCGCGAGGAGAAAAGATCGTCCTGGTAAGCCAGGGACTTGATCACGTCATGCGTCCCTTGGCTCAACATCTTGGTGTTGAGTGGCTGATCGCCAACCGACTGGAATTTTTTGACGGTTTGGCGACTGGCAGATTGCTATCACCTGTCATTCGTCCTCGTCAGGTATTGGCCAGGATAATTGGCCGCAGTCCTGATGGTCGCGTTCCTCAGGATAAGCTCGCTCGCAATTTGGGGAATCCGGTTGAGGTTTTACAAAACGCAATCACTCCGGCTGAGCGAATAGTCGCTCCCATCACCATGCCGACTGTCGTGTTCCAGTCAAATCAGAAGCTGGACACACTTGCTGTTGGCGAAGCGCTTTCGGGCAAAACAATTCTGCTCATCGGCTTCACGGGTTTCATCGGCAAGGTATGGGTTGCGAAGGTGCTACAGGCCATTCCCGATGTCGGCAAGATATACCTGTTGATTCGCAGGCAACGTTCGACTTCAGGCTTGCGGCGCTTCGAGAAGATCGTGGCCACTTCACCGGTCTTCGACAAGCTGCACGAAATTCACGGAGAGAATTTCAGCAATTTCCTTTCAGAAAAGATCGAAATTGTCGAAGGCGATGTCAGTCAACCAGGTATTGGCCTGGCTACTGAAATCAGCGCACGATTGAAATCGGAACTCGATCTGGTGATTAACAGTTCGGGTCTGACGGACTTCAATCCTGATCTGCGACAGGCGTTGGCGATCAACGTAGATGGGACAATACATTTGTTGGACTTTCTTCGTGAATGCAAACAATCAGCCTTGTTGCATCTTTCAACCTGTTATGTGGTTGGTTTCCGCGATGGCCGGATACCGGAAACTCTGACTCCGAATTACACGCCCAAAGGCGTGGCCGATTTCGACGCTGAGCTTGAATACGAATCGCTGCATAATCTGGCAAAAGAAATTGAGACTCGCGCCGAAAGCGAAGAAATCACCGATTTGCTCCGCAAACAGGTGCTACAGAAAGCCAAACGCGCGAATAAACAACTGAGCGAATCAGAGATCGAAGCGCAGATTCGCAAGCAACGTCAGCGATGGGTTCGTTTTGAACTGACCGACGCCGGAATGCACAGAGCGCAGGAATTCGGATGGCCCAATACCTACACTTTCACGAAAAGTCTGGCGGAATCCTTGCTGGCAACGCGTGGAGCCGATTTGCCGATTTCAGTCGTTCGCCCGTCAATCGTCGAAACTTCAACGCACGATCCTTTTCAGGGGTGGAACGAAGGCGTCAACACATCAGCGCCGATTTCATATCTGCTCGGCACGTTCTTCAGGCAGTTGCCGTCAAACGGCAAGAAATGTCTGGACATCATTCCGGTTGATCTGGTCGTGCGCGGGATGATTCTGATTGGCGCGGCGTTGATTACACGGCGTCACGAATTGCTTTACCAATTGGCGACTTCGGCTGTGAATCCCTGCAATATGCGCCGCACGATCGAGTTGACCAGTCTGGCGCATCGCAAACATTACCGTGCGCAGGACGAATTCAATTACCGCCTGCTGTCAATGTTCGATTCGATACCGGTTTCAAAAGAACGATACCGCAAACTGTCGGCGCCAGCTCAAAAGCAATTGGTCAAAGCTCTGCTGCGAATTGTTTCGCCGCTGCCGATGATGCGCTCGCCTCTGGTTCGCCGCGAACGCGACCTGGATAAAGTAGAGAAGCTGGTTGAGCTTTACGAACCATTCATTCTCCACAACGAATACGTTTTCGAAGCCAGAAACGTCGAGATTCTCTCAACGATTCTGCCCGAAGAAGAACGTGAAGCCCTGGGTTATGACGCCAGTCGGATTGATTGGTGGGATTACTGGATCAACATTCACATCCCCGCTCTTCGTAAATGGTCTTATCCGATAATCGAAGGCCGTCCGGTAGAAAATAAATCCAATCGCCCGGTGACCATACCGTCTCCTGAACAGAGCGTTGTGATCAGCGGTTAAACGAGGAAAAACGGATGAAGACAGAAATCAAGTGGGGTCTGATTTTTACATTGGTGGCATTCCTATGGATCACGCTTGAATGGGCGGTCGGGCTGCACGGCAAACACATCGGCTGGCATCCGATTCTGACAAACCTGTTTGTCATTCCGGCAATTTGGGTCATGGTTTTGGCGATTAAAGACAAACGCCGAGCGCTGGACGGAAAGATAACTTTTTCTCAAGTCTTATTGTGCGGAATTGCAATTAGTGTCATAGTCGCGTTGCTTGCCCCGCTTACCCAATGGATATTTCACAGTTTCATCAGCCCGAACTACTTCGAAAACGCCATTAATTACGCAGTTCAAAATGGCAAAGCTACAAGCACACAGGCTGAGGCATTTTTCAATCTGAAGAGCTACATGCTTCAAGGCTCTCTCGGCGGTTTGGTAATGGGGACATTAACGTCGCTGGTTCTGGCGGCGATTATGCGCAGTAAGAATTCCTGACAAGATACGACTTTTTATTATGGCAATCTTCCTGACCGGCTCGACCGGTTACGTTGGAGCACACGTCGCAGCGTTGTTGCTCGAAAACCATAAGGACAGGCTCAATCTGTTGGTGCGAGCCAAATCCGAACAAGAGGCCGAACAACGGCTTTGGAAGTCAATGCAACTGCATTTGGACTTCTCGCGCTTTCACGATCATCTGAAATCGCGCGTCAGCATATTCTGCGGTGACCTGACCGATACAAAGTTCGGCCTGGCTGACGATGATTATCGCCGTCTGGCCGATTCAACAGAATCCGTCATTCATTGCGCGGCGTCGCTGAATCGTAAAAGCGAAAAGACCTGTTTGAACGTCAACCTGCGCGGCACGCTGGAAGTCATCAAGCTGGCTCAGGCGGCTCGCGATCTTCACGGGCTTCGCCGGTTCAGCGATGTCAGCACTGTCGCCATCGCTGGTCATCGTTTCAGCGAAGTTGTTAAGGAAGAATCGGCTCTTGATTGGAATCGTTCGGATTACGATCCATATGCCAGAACGAAAAAATTCTGCGAGCATATGGTTGCGGAATTGCTGCCGGATGTTCAACACACGGTTTTTCGACCAAGCATTATTCTTGGCGACAGCCGTTACGCCGAAACCACTCAGTTCGATATGGTCAGGTCGTTTGTGTTTTTGGCGGGTTTGCCGATTTTGCCTTTTCGCCCGACCGACCAGATTGACATCGTCAATGTGGATTTTGTCAGCGAATCTATCGCGACGATTCACATGAAAGATAAACCGCTGTACGACGTTTACCATTTGTCATCAGGGACTGATTCGCAAACTTTCAGAGTCCTGACCGAAGTTTTGGCAAAATCGGGAAACAAACGTCCGCCGATCTTTTTACCGAGTCTCGAAAAGCCATTCACGAGAATCAACAACTGGCTGGCGGATAATTTACGAAACAATCCAATAGGGCTTGGCGCAACTTTGTTAAAAGTATTCCTGCCCTACATCACTTTCAACACGGTTTTTGACAACACACGGATAACAACTGAGACAGGCAAAAAGCCTGTCCCTTTCTCACAATATTGCTTCCCGCTATTGAAGTTCAGCCGGGAGAGCAATTTTAATTATCCGTATAAAGATTGGCCGAGCGATATTTCATTTACGAACGCGGCAACCCCTGACATTGCCCAATCGCATCTGAGCATCGCTCGTGGCTGACAGATTTTGTTCCGTAGTTCAGTCAGTAGTTCTGCTTATGACAAGTGCCCCTGCGAATCGTTGCCGGACATGGTTCGGATATGAATTTGATCTGCGTCGAAAGACATTGTTCTCGTTCAAGACCGCTCCAGACGTACAACGATCTTCGTCAACGTTTCAGAAAGCAGTTGATCTTTTTACGCATTCGATAGCCGCACGAAAATTGTGGCGCTTCAAGTTTTGGATTTCGAGCCAATCCCCTCTTCGCCTTTTCACAAAAGGCTTACCTTTCACATCGCTCGAAAACCTGCTTGAAAAACCGCAAACCAATCGCATGGCTTCGACAGATCGTTTGAATGAAACGGAGCTGGCACGTCTAGTTAAGACTCGCAGTCTCGAAGGCCCACCCTTTCGCTACTGTGTGGAAGACACCCTCACGCAGCTCTTTGGTCACTCTTGGCAATATCGCGAGCAGATCGCCTCGCCGGTGATGTCCCAGGACGGCAATCACGCCGTTACCGGCTCGGTTTTCCGCCTCCGCGACGTAATCCCCAGACAGGAGGAATCAAAGTTATGAGTATGGATATAGCTCTACAGGGATGGGTTGGTGGATTGATTGAACTTTCCAAGTTCAAATGGATGCTCGGCGCAGGCCGCGGATGGCAACCGGGCGAAAAACTTAAACTCCTCTTCACAGGCTACAACGGAACCCGCAACACGGGCGCGGACGTGCGAGTTGAAGAGATGCTGCGTCAGGTCAAACACATTCTCGGCGACGAAAATTGCGACCTGAGCGTATTGAGCCAGAATTTTGATTTAACCAGCGGTTATTTCAACGGTGTTCAGCAGGTCAAACTGCCGGACATTTTCCCGCCAATGCTTTACCGCGAAATTCCGAAATATGACGGCGTCGTCGCCTGCGAAGGCTCTATGTTCAAGAGCAAATTCGCCAACGCGTTGACCGCCATGATGGTCGGCTCGCTCGGCATCGCATCGGCTCAAAACAAACTCAGTGTGGGATACGGAGCCGAAGCTGGCCAGATGGATCCTTTTCTGGTGAAGATGGTTTCCAGATACTGCGGCGACTCTTTGGTCATCACACGCAATCCGGAATCGCAGCAGGTTCTCGGCAAGCTCGGTGTTTCAACCGAACTCGGAACCGACACCGCCTGGACCTTTGAACCGCAGCTCAACGGACACGGACGTTCCATACTGCGCAAGGCCGGATGGGACGAGCAGACTCCAGTGATGGCTGTCTGCCCGATCAATCCTTTCTGGTGGCCGGTCAAAGCATCGGTTTCCAAATACATCGCCAAGGCGCTTCTCGGCGCTTATCAGGATAGTCATTATCGCTCGATCTACTTCCACCGTTCAGGACCGGAAGTTGAAGAAGCCTACGATTACTATCTCAGCGCGATGGCCAATGCGGTAGAACGCTTCCGTCAGGAAAACGGCGTCTTCGTCGTCCTGGTGGCGATGGAAATGCTCGACGCCAAAGCGTGTCAGGACATGTCGCAGAAGCTGGGAGGCGTGCCGACCTTCTCATCAGCCGAATACGATATGTACCAACTGGTCAACGTCCTGCGTTCCTGTCATATGATGGTTTCGTCGCGTTATCACGGCATTGTCACCAGCATGCCGGGTCTTGTCGCGTCAGCCGGCGTGACGATGGACGAACGCATTCGCAATCTGATGTACGAACGCGGACATCAGGATTTGCTCCTGACTGTTGACGATCCTGACCTGGAAGACAAGCTGGTCGTTGTCATGGGCAAATTGCTCAAAGAGAACGAATCCATTCGCGACGGAATCGGCAGAACCGTCGCCAAAAACCTGAAGGTCATGGCACGCATGGGCGTTTACTTCGAAGAGCACGTGCAACGCCGTTACCCCGAATTCCCGATTCGCCGCGGATTACAAAGCTGGGAAGATTACCTTCCCCCGCTTACACCAAATCAACGGAAATTGATGGAAAATTACGGATGAACCGTCAACAGGTGACGCGGCGAATTGATATGGCGAAGGTTTTCGCCAGTTCATCTTTTCCGCGTCACCTGTTTTCCGTTCAGGAGAAACTGTTCGACGAATGAATTTCCTCGAAAAAATTTTTCACAGACTCAACCAATCGCCTTCCCGCCCCGTTCTTCAGGAAATTCGTAACGGGCAATTTGTCACAGTCAATTGCGCTGAACTCCTTTCGCTGATCCGCACAGCCCGCAGCTTCATCGGCAATTCCAATCTGAAAAAAGGCGACCGCGTAGGTTTGCTGGCGCCGAATTCGGTTCAGTGGGCGGCAATTGATCTTGCGCTGATGGCCGAAGGCTTGATTGTCGTTCCTCTCTATTCCCGCCAGGCCGCCAACGAATTGGTCAACATGCTGAAGGATTGCGAAGCGTCAATGGTCATTTGTGCGGATGAATCCTTGCGCGATGGCATCGTTGACAATTGGCCGGACGGAGTTCCGCCGCTGGTGTTATTTGAAGAAATCTTTGCCGCGACCAGCGACGAAAACATTTCCGACGAACCCAAAGCATCGGCAGACAGCGACATTGTCACCATCATTTACACCTCAGGCACTTCCGGCGAACCCAAAGGCGTGAAGTTGAACGTCGGCAATTTGAATCACATGGTTCCATGCACCGGCATGCGATTGGATCAATTGATGGCCGGTCAAAGCGAGAAAACTGCGGATCAGGTCTTTCACTACTTGCCGTTCTGTTTTGCCGGATCGTGGATTCTGTTGCTCTCCGCATTGTCGCGAAACAGTCTGCTTTCGCTTTCAACCGACCTGAACAAACTTGCGGATGAATTGAAGCTGGCCTCGCCGAATTACTGTCTGAACGTACCGACTTTGCTGGAACGCATTCGCACAGGGGTTGAAAGCCAGATCGCGCAGAAACCGGCGCTCGTTCAAAAGATATATCAGAACGGCAAAACCGCCTGGCTGAATCAGCACGAGGGCAAAGGACGCGCCGGTCTGGCATTTGCGCTGGCCAATTGGTTGATCTTCGCCAACATCAAAAAGAAAATCGGCGTGAATTTGAGAGCGTTGATTTGCGGTTCGGCTCCGCTGACCAAAGAAACCCAATTGTTTTTTCTGATGCTCGACATAAAAGTTTTACAGGTTTACGGTTTGACTGAAACAACGGCCATCTGCACGATGGACGATCCCGATGATTTTATGCCGGGCAGAGTCGGCCCTGCGATTCCGGGCATTGAAATGAAACTCGGCGACGGAGACGAGATTCTGGTTCGCGGACCAAATATCTTCGCCGGTTATTGGAACAGGCCGGAAGCGACAGCCAACACAATGCTCGGCGACTGGTTTCGGACAGGAGATCAGGGAGCGGTTGACGAAAAAGGAAATTGGGCGATCACCGGTCGCATCAAAAATCTGCTGATTCTGAAATCAGGCCACAACGTCGCGCCTGAACCGATTGAAGAAAAACTCTCTTTCAATCTGCCGACCGCTCAACAGTGCGTGGTGATGGGCAACGACCGCAGTTTTTTAACCGCGTTGGTCACTGGCGAAATAAGCCCGGAGCAGGTTCAACAAGCGATTGACGCCGTCAACGCGGACTTGCCGCATTACAAACGAATTCTGGCCTACCACATCAGCAAAGAACCGCTGACCATCGAAAGCGGTTTGCTGACGGCCAATGGCAAATTGAAGCGCGATGCCATCTCCAAACAATTTGCCTACGAGATTGAGCAACTTTATCAATCGAAGAAATCCTGACGGAGTATGAATGGTCATTTTGGGTTTTACCTGTTTGTTTCTGGGAGTCGTGATTGCCATCATGTTTTTGATGGCTCTTGGCGCTCGCGGCATCAAGGAAGAAAAACAGAAACAGGAAGCCGAACAAGCTTCGGAAAGAGACGAAGAAAATCAGTAGCGATATGCAAACTTACAATGGCGAGACACTTTCGTGGGAATTGATTGACGGCTGCATTGAGCTGGCATTGCATCGCGAACCGGCCAACGAAATCGGCTTGAAGACTTTGGATGAATTGGAAAAATTCGTCGAGGCTCACGAAACGTTGAAAGATCAAGCTCACGCGCTGATCATTTACAGCAAGCTGAAATCAGGCTTCAGCGCCGGAGCCGATTTGCGCGATCTTTACTCGACATCAAAAGAAATCGGCTTTGAGAACGCCGCGCCGCTTGTTCGCGATTTTCTGAACCGCATTCACCGCGTAGCGAACACGATTGACGCGTCGCCGTTGACGACCATCGCCGCCGTTCATGGGATTTGTTTCGGCGGCGGATTTGAGATGGCGCTGATTTGCGATCTGATCTTCGCCGACAAGATGGCTCGGTTTTGCTTTCCCGAATTGCGGCTGGGATTGATTCCCGGCTTCGGAGGCATTCCGCGATTGAAACGCGATCTTGGCAATGCCATCGTCCGCGATTTGCTGCTGACCGGAAGAAGCGTCAACGCAACTAAGGCCCAGGCAATCGGTTTGGTCAGCCAGCTTGCCGCCGAAGGCGAATCATTGAAGCTGGCGCGATTTACCGCCGCGCAGGTCAAAAAATTCGACCGTCAAGTTAGCGCCACCGCCAAGCAATTCCTGAAACCCATCCCTTACGAAGAATTGAAGCGAGAGATTGATATTTTTTGCGACCTTTTCACCAAACCGGCGGTGGAAGCCGGTTTGCGCAAATTCGTCGAAAGTACCGACGCCTTGCCTTATTTACCGTAATTATTTTTTCCGATTTGACAGATTCCGCCGAGATGGGAAGAATCCGGCTTAATCTGTCAATTTTGTTTACGCCCTGGGAGTTATTATGAATAAGCAAAGAGCGAAGATTACAGCGCTTGGCCGATATGTGCCTCCACGCGTTGTCACCAATTACGATCTGGCTAAAATTGTTGACACCAATCACGATTGGGTCGTTGAACGGACTGGCATTCACGAGCGTCATTGGGTTGAACCTGGCACTCCAAGTTCCGAACTTGCCGTTCATGCAATTGACGATTGCCTGAAACGGCGAGGCATCGAAGCAGTCGAAATCGAACTGATCATCGTCGCCACCGTCACGCCGGATATGTTCTTCCCTTCCACGGCTTGCGTCATTCAAAACAAAATTCGCGCGACACAGGCATGGGGCTTCGACATTTCCGCCGCTTGCTCATCGTTTCTGTACGCGCTGACCACTGGCGCGCAATTCATCGAAAGCGGCAAACACAAAAAAGTTCTGGTTGTCGGTTCTGATGTCATGACCAGCATTCTGAATCCAGAAGATCGCACGACGCTGGTTCTGTTCGGCGATGGAGCCGGAGCCGTATTGCTGGAACCGACAGAAGACGGTGAAGATGATTTCGGCATTCTGGATTATCACCACGAAGTTGACGGCAGCGGCGGCGAGCATTTGTATATGCCGGGCGGCGGCAGTTTGAATCCGCCTTCGCACGAAACCGTGGACAAGAAAATGCACTACGTTCACCAGAACGGTCAGGCGGTTTTCAAATTCGCCGTTCGCAAAATGGAAGAACTCAGCACAGGCATGTTGGAGAGAAACAACCTGACCGGCGACGACATCGCCTGCTTCATAGCGCATCAAGCCAATCTGCGAATCATTGACGCGGCGGCTAAGAAAGCCGGACTCGCGCCGGAAAAAGTCATCAAGAACATTCACAAGTTCGGCAACACCACCGCTGCGACGATTCCGCTGGCCATCGGCGATGCGATTGACGACGGCAAATTGAAAAAAGGCGATCTGGTTTTGTTCGCCGCCGTCGGCGCAGGATTCACTTCCGGCAGCGTACTGATGAAATGGGCTTACTGAGATTGACAATGAATAAAATTTTGCTGGTTTCGATTGCTTATCTTTTGCTGGCTGTGACTGGCGCGGCTCAAACCAGACAGATCACATTACAGGGACAGGTTGTTTGTTCCGATTGTTGGTTTGAAAAAGACCGAACGAAGATTGCCTATGGCGATCAAGCCGATCTGGATTGCGCCAAAGAATGCGCTGCTAAAAACATTCCCGCCGCGTTGGCGGTAAAAAACGCCGACGGCAAAAGCTGGACGCTTTATTCGCTGGAAAACGGTTCGTTCAAAAAACCTGAAAAAGATTTTCTGAAGTTCATGGCTCAGGAAGCCGAAATTTCCGGCATCATTCGTTCGCAAGGCGACAAACGGTTTTTGAAAGTTGACGCGCTGAAAGTGATCGGCGATTCACCCGTAGCTCAAGCCGCCGCAAAATTGATCGGCGCTGAGGCCGAACTTGCGCTGAAGGATTTGTTCGGTGTCGAACAAAAACTCAGCTCCCTGCGTGGTCGCATAATCATTTTGAATTTTTGGGCGACGTGGTGCGGCCCCTGCCGACAGGAAATGCCCGACCTGGCCGCGCTTCAAAACGAATACGCCGCGTTTGGCATTCAAGTCGTCGGAGCGACCGCCGACACTTCGGAAAAGCTGAAAGAAGTCCGCCAGTTCATCAAAGACGTGAAACTGAACTTCCCTGTTTGGCTTGGCGCGACGACCGAAGACATGGCTCGGTTCGGACTTGGCCCGGCTTTGCCCGGCACAGTCATCATCGGACGTGACGGCAAAATCGTGGCGATCTTCAACGGCGTCATCAAAGCCGCCGAAGTGAAAAAAATGCTCGACGAATTGATCGCCAAAGCCAACAAGGAAGCCAAAGACAAAATCGCCCAGGCCAGGTCAAACGATGTTTCGAGCGTCCCAAGTTGACCAAGCTGACCCGGCGAAGGCCGCGCCGTGAGCGGGGCTGAAAATGCTTCAAAGCAAAAATGGACTTTCAGTTTGCGATGGCTGCCCGATCAGATTGATCGAGCCGAATGGCGGTCAACGCTCACATATCGCTTTCATCCGCGGTTGACGGCTGGCGTTGAATACAATCCGGCAATCGGCGAATTCAAACCCCTGGTCAATTTTTTGCTATTTACTGAAACCGATAAACGACCGGCAGTGATGCTGGGAACCAGCACTGATCGGCTTGGGACGCCTTCGGGGCAATCGTTTTACGCGACGATCAGCAAAAGCCTGAAACGCGAAACCGGATTGCCAATTGCGCCTTACGTCGGAATCGTTTACGGAACTTACGAACATCGCTGGCTACCGGCTGGCGGAGCGAACATCAACATCACGCGGCAACTGTCGGCAACCTTTGCTTATAACGGCGTGGACAAACACGCGCTGGTCAATTACGCATTTCGGCAACACGTCTTTTCGCTGGTGCTGGTCAGGTTGCGCGACCCCGGATTGAGTTACAGCATTGTTTTTTAAGGAGATTGATTTACCGGAATGAAAACCACAGAACAGATTGTTGAAGAAATCCTGACTCTGGCATCAACCCATTTCAATGTTGACCGAGCCAAGCTTTCACCCAACGATGATTTTTTCAAAACGCTCGGCATTGACAGCTTGCAAGCGCTCGGATTGTTGACGCGATTGGAAAATCATTTCAGCGTCGAGCTGCCGGATTACGAAGTGCAAGGCGTCAGCGATTTCCGAACGCTGGCCGAACGAATCGAATCAAGACTCTAAAAGCCAATAGCCACAGAGGCACGGAGCCACAGAGTTTCACAAACCAATCCTCAGTGGCTCTGAGTCTCTGTGGCGACCTAATCAGAGATAATGTCGAACAAATTGCAGCCCCAAAACACGATGATTGACCTGAGCAAGCATCAATCGCTTGGCTCCGCTCTGCGCGAAGCTCTGGATAAATTCGCCGACGAAACCTGCCTGATCGAAGCCGACCGCGAACGCGAAAATCATCGGTTGACTTACGGCCA
>CAYRQB010000061.1:0-22174 GCA_964426025.1 uncultured Heliomicrobium sp.
TACAGAACGGTAGATTGGGGCGAAATTCGTAAGATTGGAGCACGCGTAACGGGCGAAGACTTCATTGATGCCAATGTGGACGCCGGCTTGAACTCGCTTGGGCAGGAAGAGTGGGAATTGGTCAACGTTTACGTTGACGGATATGCCGTGCATCGCACCAACAAGGGCGATGAATTGCTTTCCAGCAGCCGTTACGTCAAATACACCTTCAAACGTCCGGCGACGGAAAAATAGTAAAGAAGACCGAGACTGAGTGAGAGCCTGCTCAGACCGCTTTCACTCAGTGCGGCGGCGCTCAGCCCTGGTCATTTGCTTCGGTGATCAATCACATCCTTGATGTCGGAAAAAAGGACTTTGGTAATCTTGCCATCCGAGCTAAGAATCTTGACGGCTGGTTTGCTGAAAGGTTGAGTGCTGCGCAGGTTGTCAATCTTTCCACGAAACCTGTTACCGTCCTGAGTTATGACTTCGACATCGTCGCTGTCGAACATACTTTGCAGCTTTTCTATCATTGAAAAAAAATCGTTCACGGTTTCTCTTCCTCCCTTACAAAAGCTCGCAAGATTTATCTCTGAAATCTTCGGCTTAACCTGTCTTGTGGGGGTGTAATCAATATCACGCAGCAAATTTTCTGCATCAACATGCTCTTGGAACAAGCTCAAGTCAATCCCATCCACTTTATGACATAAACGATTGCTGCCGCTACTTCCTGCGGCGCCGAATCAGGCAATTTGTCCGGCGCTGCAAGTAAAGCGACGGCTTGAACTCCGTTGTACACCAAGTGGGTCGCCACACACGGCAGCAGTTTTCCTGTCCATGCCCTCAGTCCGGTCAGCACCAGACTGAGCGAGACGATGGCGGTAATGGCTGCATAACTGCCCCAGTATTGCGGAACATGCACCAACGCAAAAAGGAACGTCACAACGCCAATGGCAGAGGCCTTGCCCCAGATTCGTTCAACTCCCGCATAAAGCACTGCGCGGTAAACAACCTCTTCAACCAACGGAGCAGTCAACACAGCCAGCGAAGCAACCAGAATGCGAATCGCCATTCCCATCTTCAACAATTTTTCCAGATCGGTTTCTTTATGAGGCAACAGTTTTTCCAGCACAATGGCAACGCCCATCATCAGAAAAGCCAGACCGACAGCGTGCGCCCACTTGAATTGCGGATGCCACCCCCAACCGAGCGTTTGCCAAAATTGCCGCCGACCGTTTTTCGTCACCACAATCCAGCACACGACCAAAGTCAGGATGTGAGCCGGAAAAGTCGAAATCACCGACATCACAGCAATCAGCCAATCAATCTCGAAAACCTGTTGAACCTGCCCCGTCTGTTTGAACCTGATCGCCAGATAAATTATCACTGCGACAAACTGAAATCCCAGAATCAGCGCAACGCTGATGAACCAGGTCAACAGACCCGTGCCGACTCCCCACAGCTTATCTTCCGGCGGAGCAATTGCGATTGGAATTTCGGTTGAACATCGCGGGCACATTTCGCCGGATGCAGTATCAAGCGCGTCACCACACGTGGGGCAATAAGTTGTTATTGAAGACATAATTCAGTAATCAGCTTTCAGTAGGTTTTATTTGCTCAAACCGCCGGACAACATCGGCAATCGCGAAGCCAACAGCAGGGCAATTATCGTCTTTGAATCTTCGATCTCGTTTCGCTCGACCATTTCAACCGCTTCTGCCAGCGACAGGAAAACAACTTCAACGAATTCGTCGTGATCCAGGTTCTGTTCGACAGGCATCAGGTCGGTCGCCAGATAAACATAAAGCCGTTCTTCGCAAAACCCCGGAGTCGAAAAGAAATCGGCCAGTTTTTCGATTCGCCCAGCGCGAAAACCCGTTTCCTGCTCGATTTCTCTGGCCGCGCATTCAATCGGAGTTTCGTCAACTTCGATTTTCCCAGCAGGAATTTCCAGCAAATCTCGCTGAGCCGGGTGGCGGTATTGCCTGACCAACGCAACTCTTCCATCCGCAAACAACGGCAAACAGCCTGCGCCGCCCGAATGCCTGACAACTTCGCGAATGATTTCAACGCCGTTTTCTTCGCGCAGACGGTCGCGTTCGACATCAAAAACCAGGCCTCTGAAAATGTGTTGTGATTCGATCAGTTCTCGCGGCAAATTTGAATCCCTTTCTTTGAGCGGCTATTCAACCATGCGCGCGAGCAGAGGAGCAAGACAACCAAGTGACGGCCAAAACAGCAACAGGCTGACGGCATCCATGGGATGTCCGACAGCCTGTTAATTGCTGGGGTGAGGACCCGATTCGCACTCTCGTGCCGATGTAAAATTGTGAGCCCTCGGACTTCAAGTGGGAGAAGTCCTGATTGCGGGAAAAAGACGTGTTCTGCGGTCGTTGTTTTCTGAGGGCTCAGCGCCACATTGCGACTGACTGGGCGTCAGCCGTGACAGCGGCAGGCGCAGCTTGGGGCTGCGCCGGGAAACTCATTTCGCGCTCGACTTCAGGGCCTTTTCAGGCCGACTCGCACGCTTGCATCACACAATGTGCCCCGTTTCTTGTGTGACGTAAGCGTGCGAGTCGAAGCTGTAGTTACCGACTAAATCCGACCCCCGTATCCTTTGCTTTAACCGGCAACTACATTCCCTTCAGGAGCTGCACTCCAAATCTGGTCAAAACTCAATTTCAAAAGGTTTTCGATCCGCGCGCCTTACGCCACATTGTGTGCCCCGTTCCCAACGTGACGTAAGGGCACGGATCGAAGCTGCAGTTACCGATTAAATCCGACCCCCGTATCCTTTGCTTTAACCGGCAACTACAAAACTCAATCTGTTTTCAATCTCGCTAAAACTCTTTTCAGACTCGACTCAATTGGCTTGTCAGAATTTCGATTCGCAAGCTACGTTACCCGATGTGCCCCGTTCTCCGAGTAACGCAGCCAGCGAACCGCAGTTGTGATTACCGACTAAAATCCGACCCCCGTGTCTTTTCCAGCCGATAACCACAAGATTCAGCTTTTGGGCGCTTGCCCTCCGGCTTGACCCTGATTGCCAATTCGCAACTCGCACCGTTCAACGTGCCCCGTTTTACCGAACGGTGCGATTTGCGAATCGAAGATGCAGTCAACAACCCGAATCCGACCCCCGTTTTCTCCAGGTTGCCGACCACAAAATCGAGAGGAGTTCTGGCTCCAAACTTGTTTTCAAAACTGTTTAGGTCTCGCGCTCGACTCTGCGGCCTTTTCAGGCCGGCCCGCGCGCCTTACGCCACATTGTGTGCCCCGTTCCCAACGTGACGTAAGATGCGCGAGCCGAAACTGTAGCTATCGGCTAAATCCGACCCCCGTATCCTTATGCTTTAACCAACAGCTACATTCCCGCTTGAGGAGCAGCGCTCGCTCAAAATCTTCAATATCTGAGGAGAATCTCCTCGCGCTTCAGAGTAACAACGCAAGGTGAGGGTAACGCTTTCACCCGAGCTGCCTGATTTGATTCTCCCTCCTGGTTTGAACTACCTGCTTCAAACATCATCAGGAACTTCGATCACCCTTTGTTCCTGTCTCGTTGCGCCATCCCTTAGAGCAACGGTTGTGCCATAGACATACCCTAGTCAAAACTTTCTATATAAATGTTGAAATAGCACTGGTTATAAAGATAAATTTCCTGTATGACTGGCTCTTGTTAAGGCTCTGCGGGAGGTCCCCGTTCAATGCTGTCATTGATCGGTGACAACTTAAAACTGTACCTGTCAACGATTGGTGACAACAATCGTTGACAGTAACTATAAAAAGACAAAGTCCGGGCTTTGCTCTTCTCTGGCAATGTTTCAAAACAAAAAATTACCGCGGGAGTCTTCAAATCGGGTTTGAGGCAGGCTCAGTCGCTGGCTTATGATGTACGCCCTAAGAGGTGGAAAAATGCAATCAAAAGCAATCAAACAAGGAATAGCAATCACTCACAATTACGATGTAAGGAAAACGACGCTGAGCAACGGGCTGGTGATCGTCTCAGAGCGAATGCCGTATCTGCGCTCGGTCAGTTTCGGCGTTTTCCTTCGCAGCGGATCGCGTCACGAAACCCTGAGCCAGCATGGTTTAACGCATTTCATCGAACATGCCCTTTTCAAAGGAACGCGGAAACGTTCTGTCGCGCAAATAGCTGCCGAAGGTGACACGCTTGGCGGACACCTGGATGCTTTCACCGGGCGAGAGATGGTCGGTTTTTGCAATAACGTGCTGGACGAACATTTGCCGCGTGCATTTGAATTGATAGCAGACGTGGTCACATCGCCCGCTTTCGACCCGACAGAGTTGGAAAAAGAGCGCAATGTCATCATTGAAGAAATAAAGATGGTCGAAGACACGCCTGACGACATCATCTTCGATCTTTTCTGCGAAAGGTTTTATCCGGAACATTCATTGGGACGCCCGATTCTTGGCACGCCGGACACGCTGAATAATTTCAATGCTGGAACGGTCAGGGATTATTACAATGAAATCTTTCGGCCAGACAATTTCGTCATCGCCGCCGCCGGCAACTTTGAACACGAACACATAATTGGTCTGGCGCAAGAGCATTTTGGCCATTTGCAACCTCGTCATTTTCCCTTGTCTTCGTCAACGCCAGCCTCAACCTCGGAAATCACGTTGCGGCACAAAGCGGAGCTTGAACAATCTCACCTGGTCATCGGCGCTCCGTGTGCGTCGCTGGTCAGCCGGGACTTTTACACAGCTAATTTGTTGTCGGTGATTCTGGGCGGTGGAATGAGTTCGCGACTTTTCCAGTCAATACGCGAAGAACTCGGTTTGGCTTACACGGTCTTTGCCGCCGTCAATCCGTTCAAGGATTGCGGTTATCTGACTATTTACGCCGGAACTTCGACCGATCAGCTTGATGAAACTATTGAAACGACAATGGCCGAATTGCAAAGAATCAAAACCGAGCCGGTCAGCGAAGAGGAATTGCAACGCAACAAGGATCAACTGAAGGCTGTCGTGCGATTGAATCTGGAATCCGCTTCATCACGCATGAGTTCATTGGCGCAACACGAGATGAATTACGGATGCTTCATCTCTCCGGATGAGGTGATCGGAGAGATTGAGGCCGTCACCGCCGAAGGCTTGCAGCGTGTGGCCAAAGAGATTTTCCAAGCGGACAAATTAGCCGTCGCAATTCTTGGCGATCTGGAAGATTTCGAACTCGATCAATCGCAATTGCAATGTTGATCATTCTTTTGTGACTGCAACATTTTCAAACTCCGAATGAACAAGGACTTCATCAAGCTTTTCCTGGCGTTGGTGCGACTCAGATACAAATTGATTTGGGCGCACGCGCGCACTGACAACGGCAAAACGGCAATGCTGTTTGCGGTTTATCTGATCGGCGGATTGTTCGCTCTCTTTTTTGCGCTCGGCGGTCTGGGGATGGGCGCGGCAATCAGCGCCATCGAACCGGAACAGGCCGAATATTTCGCGCGATGGATTCTGACCGGTTTGTTCATCAATGGAATCGGTTTGAGCCTTTTGTTCGGCGCTGGGCCGCGAACGGCTTTCTCCGATCAGGCTTTGCGGCGTTATCCGCTGGATGGACGCGGTAGATTTTTTGTTCGGCAATTGATTGGAATCCTGGACCCGATCTGGATGATGTTGATTGCCGCGACAATGGGATTGGCGGTTGGCTTTCTGTGGCTGGCCGGCGGTTCGATCATCAGAACTTTACTGGCGGTTCTACTGTTCATCGCTGTCAATTATCTGGCGACAATTGTCCTGTTGACGGTTGTCGGCATGATCATGGAAACACGCAAAGGAGCGGGAATACTGGGGACGATTGTTTTGCTGCTGGTTTCATTCGGGCCATTGTCAATCGCAGTGTTGCTGAAAACGCACAAGACAGTTGTCTGGAATGCAATGGACATGATCGTCAGCTTTGCGCCGTCGGGCGCGGCGGCGGAAATGATCATGGCCGAATCGCTGGTCAGGGCATTGAGCGGTTTCATACTGCTCCTGCTTTGGTGCGTGGTTTTGTTGTGGTTGCTGGAAAAACTGGAAATGCGACCGGCAACGGTCAGCCAAACGACAGCCGGAGACATTGTCTGGCAAGATGCCTATGACCAGTTGGGCACATTTTTTGGCAACCGCTACGCGCCGCTCGTCAGCAAATCGCTGCGCTATCACATGCGCTGCAACATGATCCGCTTCAGCCTGCTTTCGGCTCCGGTCATCATGCTGGCAAGCAAATACATCAAGTTTCAGGGATATTTTTTCATCTCTCTGATGATGTTTTTTATCATGAGCAGCGCCACGGCGGCGGCAATGATGCTCAATGCTTTCGGTTATGACGACGCCGGAATCCGCCGTTACGCAATTCTGCCGATGCGTTTTGTGGATGCTCTGCAGGCAAGCAGCATAAGCTCATTGATTTTGCGCGGCGCGGTGATATTCATTTCCTTCGCCTTGTGGTTGATGTTTTACAATGGCGATTCGCTTTCCTGGCAAATGCTGGCCATGATGCTTTCGACTGCGCTTGCCAGTCTGTTTCTCTTCAATGCCGCAGGATTCTGGACTTCGGTGCTATCGCCGAAAATCATGGACTTCGATGCGATGTGGAACAATCGTCTGTCGTTCGGCGCGATTACGGTGATCATGCTTGGCGTGATGATCCCTTCCGTTGGTTTGATGCTGCTGGCAAATCACCTGAACCAGGCTTCTGTCGTGCGATTTTGGTGGGTTTCCTTTTTGGCGATGATCGCCTGCCTGGGCATTTACGTCGCGTCTTTCCGGGTAATCGAGAAACTTCTCAACCCGCGCCGCGAACGATTGATCAATTACATCTCAGGAGCGAGGGACAGGTAAACGAAAATATGACTGTAGCCGCCGAATCAGAAATCATCTCTCCCGTCACAAACCGGACCGAAAAAACGGAAATCGTCGCCAACGTTGGGGCTATCCCGGCAATATTCATTCAAAATCTGACCAAGCAATACGGCGATCTGGCGGCTGTTGATAATTTGTCGCTGACAGTCCCGACCGGCAGGATGTTCGGCTTTCTCGGCCCCAATGGCGCAGGCAAAAGCACGACCATCGGTTGTCTGACCGGTTTGATTGATCCGACATCCGGAAGAATCGAACTGCTAGGCGAAGAGTTCAACAGCGATTCGATCTCTTTGAAACAGCGCATCGGCGTGATGCCCGAAGGCCTGGCTTTGTTCGATCACCTATATGCTCACGAATTTCTGAGCTTCAATGCGCGGATGTACGGTTTGGACGAAGCGACGGTCAAACTGCGCGTCGAAGAATTGTTGACGGCTATGGATTTGACTTCGGCTACGCGCAAACGTCTGGCCGATTTCAGCACCGGAATGCGCAAGAAAGTCGCTTTCGCCGCCTCGATCATCCATCGCCCGGAAATTCTCTTTTTGGATGAACCTTTCGAAAGTATTGATCCGGCGGGCGTGGCTATGTTGAAAGACTGGCTGCGAAGATTCGTCGCCGGAGGTCGCACCGTCTTTATGACGACTCACGTTTTGGAAACCGTCGAACGTTTGTGCGACGACGTGGCGATCATCAACGCGGGCAAGATTGCCTGGCGCGGCGATGTCGGAAAACTTTCCGGCGGCGGCAAGCTGGAACACGAAGGTCATCAATTCGACACGCTCGAAGCCTTGTTCCTGCATCTGGTCGGCGAAAGACGCGGCGAGCTTAATTGGCTATGATCACCGGAGAACATTCGATGGTGGTTTCATCGTATGAATCTGCGACCAAGTTTCATTGATGAGGAATAAAAATGTATTGTCCACAATGCGCCAATCAGATTGATGACAATCAGAAATTCTGCCGCTCCTGCGGAGCCAATGTTAGTTTGGTTCCTCAAGCGTTGACAGGCCAATTGCCCGTTGTTGCTTTTGACGAAGACGAATCCACAAGGCACGGCAAACGCAAACGGCGCAGAACGCCGACCATTGAACGAGCCGCCGGAAAATTCTTCAGCGGCATCGGCTTTATACTTGCGGCGCTTTTTGTCACCTTCTGGTTTCCGGGCGGTTTCACCTGGGGATGGGCGCTGTTGATTCCGGCTTTCGCAATGATCGGCGAAGGCGTCGGCCAGTATTTGAAAGTGAAGGAGATTGAACGGAAAGGCCAACAGCTATCTTTTCAACCGGCTTCTCAAATGACCGCGCCGCCCAAAAACTATCAGTCGAATTTTCCATCGAATCCGCCTCCGGCTGAGCTGTCGGCTCCGACAACTTCCGAACTTAAAAAACCGTCCAGCGTCACCGAACACACAACCAAACATCTCGATTCTTCCAGGCAAGGCTGAACCGGACGTTGTTCACATCATCGCTTTCTGTCAGTTATAATCCGCGCAGTCGAAATCCTCTTACCGAGAACATTTAACAAACATTTTCCCGGACGGCGTGGCAATGACGAATTCGCCCAAAGACAAGTCTGGATCGGATGTCACCGGACTCTTGCTGGATTGGGGGCAAGGAGATCAGGCAGCGCTCGATTCGCTGTTACCGTTGATTTACAACGAATTGAGACAAGTGGCCGAAGCTTATTTACGCCGCGACCGTCCGGGCCACACGCTGCAAGCCACCGCGCTGGTCAACGAAGCTTTTCTGCGGCTGATTGATCAAAGCCAGATCAGTTGGCAGAACCGCGCGCATTTTTTCGGCGTGGCGGCCAATCTGATGCGGCAGATTCTGATTCAGCACGCGCGCGCCAACCATGCGGCCAAACGCGGAGGCGAACGTCAGAAACTTTATCTGGATGAAGCGGGCGATCAGGCGAAAGACATTGATCTGGATTTGATCGCGCTCGACGACGCATTGCGCGATCTGGAAACCGTCGCTCCGCGTCAATGCCGCGTAGTCGAGTTGCGTTATTTCGGCGGTTTGAACATCGAAGAAACGGCGGAGGCTCTGGCCATTTCGCCGGCCACGGTCAAACGTGAATGGACAATGGCCAAAGCCTGGCTGCATCACGAAATTTCACGACGTGGCGAATAACTCGACACCCGAGAATTGAAGTCTCACGCAAAGTCGCGAAGCCACAAAGGAACTCAAGGCATATGGAGAAGCTGTTTGCCGATAGCTAAAGACCACATCACCTTTCTTTTCCTTCCTGGCGACTTTGCGGCTTCGCGTGAAACCGGTCACTTCACCCAGGTTTAATTCGTGCTAAATCAAACCACGAAACTTTCAGACAAGCTGTCTCAATATTGCCGTGCTCTGATTTAGTTCAGTTACCTGACCTATTCTGATTCCGATCAAAGCTATGAATCCAGAACGTCATGAATTGCTCACCAATTTACTGGATCAGGCGCTGGACACTCCGGCGGAAAAACGTGACGCTTTTCTTGACGCGGCCTGCCGCGACGATCTTCAATTGAGGCGTGAACTTGAATCGTTGATCGCTTCGCTTGAAGCCGATCCGGAGTTCATCGAAAAGCCTCTGTTTTCCGGCTCGGCTGCTGAAGCTCTTTCATTCGATTCCGAACCGATGGCGGGAAAGCTGATCGGCAAATATCGGATCGTTCGCGAAATCGGCCATGGAGGAATGGGCAGCGTTTATCTGGCCGAACGCGCGGACGAAGAATACCGCAGTCAGGTGGCGCTGAAGATCGTGCGCAAAGGTTTGCACAGCAATTTCGCGATGCGGCGCTTTCTTTACGAGCGGCAGACGCTGGCGGCATTGCATCACCCGAACATCGCGGCTCTGCTTGACGGCGGAACGACCAAAGATGGTTTGCCTTATCTGGTGATGGAATACGTCGAAGGCGAACCGATTGACCTTTATTGCGACCGCCAACAATTGCCGGTCGGCGAACGCCTGAAGCTGTTCCGCGAAGTTTGCGCCGCCGTTCATTACTCGCATCAAAGCCTGATCATCCATCGCGATTTGAAACCCGCCAACCTGATGGTGACTGCCGAAGGCCGTGTAAAGCTGCTGGATTTCGGCATAGCCAAAATTCTCAACCGCGAGATCAAGCATACCTTGCAACAGACCGAAACCGCCGTTCGCCTGATGACGCCGGAATACGCCAGTCCCGAACAGGTTCGCGGAGGAAAAATCACCACTGCCAGCGACGTTTACAGTCTGGGAGTGATTCTTTATGAATTGTTGACCGGCCATCGCCCTTACCGGATTCGTTCGTGGCTGCCCAGCGACATTGAAAAAGCCATCTGCGAATCGGAACCAATCAAACCCAGCACGGCCATCATGCGCAGCGAAGAGATTCCGGCTGCGGACGGCGGCGCTCGTGTCATTACTCCCGAAAGCGTCAGCGCTCTGCGTTCGGAGCCAGCGCCGAAATTACGACGCCATTTGAGCGGCGATCTTGACACCATCGTGTTGACGGCTTTGCGCAAGGAACCTGAGAGGCGATACGCGTCGGTCAACGCCCTGTCGGAAGACATTCGCCGTTATCTGGAAGGCTTGCCCGTCGCCGCTCGTCCGGACACTTTCGGTTACCGGTTCGGAAAATTTGCGCGCAGGCATAAGGCCGGAGTCGCAGCCGTGGCGTTCATATTGATTTCATTGGCCGCCGGATTGATCGCCACCATCTGGCAGGCTCGCCGCGCCGAAGCTCAGCAGGCGAAAGCCGAGCGACGTTTCAACGACGTGCGGAAGCTGGC
Organism: uncultured Heliomicrobium sp.; assembly: GCA_964426025.1. Taxonomy (GTDB): domain Bacteria; phylum Acidobacteriota; class Blastocatellia; order RBC074; family RBC074; genus RBC074. The sequence continues at coordinate 10,611 of CAYRQB010000061.1, forward strand.
GAATTCTTACCTTTTTGAATTTCACGACGCCATCATTGACCTTCCGGGAAGCACTGAGGCTCGCGGGTTGGTGGCGCAACGCGCGCTGGAATATCTGGACAGCCTGGCCAAAGAGGCCGCGGACGATCCCGCGCTGCAATCGGAACTGGCGGCGGCTTATTTGAAAGTCGGCGACGTGCAGGGACGCCCCGGACATGCCAGCCTGGGCGACCGAACCAGCGCGCTGGCCAGTTATCAAAAATCGCTGGCGATTTTCGACAAGCTTTCTGTCAGGGATTCGGCCACGCTGAAACAAATGGCGACCTTGCTGATACGGATGGGCGACACGCAACAATCGTTGAGTTCAATGGATTCGCTGTCCAGTTATCGCCGAGCTTTGCAAACGGCGCAAAGCGCGCCTGAAATTTGCCAGCGGGAAATCGCCGTCAGCCATCAGCGAATCGCTCAGATGCTGGCGCGAACCGGCGATTTGAATCAGGCCATGCAACACCTGCAACCTTCAGTGCAGATGTTCGAGGCGATTGCCGCCGGCCTTAATTCGGACGATCCAGCCGTTTGGCGAGAAGCTCAACGCGATTTGTTCATCGCCAACATCAGATACGGCGATCTGCTTCTGGCTTCTGATGACGCCAACGCCGCGCGGGACAAATACCGCCGCGCGCTGGAAGCTTCCAAGGCGATTGCCAAATCCGAACCGTCGAATCCCCGCTTTCAACGCGAACTGGCGGCGGCCTACGACAAAGTCGGCAACGCGCTCAGCGCGCTCAACGACAAAACCGGCGCGCTGGTCAATTACCGCGAAGCTCTGCGATTGCGCGAACCGTTGGCCAAAGCCGATTTGAAAAGCGCAGACAACCAGCGCGACCTTTCCATCAGCTACGACAAGATCGGCGGCATTCTGGCTTCTGCCGGAGACACAATGGAGGCCATCGCTTCTTTCAAGGCGGCTTTGGAAATTGACACACGGCTTTCAATCGCAGACCCGCAGAACAATCAAACCAGGCTGGATCGCGCCAACAGCCTGGCTCGTCTCGGTGAGTTGCATATGAAGCTGGGAAAGGTGAATGAATCTTTGGACGCCCATCGGCGCGCGTTCGATTTGCGTCAGGAAGTAGTCAAAGTGGACGCGGCCAACCTTGACGCGCAACGCGATCTGGCCGATTCCTGCATTTCGCTCGGCGAACTTTACTCGAAACTGATTTCCGCCAAGGGAGAGAAAAACTCAGCAACGATGATGACTGAGGCCAAAAACAAAACTCAACGCGGAATTGAAATCCTGCGCGGTTTGCTACAACAGGGAGCGGCCAACGCCAGCGACAAAGCATTGCTCGACAAAGCCGAATCGTTACGGACAAAGCTGCGAAAACGGGATTGACGGTTATTCAAAACAATTTCGATTCGTTTATTCAGGAATGCCAGGAAGAACAAAATCGCAATCAGCCATTAAACATAACGGGCAAGGGGAAGTTTTATTACCCTGACCGATAATGGTTAATGGCTGATTCCTCTGCTTGCCGACAGAAATTACGGAAGCGTCAAAATTGAGCCAGGACGCCGAACATCCTGCAGCGATTTTCAACTCAGTTTTTCTTTTTAATCGCATTCCAGATTCCAACTCCGGTTTTCACCAAATCCAGAGTTTTATCGGATTTGGATTTTTCGTCTTTTTTCTTCTTATCTTCAGATTTTTTCTCTTCGCGTTTCTGCTCTTCTTCGACTTGCGCAGTTCGATCATATTCGCGGTAATTATCAGAACGAGCCTTTGGGGTCTGGGGTTTTACCACCGGCGTGTTCGTGGTCAGGACGCCTGGCCGTTCGCGTCTGGTCTGGCTGCTTCTGATAGGCGAAGTCTCCAGCGACGGAATAGGCAAGTCAGGAACTCGTTCGGGAACCACCGTCGGCATAGGCAACAAACCCGATGGCGCTATTGGCTCTGGCGTCACAACCGGCTTAGGTTGCGGTTTCGGCGTAACGGGATCGGGTTTCGGGTTCCACTGCGACACCCCGATTGTCACCGCCAGCAAGACAATAGCCGCCGCAGCGTAATGCCGTTTATCAAAACGATTGAACCAGGCAGGCACGGATAATTTGTTCTTCCGTGAGTCGTAGTTATTTTGGCTGGTTTGATCATCGGCGATGGGATAACTGCTGACGGAGTTTTGATTGAAAACTTCGCCAAGGTCGAATGCCTGACGAGTTTCCTTGATCAGCGGTTCGTCCCAAAGCTTGATCGGTTCTGTGGCGACGGCGGCTTCGGGGACTGCGTTGATGATGGCCGCGCGAAAATCGTTGACGCTTTGGAATCTGGAAGCCGGGTCTTTGGCCAGCGCGCGCATAATCGCCAGTTCGACAGCGACCGGAATATCGCCGTTGAAATCGCGTGGCGGAGGCGGATCGTTTTCCACCTGAGCGCGAATCAATTCGTAATCGCTGTCGCTTTTGAACGGCACGCCGCCCGTGACCAATTCGTAAAGCAATATGCCCAGGGCGTAAACGTCCGAGCGGGCGTCGGCTTCCTGTCCGCGCACTTGTTCGGGCGACATGTATTCCAGCGTCCCGATCAAACGACCGGTCCTGGTTTGTCTGGCCGTGCCCAGCACGCGCGCAATGCCGAAATCCGTCACCTTGATTTGACCGTCAACCGTCACCAGCAGATTCGCTGGTTTGATGTCGCGGTGAATGATGCCCAGCGAATGCGCGTGAGCTACGCCTTCCAGCGCCTGACAAAACAATCTGGCCGCCGTCACCACATCGAGCGCCCCGCATTGCTGCAAAATTTCGTCCAGCGGTTTGCCGGAGACGAATTCCATGATCATGGCATGATTGTCACCGAGCGGCAGAAAGCTGTAGATCATCGTGACGTTTGAATGATTCAACCTGGCCAGCGTTCTGGCCTCTTCGCGAAAACGGTTGAGCAGGTCTGGCTGTTGAGCCAGTTCGGGGCGGAGAGATTTGATCGCCACGTCACGATCCAAAACCAGATCGCGTCCGCGATACACCGCGCCCATTCCGCCTTCGCCGATTTTCTGTTCAATGCGATAAGTGTTGTTGATGATTTGTCCGATCATGATTGCTCCTTTATCAAGACATCACCTTGACTATGCCAACGGTGATGTTGTCGTAACCGCCTTTCGCTTTTGCCAGATCAACCAATTGACGGCAGGCTTCGATGGCCGTCGAGCCGGTCACAATTTCTCTGATCTCTTCGTCCGAAACCGGATCGAATAATCCATCGGTGCAAAGCAGGAAACAGTCTCCGACGCGAACCGGCAAAGGTTTTTCCCACACGCTGATTTCGACTTCGGGCTGAGTGCCCAAAGCGCGCAGAATGATGTTGCGGTCTTCGTGAAGGCTGGCTTCGGCGATGGTCATCATTCCCTGCCGCACCATTTCCATCACCGCCGAATGATCTTCAGATAACTGGTAAATTCGATCATCCCGCACCAGATAAAGACGGCTGTCTCCGATCTGTGCGGCATAAGCCTGCGCGCCGCGCAACACCAGCGCCGTGCAGGTCGTGCCCATTGATTGAAGCCGCAAATTGTTTTGCGCCATCTGGTAAATCGTCCGATTCGCCAGCCGGAAAGCTTCGCGCAAGTCCGAAGAAATTCCCTCGTCGTTTTCGGATTCAGCTTCGGCGGCGTTTTCAAAGTAATTGCGACTGATGATTTCAACCGCCAACCGGCTGGCAGTTTCGCCCGCGCTGTGACCGCCAACGCCGTCGGCCACCACCATCAAACAACCTTTTGTTTCCAGCGTTGACGCGTCCGAAGGCTGAACATAAATCGCGTTGTCTTCGTTGCGCTCGCGGACACAACCGGCGTCGCTCAACCAGGCGGCTTCGAGTTTGAGTTCCGGCAAACGATACGCTTCGCCTTCGTAAGTCGGGCGAATCGCTCTGTCGGTGTTGATTGCCGATGGCGGAGATTCGCGGCGGCGGACCAGTTTCAATTTGTTCCAAAGCGCGAGCATGGACTTCATCCTTTCCAAAAGTGTGCGAGCTTTCCCCGGTAGTCCGCAGACTGCAAACCGCACAGCCTGCGGACGACGATCATTGGCTGCGGACTTACTTCCATAAATCCTTGGCATAACGAATCGGGACGACGAAGGAAATCATCGTGTCGTTGCGGCGCGTTCCGGCGTAATAAATGCCTATCACTTTGCCCTGACTGTCGAAGACCGGGCCACCGCTGTTGCCCGCGCCGGGGCTGGCCGTTATCTGATAAGCGTCGCCGAAGCTGCTGGTCGTTGTTTTGCCGTCCTCGTTTTTTGCGCGCAGCACGCGTCCGATCACGCCCGGCGTCAGACTCGGATCGGCAATCACGCGATATTGCGATTCGCGATTGAAAGCGTCCTGCGATCTGATTTCGCCGTAAGTGATGGGCGAAGCCGACGGATAACCGAGCACTGTGACTTTGTCTCCGGCCTTGACCGTGTCGTAATTGTCGTTTAGTTCGACGAAGGGCAGGTCTTCGGGCGAATCAATCTTCAGCAAAACCACGTCGTGGCTTTCCGAAACCGAGACTTCTTTCGCCTTGAAGGAAAATTTCTTGCCCGGCAGAGAAGCTTCCAGAATGGTGTTCTGGCCTTCGACAGCCCATTTCAATCCATTGCGTCCGAACTGACGTGTGTTGGCGGGAACCCATGTGGTGGGGATGTTGTAAGTTTTCGGCTTGCCCTCACCGTCGGAATCGAATCCCCAACTGCCGTCCTGCCTGCGAACCCAGATCACGCCCGGATAAGCCGAACCCGGATAACTGTATTGAGATTTCCATCCCGCTCCGACGTGGCGAGCCGTGACGATGAATCCATTGGCCGAAGTCAGAAAACCCGAACCGCCGCCGCTGCCGCCGATGGGTAAACTGCCGCCGGGATTTTCCGTCAATGAAGGTTCGTAAGTTCCGTCGCTGAGCACGATGTAAGTCGCCACCCAGGCTCGATTGTCATTGACGATTCGGTGTTTGACATTGTTTTTGTCCACCCATTCGTTGGGGACATATTGATGAAAGATTTGCCGCCCGCTTTGTGAATTGACCAGCTTCCAATTGACATCCAGATTGACGACCGCCTTGCCGAACCGTTCGGCTATTTCCGCGTCAGTCAAACCTTCGGAAGGTGGAACTATGTTGTTGATGATCGGCGTTGGCCGTGGCCACAACAAGAAAACCGTCAACACCACAACCGCCAGCGCAGCGCCGCCGATCAACATCAGCTTGCGGGTTTCTTTTTTGGTTTGAGTGATCATTCGTTCGACCGTCGCTTTTCCGACGCGCGCCGGAACGGCGGTCGCAGAGGATTGATTATGCAAACCGCCGTTCGTCGCGCTGGCGACTGAGGCTGAGACGCTCTGCAAATGATTGGCCGAGCCGTTGGTTTCCTTCATCTGAGCGATGGACGATCCTTCGCGCGTCGCCGGAATGCTGGCGACGACTTCGACCGGAACGCGAGTCGGTTTGACATAACCGTTCGGGCGCGGATCGCAATCGAATTCAAATTCCGGCCCGCCCGGCCCAAGTTGAATCACGTCGCCAGGTTTGATTTTGACCGGGCTGGTGACGCGCTGTTTGTTGAGAAAAGTTCCGTTGCGACTGCCTAGATCGTAAAGCGTGAAGCTGTTCGGGTCGGATTGGTCCTGAGTGATGCGGGCGTGATTGCCGCTGACCAGATCGTCGCGGTTTTCGTCATAACGAATCACAGACGCCGGGTGACGCCCGATTGTCAATTCACTGGATTGCGCCAGGTCGAAGTTTTCTTCCAGGCTGGCTTTTGTGCCTGAAAGATGTTTGAGCACGATGCGTTTAACTTTCGATTCGGATTTGTTTTTCATACTTGCCTCCTTGCGACGGCCTGACCGTTCGCCTGTTCGGAACTGATGAGCGAGAAAATGATCGCGCGCTGTTGCTTCGCTGTTTTTTGCCTTCACCCATGCATGTGCCAACCGCAGCCGAAAAGGCTCACGCCGCGAAAAAAAATCTGCGATGCGCTCAGGGTTTACACTGATCGCGTCTCTGTTCGGCCTGAATTCGGCTCTGGAAGTCGGAGTTTCCGTCGGGTTCGCGACACTCTGAGGCGGTGTGCTAAGATGCGCGCTCACTGGCTGATCCTCATTTGAAACGAATCAATTTTCTTCAATGCGTGTTTGTTTACTTGGCAGTGGCAGTTCTGGCAACGCGACCTTGTTGGTCGCAGGTGAAACTCGCGTCCTGATAGATTGCGGATTGAGCGCTCGCGAAACCATCCGCCGCATCCAGGCCGTCGGCGAAGACCCGCACAAACTCAGCGCCATCGTCATCACACACGAACACGGCGACCACGCGCGCGGACTGGGGATGCTTTGCAAACAGCTTGGCGCGCCGGTTTATATTTCTACGCCGACTCTGGAAGCCTGCAATCTGACCGATAAAGCGAAATACATCAGTCGAGGCGAAGCCATCACCTGCTCGCAAGATTTTCAGATAGGGGCGTTCCGCTTCAGTCCTTTCAAGATTCCGCACGACGCCGCCGACCCAATGGCTTTCACCGTCGAAGCCGCCGGCGTCAAAATGGGAATCGCGGTTGATTTGGGTCACATAAACAAACTGGCGGCTGAGCGATTTCGCGGCTGCGATCTGCTGATCATCGAAGCAAATTACGAAACCGAAATGCTGCGTGCTTGCACCTATTACCCCTGGTCGTTGAAGCAGCGGATTATGAGTCGGCACGGCCACACATCGAACGACGAAATGGCTCGATATCTGACTGAGGATTTCGACGGCAAAGCCGAACATATTGTGCTGGCTCATCTGTCGCAAAACACGAACGAGCCGAATGTCGCTCGACTGGCGGCAACTTTGGCTTTGCAATCACGAGCGCCGCTTTTTTCCGCCAACGCCGAACAGCGCGTCAAAGTCGCTCCTTACGACCGACCGACTGATTGGATCAAGTTGTAAAAGGAAAACCACAGATAAACACGGATAAGCACAGATGAACACAGATTTCTTCCTGGTTTTGGGCGTCTTTGTTTTCCTGTGTTTGTCATTTATGAACAACCGGCTGATTGGCTGTATTTATCAGGTTTAGCAGAGCATGAAGAGGACATCACAGATGAACACAGTTGAACACAGACTTGCATTACGATTGGTCACATCAGTGTTCATCTGTGCTTATCTGTGGTTATCTGTGGTTGCATTTGCGCAATCCGGTCGCAGGCCTACGGCAAAACCCGGCGAACAGCAACCCAGACCGGGCGAAGCGCCGACTGTCAGAATCGAGACTCGCGAAGTCGTTCTGCCGCTGATGGCTTATGACGCGGACGGTAAATTCGTTGACGACCTGACCGAAAAAGACGTGCTGGTTTTGGAAGAAGGCGAAGGCCGTCAGGTGACGCGCGTCAAACGCGAACCGGCCAACATTGTGCTGATCATGGATTGCAGCAACGAAATCGGCACATTCAAAAACGCTCCGACCGAAAGATATTACAAACCCGAACGACCAGTTTGGGAAAAAGGACCGGACTATCAGGTAATCACCAATCCAACGACGCGACAGTTCGCCAGCCTGTTCGTATCCAGGCTTTCGCCCGAAGACCGGATTGCGATCATTCAATATTATGACCGCGTGCAGTTGATTCAGGATTGGACGAACGACCGCCAACAGGCTTTGAACTCGCTTGCGTCGAAATATCGAGTCGGCGTCAAATCCAGTTACCACGACGCGCTGAAACTGGCCGCAGACAAACTTCAGGCGCAACCGAACGGACGCCGCATCGTCGTGCTGATCTCTGATGGAATAGATTCCAGCAGCAAGACCGGCAAATCAAAAGCTTTGCTGGCACTGGAAAAATCGCGCGCTTCGGTGTTCGTCATCGGATGGGCTGAGGCTTTGCGAACTGAAATCGAAACCGCAGCCAATTGGATATCGGGTCACGAAGTAGTGGGAATGAACGCCGCCAAACGCATAGCCGAATTGCGACGGCATCTTTCAATTCTGGAAGGCGCAACGGTGGAATTGCGGTTGATGGCCGAAACCAGCGGCGGCGAATTTTTGCTTCCGGCGACACATAACGATCTGATCGCTTCGCACACAAAAATTCTGCGCGAAATCGGAGCGCAATATAGTTTGTCGTTCATCACCGAACGCACGCCGAGTTTGGAAGACAAACGCTCTATCAAAGTAATTGCCGCACGACCGGGCGTCAGCCTTCGTTCGCGCAGCAGTTATTACATCGGCGACGATCAGAAATCTTTGACTCAATGACCGAAGAACGAGAGACAATCTCCAGAGCTTACCGTCGCGCAGGCTTTGGCCTGGCCATTGCCGCCATCGGTTGGACTTTGGCTCTGTTGTTTGCCAAAGGACAGGAAACAGTCAAATCCAATTGGCTGATTCCGATTGCGGCGGCGGCCATCAGCGTGTTGTGCTTTTCTCGTTCGCGGCGATAAGCCTGCGCGGACGTTAGCCGGAACGCGGATGTTGCCGTCCGCAAACTGGTTCGCGGACTGGAAGTCCGCACTCCGGCAGCGGATTACAAATCCGCGCTCCAATCGGATTACAAATCCGCGCTCTCGAAAAACGAAATGATCAAACGTTACACATTGCCCGAAATGGGCGCTATCTGGACTGAAGAAAACAAATTCCGCAAATGGCTGGACGTGGAACTCGCCGCTTGCCAGGCCAACGCCGAAGCCGGAAATATCCCGGCTGATGTCATCGAACCCATTCGCCAAAAAGCCGCTTTCTCCGTCGAACGCATTCACGAATTGGAAAAGACGCTCGATCACGATGTCATTGCCTTCACCACCAACCTGGCCGAAAACATCGGCGCGGAAGCTCGCTGGGTTCATTTCGGACTGACTTCGTCGGACGTAGTGGACACGGCCAACGCCCTGCTGCTGGTCGAGGCGGGCGATTTGATCCTTTCCAAGTTGCAAGCTTTGAGTGACGTGCTGAAGCGACGAGCTTACGAATTCAAAGACACGCCGATGATTGGCCGGACTCACGGCATTCATGCCGAACCGACTACGTTGGGTTTGACCTTCGCGCTGTGGTTTGAGGAAAACCGCCGCAACATTGACCGCATGACTCGCGCGCGAGCCGGTATCAGTTACGGCAAACTTTCCGGCGCAGTCGGCGCTTTCGCGCATCTCGATCCGGACATCGAAGAGCGCGTTTGCTTTCTGCTTGGGCTTCGCCCGGCCAGCGTTTCGACTCAGGTTATTCAACGCGACCGTTATTCCGAATTCGTCTGTACGCTGGCGATCATCGCTTCGTCGCTGGAAAAAATCGCGCTTCAGGTTCGCCACTGGCAGCGCACGGAAGTCCGCGAAGCGCACGAATATTTCAAACCTGGCCAGAAAGGTTCATCGGCAATGCCGCACAAACGCAATCCGATTTTGTCGGAACGCATTTGCGGATTGTCGCGAGTCGTTCGCGGTTATGCGGTGGCGGCGCTGGAAAACAACGCGCTCTGGCACGAACGCGACATTTCGCATTCCGGAGCCGAACGAGTCATTCTGCCCGATGCCTGCATTTCGACCGATTACCTGATTACCAAAACGACTTCGCTGCTGGACACGCTGGTCGTCAAACCCGAACGCATGATGGAAAACCTGAACGCGACGCGCGGGTTGGTTTTTTCGGGTCAGTTGTTGCTGGAATTGGCGGCTGCCGGCGCTCAACGCGAAGAAGCTTATTACTGGGTTCAGCGCAACGCGCTGAAATCGTGGGACGAAGGTTTGGATTTCCGCGAACTGGTCAAACAAGACCCGGACATTTCCGGCACGATCACGGCTGAACAAATCGAACGCGCTTTCGACGTGCGAACTCAGTTGAAGAACGTTGATCGAATCTTCGATCGCGTCTTCACAGGTATTCATAAATACAGCGGCGCGCTGCCGCTGGAAAAGTAACCCGAGTCAGTACCGCGACCGGTAGGAAGCGGGTCTTGTTTGACCCATTGTCGCAAAATGTACACTCTCCACTGCTCACGACGCTGATTCTGTTTTCATAAGGAAACCCATGCTAGCCAAAGTTTATGTCACGCTGAAAAACGGAGTCCTCGACCCGCAAGGCAAAGCCATTCACCACGCCGCCGAAACCATCGGTTATCAAGGCATCGCCGACGTGCGGCAAGGCAAATACTTCGAGATCAAACTCGATGCTTCGCTGGACGAAGCGCAAGCCCGCGCCGAAGTCGAAAAATTCGCTCACGACGTTTTGTCGAATCCGGTCATCGAAGATTTTCAGGTAGAAATCGCCAAAAATTGATTTGATCGTTCACGTCCACAGCCATCGCTGAAGTCAGGCGGGTGTCATTTGGCGCGGTGAGCTTCGATGATCATGAATTCAGCCCATGTCTTTCCCTGGTCGAGAGACCTTTGGCTACTCCACGTAAAGTGGCTTTCTGTTATGTTTGAAAAAGTAACTCGAGTAATGGCATTCGGAGCAAAGGTATCAATGAAATTGAAGGTAATGCTCTTTGGAGTTACGCGAACGCCGCCGAGATTTTCCGCCCCTAATTCCAGCCAGAAAGAGTTCGTGGCGTTGAGCCATCTCATTACCCAGGTCTTCTTTTCAACGCTGTAAGAGCGGAAGTTCATTCCATGAACAATGAGTTCGCCCGTTTGATTCGTCATTCGATACTCATCAGCGATCACATAACCGTCCAGAATATAGCGACCGACCCAGGTTGCCTGGAATGGTTGCCACGTTCCATCCTCTCCCTTCACTCTTGCGTCACAACGCCATTTGCCGATGATGAAAGCGAACTGCGAAAGTTCAGGAGGCGACTTTGGATTGGGGCTTCCGTATTCTTTGTCACTCATAACTTGAGCCTCTTTCTGACTGATTCGATCTGATTGTGCAAAGACTGAGGCCGTCGCCAATGATGGAAGAAGCAATGCGAGAATGAATGGCAGCGATTTCATTATTTCTCCAATTCATTGTTGCGTCGCCTGACAGTGAATTAAGAGGCCTGAGTGTCGCCATCAGCGGGGTTCGTTCGGCAGCATCTTGACGCCTACTTCGTGGCGGTTTTCAGTTTACCGCCCAAAATCGCCATTGGAATTAGAAGCGCCGTAAAGATCACGTGATACCAAATGGGAACATACGGCCAGGACATAACCACCTTCAATATACCCATTGCCAGCAGCAGAAAGCCGAGAACCAGCGGCGCGCGTATATTTTCACCGGCGATCTGCGCGGCCAGAAATCCGGACATCACCGAGACTATTGAACCGAGGACAATGTGCGTTAGAAGAAGCGTCGTGTCCGCTGTGAACTGACCGCCATTCTCAATGGCCGCCTGGAACGCCCGTTGATGAGCGCCGAACCCCTCCGGGAAAATGGCCGAAAGAATCTTCTCGCTTCCGACCCACGCCATCACCCAGGCAAAAAATCCGCCAACAACGCCCAACACGATCCGTACCATGGATTTCTCCTATTTATTTCGTAACTGCTCAGCCTATCAAGCGGCCTGATAATGAAATGCTTGAATAGACGACGGAACAAACAGAAATAACGAAAAAAACGGGTAACTGCTCAGCCGCCTTCCAGGCGGCTTTCCCGAAGGGCGAACAGGCCAGCGA
>CAYRQB010000062.1:0-22149 GCA_964426025.1 uncultured Heliomicrobium sp.
AAAAGAATCCGTGAGCGTGCAGCATCGGCAACAATCCGGTCAGGATTCCGGCGGCAAACAGGTAACGCCGTCGCGGAGAACCTTTGCCTCCGCCGTTTGTTTCGCCGACGGCCATCCACCACAGCAACAGAATCAACGCCACCAACGGCAATCCGAACAGCATTGATCGTTGCGGAATCAGCAAGGTGGTGAAGACATTTCCCCATCGCAAAGGGATTTTGCCGTCGCCCCAAATCAAATCGGCGTTCATCGTGTAGGCGTTCGGCAGGTTGGTCAGGAAATGAATCAAGCCGAACTTCGCCGTTTGCGGATCGTTGAAGAAAGCCGAAAGCTGCCGGAAGAAATTGACGAATCCAAAACCGCCGTTGAAAAGAAAAACAACCGGCGCGACCAATCCGGCGGCTCGACTGCCTGTGATTCTTCGCGTCATCAGATCAACCAAACCGACCAGCGAAAGCGACAGCGCCAGGTTTTCGATGAAGAAAGCCGCCCGCCAATCGGCTCCGCAGCGAATGAAGAAGGCGGTCAGAAAATCTATCAAAAAGGGATAAGTGAATTTCATCCCGGCGAAGATGGGATTTTGCGGCGGCAGGTTTTCGCCGTAAGCGAAGGAGGTGATGACTCCGAAATGAAAAGGCAGGTCGCCGAAATTATTTGCCGGAGCGGTGTGCAATCCGTCCGGGTAAAACATGACCACGCGGGCAAACAGCCAGGCCAGCAAAGCCGTCCATGTCGAGTAATAAATGAAGCCGACAACATCGAATCTGATGTCGTTCAAACCGGCGCGGAATTTTTTATATGGAACTTTGCCGTACGCGGCTGCAAAGCTGGCCAGCAAGGTTGCAACGGTCAGGCCGATTGAAAATGTGTTCAGCCCGAACGCCAGCGAAGACAGAAAGCCAATCCAGGCCAGCAACGCAATGCCGAAAGCTGTGCCGACCCAGACGCGCGCCCACAAAGAGACTTTGTCCACGACAAGGCAGGTCATCCATGTTCCGGTTGCGACCGCCAACAAAGTTATGAGAGTGATCGTTAGTGTTCCCATTGCCGGTTGTATATCGGTCGCCGCCGGATTTCTCAAGAGCCGGAGGCTTCAGCCGTGAATACTTCGCCAATCATTTGTGACGAGGGCTACATTCATTGCATATAACTTGCCGTACTGTAAGGATGGTCAATGAATGAAGTCTTTTAGATCAACGTTGCCGAAATCAACTGAGTCGCGCGCATCGTCATCTTGACCGTCCGCGTGAAAGGCTCTTATAGTTTGACCGCTTAGTAGTGAACCAGCGCAACATCGGTTGACAAAATTGAAGGAGGAAAAAAGAACTTGAAAGAACAACAGCAAGACCGAGCAACAGCAGGATTCACGGTTCAGAAAGAAGCCGAAGCGAAGTTACCCACCGAATTTGGCCCTTTCCGTATCGTAGGGTTTCGCAGCCTGAACAGCGACGAAGAGTTCGTCGCATTGGTCAAAGGCGACATCCAGCCTGAAGAACCAACCCTGGTTCGCATCCATTCGCAATGCCTGACAGGAGATGTCTTTCATTCGCTGAAATGCGATTGCGGACCGCAATTGCAGCGAGCCATGGAATTGGTTCAGGATGAAGGCAAAGGCATCATCGTTTACCAGCAACAGGAAGGCCGCGGCATAGGAATCGTCAACAAGATTCGCGCTTACGCCTTGCAGGACGAAGGGGCCGACACCATCGAAGCCAACTTGCAATTGGGCTTTGACATTGATCATCGCCAATACCATCAATGCGCCGAAGTCATCAAACTGTTGGGCGCTCGCCGATTGCGATTGATGTCGAATAATCCGGACAAGGTTCGCGCATTGCGTGATGCCGGGCTGGAAATCATCGAACGCGTGCCGCTTGAGATCAAACCCAAACAGCAGGCTTTCAAATACCTGATGACCAAAAAAGAGAAGATGGGGCATCTGCTGCAATTGAACGGAATATTCTGATTGCGGATTGACGAGTGCGGATTGCGGATTATTGGTGTTCGCCAGCCGATAGAAATAATGAATTGTGATGGACGAAAGTCATATTTGGTCTTTGCGCTTTCAATCCGCAATCCGTAATCCGCAATCCGCTATCATTCGATAAACCATCTGCACCGGTAATCCCACGACATTTGAATAACTGCCTTCGATGCTTTCGACGAAACGCGAAGCGTACCCCTGTATGCCGTAAGCGCCCGCCTTGTCCATCGGCTCGCGCGTCGCCAGATACCATTCAATTTCTTCCTCGCGCAAATCGGCGAATCTGACGCGCGTGACGGCGACCTCCGACAGAGTCTGATTGCCGTTGACGATTGAAACTCCTGTCAGAACTTCGTGCCAACGCCCGCTCAGTATTTTCAGCATCCGCCGCGCGTCGGCTTCATCAACAGGTTTGCCGGCAATTTCGCCTTCGACGACGACAGTCGTATCCGCGCCAAGTACGATTTCATTGGCATCGGCGACAGCGCGAGCTTTTTCCAGCGACAAACGCAAAACGTAATCGCGCGGAGATTCGCCGGGCATTAGGCTTTCGTCAATGTCCGCAACGCGCACAATGAAATCAATTCCCGCCGCGCGCAGCAATTCCGAACGACGCGGGGAAGCTGAAGCTAGAACTAATTTTTTTTCTTTCGTCATTATGAATCGTAGTCAGAAATTACTAGGCGCAAGAAATTTTTCCATACCGTCGGTTGCTCAATCGAGTAAGTTTTACAAAAACGTCCAATCCGCATTTTACCTGCGAAAAGACGGCGGAAGTTGAAAAGCCTGTCAATATTGAGTTTTCTGCTTTTTACAGATTTCCATAGCTTGTGGCATCGTGCTTGCACTAGCGATGGCGGGGCAACGAGATACCAGGTGGTTAACTCCACTGACGGTGTCAAGCGGTTACCAGGGTGAGGAAGGTAACCGCACTTATCAGGCGCTAACAGGTCTCCCACGACTGTTAGCGCCTATATTTTTTTCCGGCCTGCCGATTCCTGTTTCGCTCCGCGCCAACTACTGCAAAGACACGTCGCCTGCCTTTCTGATGTCGTAAGCAATCGAAGCGAAGGTTTGCAAATAACCAATGGTTGCGAATGCCAGCGCCGCATAAATCGCCAGCGTCGGTTCGGGCCAATGGCTGAGCCAGATGGCGGCTGCAATCGTTACAGCCATAACTGCCGTTATCCACCAACGATAAATGATTCGAAACCACAAGACGAAAACCGCTATGAATCCGAGCACGGCCACCAGCGTTCCCAAACCGTGAGGCCATCCCAACAGCAGAACCATCGAATAGTAATAGCTGGCCACAACCCCGCGCACGAACTTTTGCAAATTGAAATAGTGTTCGTAAAAGAATGGAAAGAGCGCAGCCAAGACGGCGACGGCCAGCCATTCGTTCCTTTCGCCCGTGGGAACTGCCAGCGCGCGGCAAAGCGGATAATGCCAGATCGCAATCAACCAGATCGGAATCGTGTTGCGAATCCATTTGACGAACCGCGAAGGTTTAATCAGCGCCAGATCGGCCATCAGATAAAGGTAATAACCAATCGCGGGCAGCAAAACTCCCAACCAGGTTTTGCCAATCGTGTCGCGTTGAATTGAAACCAGCAACGTGACGATCACGGCGATCAACGGCGCCCATTCGTAACTGCGAATGTTCGACGGGGGTTGTGTGTACCAACGTTCGTAAGCGTCGTGAACTCGCAAGCTGGGCGTCAACGAACGATTGATGCTTTCGGCGACTTGCTGCATCACCTGCTGGTGAAAATCCTTGTCTTCGCGACGGGCTGAGCGGTCGGTTTCGTTCAGTTGGATTGGCGGGTGATAGCGAACGATGATCTTGGCGGGTTTCGGCAACAGCTTCCATTTCGGCCACGCGCGAAAAGCTCCGCCGATGGTGACCGGAACAATCGGCGCTCCGCTTTCAACCGCCAATCGTGCGACGCCGGTTCTCAGTTCGCCCATCGGTCCGGCTTCCGAGCGTTGACCTTCAGGGAAAATGCCGAGAGCTTCACCGCTGTTCAAAACCTTCAGAGCTTCGCGGAAAGCCGATTCGCCTTTGCCTTTGCGAATGTCCACCGGAAACGAACCCAACGCGCGAATCAATTGACCGAGCACTGGAACTTTGAACAACGCATCCCACGCCATAAACCGAATCTGACGTTTGACCGGCAACATGACCAGAATGGGGTCAAGGTATGACGGATGATTGCCCGCGATAATAACCGCTCCGCGCGCCGGAATGTTTTCAACGCCGTGATATTCAACGGCGAACATCGCGCGAAACAATGGCCAGCCAACGGATTTCAACAATCGTAAAAGCATAAAGGAAACAGAGTGGACAGGATTAACAGGATTTTTCAGGATTTTGATTTCAATAAGCCAATCCTGCTCAATCTTGTAAATCCTGTCGAAAATGTTTTGGGTCAATGGGATTCGCGGGTGACTTCGGTGCCGCTGCGCCCAACCAGAAAATCAAAATCTGCTCCTTGATCCGCTTGCAGCACGTGATCAACGTAAAGTTTGTAATAGCCGCGATCAAACGGCGAAGTCGGCGCTTGCCAACGCGCGCGCCTGGCGGCTATTTCTTCGTCTGAAACTTCCAAATGCAGCTTACGCGCCGAGACATCCAGTTGGATGTAATCGCCGTTTTCGACCAGCGCCAACGGCCCACCGACGGCAGCTTCGGGCGCAACGTGCAACACGACGGTTCCATAAGCCGTTCCGCTCATGCGCGCGTCGGAAATGCGAATCATGTCTGTGACGCCCTTCTTCAGAATCTTTTCCGGCAAACCGAAGTTGCCGACTTCGGCCATTCCGGGATAACCGCGCGGGCCGCAATTTTTCAGCACCAAAATGCAGCTTTCGTCCACGTCCAAATTCGGATCGTCCACGCGCGCGTTGTAATCTTCGATGGATTCAAACACGACGGCTCGTCCGCGATGCTGCATCAATTCCGGCGTCGCCGCCGAGGGTTTGATGACCGCTCCGTTCGGACAAAGGTTTCCGCCCAGCACTGCCAGGCCGCCTTGCTTCACCAGTGGAGCATCGAAGGGTTTGATGACGTCGTTGTTGTAACAGGGAGCGTTCGCCGTGTTTTCGCCGATGGTTTTGCCATTGACGGTCAGCGCGTCGCGGTGAATCAAATCGCCGAGTTCCCGAATCACCGCCGGAACTCCGCCTGCGTAATAAAAATCTTCCATCAGGTATTTGCCCGAAGGCATCAGGTTGACCAGACACGGCACGTCGCGTCCAAGCGCGTCCCAATCGCTGAGTTTGAAATCAATTCCCAGTCGCCCGGCCAGCGCCAGCAAATGCACCACGGCGTTGGTCGAACCGCCGATGGCTCCGACTACGCGAACGGCGTTTTCAAACGCCTGCCGAGTCAGAATCTTCGACATTCGCAAATCTTCGTGAACCATTTCGACTGCGCGGCGACCGGCCATGTGCGCTAACGCGTAACGGCGCGAGTCCACTGCCGGAATCGCTGCGTTCATAGGCATTCCCATTCCCAGCGATTCAACTACGCTGGCCATCGTTGAAGCCGTGCCCATAGTCATGCAATGACCCGCTGACCGGCTCATGCAGCTTTCGGCTTCCTGAAAATCGCAGAGCGGCATAACGCCCGCGCGGACTTCTTCGCTGAATTTCCAGACGTTTGTGCCGGAACCGATGTCTTCGCCGCGAAACTTGCCGTTTAACATCGGCCCGCCTGAAATCGCCAGCGTAGGCAGATCGCAACTCGCCGCGCCCATCAAACAGGCAGGAGTTGTTTTGTCGCATCCGACCAGCAAGACGACTCCGTCAATCGGATTGGCGCGAATGGTTTCTTCCACGTCCATACTGGCCAGGTTCCGAAACAGCATGGCTGTCGGGCGCATCAGATTTTCGCCCAACGACATGACTGGAAATTCCATAGGGAAGCCGCCAGCTTCGTAAATGCCGCGTTTGACGTGTTCGGCAATTTTGCGAAAGTGACCGTTGCATGGCGTCAATTCCGACCACGTGTTGCAAATGCCAATGACCGGACGGCCATCGAAGAGGTGATCCGGGTAACCTTGATTTTTCGTCCAACTGCGATGAATGAAACCGCCTTTGTCGGTCGGTCCAAACCAATGAGAACTGCGAAACTTGCGGGAATTATCTTGTGACATGGAAAACTCGCTTGAATGAAATTGAGGTGTGGCTCGGAAGCCGGGCTAAGTATATTCGTTAAACACGATCTGTCCATTTTTTGACTACAATCAGGAAAAGTATCTTGAGAGAATGTTTCCTGGTTGACAATCTTCGGAGGCGAGAGTATATTCCACGCCGTGATGACGAAGAGAGTAAAAATAACACCGAGCGTGGCCGAACAGGCTCTGATCAGATTGATGAGGCTAGGAGACAGACTCTGGCGCGAATCGGACGAGCGGTTTTCCCAATGGGGGCTGACGGACAATCATTACAACGTCCTTCGGATATTGAATGGTTCGCCGGAACCGATTTCGCAATCGGAAATCGGGCGGCGCATGTTGTCGTCGCGCGCCAATGTGACAAAGCTGGTTGATCTGCTGGAAGAGAGGAAATTCGTCAAACGACTTTCCTGCGGAGACCGACGCGTGAACCTGGTCGAATTGACAGAGGACGGAGCGAGATTCATCGAAGAAACTCTTCCGGAGGTGATTGGGGCGGCCAATGAGCAAATGAAACCGCTGACGCGCGACCAACAGAAGACGCTTTTTGTGCTGCTCGGCAAATTGCTGGAGGAGTGAATTTTTTTGCCACGATTGTTAATCAGGAAACAATCAATAGGTAAACAGAAATAAAGGAGAACTATGATTCGAAAAATTTTGGCGACAAACGACGACGTTCTGCAATTGATCCTGCGGTTGACCCTGGGAATCGTGATGTTTCCGCATGGTGCGCAAAAACTGCTGGGGTGGTTTGGCGGCGGCGGATTCAGCGCAACTATGCAGGGAATGACTTCGATGGGATTGCCCGCAGCGATTGTTTTTCTGGTAATCGTCGCCGAATCGTTTGGCGCATTTGGATTGATTGCGGGCTTTCTGACGCGGTTCAGCGCTTTTGGTATCGCAACGGTTATGCTTGGTGCGATTTTCACCGTTCACACCAAAGTCGGATTTTTCATGAACTGGACGGGACAACAGCAGGGCGAAGGGTATGAATACCACTTGCTGGTGCTGGGCATCGCCTTGGTGTTGATGATTCGCGGCGGCGGTAAGCTTTCCGTTGACGGCGCTCTGCAAGGCAATAAACAGTAACAACAACCAAAAAACTGAGAGGAGGTTTTATGCAAATCATCAAAGCGAAAGACAGATTCCACATCGAAAGCGACTGGCTGTCGGCATACTGGCTGTTTAGTTTTGACCGATATTACGATCCGTCGAACATGAGTTTTGGGCCGTTGCGCGTGTTCAATCACGACACGATTGCCGGTGGCGGCGGATTCCCGACGCATTCGCACCGCGAAATGGAAATAGTCACTTACGTGCTCAGCGGCAAACTGGCGCACAAAGACAGCACAGGCGGAATCGGTTTCATCAACTCCGGTGAAGTTCAGCGAATGTCCGCCGGAACCGCAATTGCCCATTCGGAATTCAATGCTTCGGAAACCGACCCGACCCGATTGTTGCAAATCTGGGTGCTGCCGGAACGCGCAGGATTGACGCCGTCTTATGAGCAAAAGCAGTTCACGACCGAACAGCGCACAGGTGTGTTATTGCCGATTGCTTCAGGACAGGACGCGCCCGGAGCGGTGAAGATTCATCAGGACACGACGTTTTACGTTTCGCGGCTGCGCGCCGGTGATCGTGTGACACATGAATCGAAAGCCGGACGAAGAATTTTCTTTTACTTGATCGAGGGCGAGGTCAGTTTGAATGGCGAAAGGCTCAGCGCTGGCGATCAGGCGCGAATTGCCGATGTGACAAAGCTCGATCTGAATGCTGCCGCCGATAGCGAGATCATTCTGATTGATCTGCCATAACCGTTGACAGAAATAATGACAATCAAGAAGGAGGGAGGAGCTTCAATGGATGCTTTGGAATTGATCAAACAACGAATTTCAGCGAATAAGTTCGACACGAGCCGAAGCCTGACTGACGATGAAATCAGGGAACTGGTCGCTTATGGTTCTCAAGCGCCGTCGGCTTACAACATACAGAACTGGCGTTTTGTCGCGGTCACGAATCCTGAAGACAAACAGCGGCTGAAAGAAGTGGCCAACGGACAGCAAAAAGTGGCTGACGCCGCAGTGACATTCATCGTTCTTGGCGATTTGCGCGGATACGAAAAACTGCCGGAGATTTTGAAGCCGCTGGTTGAATCCGGGCAGATGGGGCAGAAGTCCGCCGATGGTTGGGCGAAAAGCGCTGCCAAAACTTACAGCGGCAATGAGCAATTTGCGCGCGACGAAGCGATCCGCTCGGCTACATTGGCTGCGATGACGTTGATGATTGCTGCCGAAGCAAAAGGCCTGGTCAGCGGGCCGATGATCGGTTTTGATCCTGCGGGCGTTAAACGCGAGTTCGGAATTTCCGATCGTTACGTTCCGGTCATGCTGATAACAGTTGGATATTCTGCGCCGGGTAACTGGCCTCGCAAACCGCGGCTGGGCGTGGACGAAGTGCTGGCTTTTAACAGTGGTAAAAAGTTCTGAAGAGCAAGCTTGGCTGCTGAGACTGAAAATGGCCGATGGCGAAAAACTTCGGCCATTTTCAGTCATCCCGATTTTGGTTTAAGTGTGGAAGCTTCCCGGCTTTCTCTGATTTCCTGCTCACGCCACAATCGTCGTATTTGCAGAACTTCTTCTGTCAGCGAGGCGAGCTTTTCCTTAATCTTTTCGCTCCCGCTCAAACCTGTGGGGTGAGGATACCGCTTCGGCAACTGGAGAGGGCGAACAGGCTCGCGCACGGATGAAGGAACGCGAGTGATCATTTCATACACGCGAAACTCCGCCGGGCCGAGTTCATTCTTGATCCACTTCAACGCGCGTCCGGCTTCGGCGTCGCATTCGGAAATTGCGTTAAGCAACGCTCCGCAAACGAATGCCGCGCAAAAAACAGTTTTCCCGTGTTTGCTCGATGAGGAGCATCCGTTTTCGGTAATGATGCGGCAAGTCGAAGGACAGCAGCCCGTCCCTTGCTGGTGACAACGCCCACAGATGTCGAACGCGCCGCTTGTGTCAAAAAAGCGATTCAACTCCGAAATTAAATCTTCACGACTTAATCCTTCGTTAAGGGCTGGCTGCGATTTAAGCTGTTTCCGTTCCAGTCGAGCGCAATTTGCACAAAGCAAATACTGAAGCTCGTCGTGAATGCCACCGTTTGCGTCATCGAACCTGGCAAAACTGAAGAGCTGAAAACGCTTTGCTCCCATCGTGCCGCATCGTTCGCAATTTTCTGTTAATACCTGATCACTCATCACTATAGGCAAAATTATTTCTGAACAATACGTTACTGAATCAGTGATTGGACATTCTCAGCATAAAACGCCGCAGCCGTTGAGTACAGAGCCCCGAACAAGCTAGGCGAGAGAAGCATTAATGGCCGCACCAACAACACGATTCAAAAAAATATTGACATAAAGACCCGCCTCACTTGACAACGCTACCAGCGACCCATAAAATCCCGCGCTTTGCTGATGTAAGCAAGGCTCAACACACAACGCCAGCGGGTCTCAAGTGCAGAGGCGTTGTCAGATTCGCAAGATGATGGTTGGTTTTTGATCATCGTTTGTGATCTTTAAAACACGAGAAAGTATTGTGGCGTAGCGATCTTTTCGCCGTGGGCACTTTAAGTTAAGCGAAAAGAATCTCCTGGAATGTTGCTTGTAGCAACCTTATCTGAAAATTTAACGCCACAGAAAAACTCGGCGATATGGGACGCCAAATCTGCACACTTTCGTAGACATCCCATGAATCAAAGTTTAGAGCGATAACAATACAAGTTACGACTGCCCGATTTCGGGGTAACACTCTCTTGGACGTAGGAAGAGGGGCGGCCTTTCGCGGCTTACTTCAGATTCCAAGAGCAAAGACTTACTGAATCAAATTTATGCCAACGATTAGCCAGTTAGTTCGAAAAGGACGCAAACAAGTCAAATACAAGACTTCAAGTCCCGCGTTGCAATCTTGTCCGCAACGTCGAGGTGTTTGTGTGCAGGTGAAAACTCAGACGCCGAAAAAGCCGAATTCGGCTTTGCGCAAAATTGCTCGCGTCCGTTTGACCAACCAGATTGAGGTGACCTCTTACATCCCGGGGATTGGTCACAACTTGCAGGAGCACTCAATCGTGCTTGTTCGTGGTGGTCGTGTGAAAGATTTGCCGGGTGTTCGCTACCACATTGTTCGCGGCGCGCTTGATGCGTCCGGTGTGGCAAATCGCAAGCAGGGCCGCTCAAAGTACGGCGCCAAACGTCCCAAGGAAGGTGCGGCTGGAGCCGCTGCCAAGGGAGGCAAGAAGTAATTTCAAGCTCCAATTTCGAGCTCGGTTTTTAGGAAGCTGATATGCCAAGAAGAAGAGAAGTTCCGAAACGCGAAGTTCTGCCAGACCCGGTTTACAACAGCCCGCTGATCGCCAAATTTATCAGTGTGATGATGTGGGACGGCAAGAAGGCTGTTGCCGAGGGGATCATTTACAGGGCACTCGATAAAATCAAAGACAAGACGCAGGAAGACCCGCTGAAAGTTTTCAAAAAGGCGATTGAAAATCTTCAGCCCAAAGTCGAAGTGAAATCCAAGCGTGTAGGCGGCGCAAACTATCAAGTTCCGGTTGAAGTCAGCGCAAGCCGTCGCACGGCTCTGGCGATGCGGTGGCTGGTTGGCTACGCGCGAGATCGTGGCGAAAAGACGATGGTTGACAGATTGGCGGCTGAGATAATGGATGCCGCCTCCGCCAAAGGCAGCGCCATCAAAAGGCGCGAAGACGTTCATCGTATGGCCGAAGCCAACAAGGCGTTCGCGCACTACAGATTCTAAAAACGAAACGACTGACTTACTAACGACTGACGACAGACAGCGGGAGAAGGATCAAGGTCAGGCAAAGGCCGAAAGAGCAATTCTGACCTTATTGTTTTAACTGATAGGTTTTTATGGCAAGACAAGCACCGTTAAATCGGTTCCGTAATATTGGGATTATGGCGCACATTGACGCCGGTAAGACTACGACTACCGAGCGCATACTTTATTACACGGGTGTGTCGCATAAGATTGGCGAAGTCCACGAAGGCACTGCCACCATGGACTGGATGGAGCAGGAGCAGGAGCGCGGCATCACGATTACGTCCGCAGCAACCACCTGTTTCTGGAAGCGCAACGATACCGAATACCGGATCAACATTATTGACACTCCAGGACACGTGGATTTCACCATCGAGGTCGAGCGCAGTCTGAGAGTGCTTGACGGAGCAGTTGCGGTGTTCGATGCCGTGGCTGGTGTTCAGCCGCAATCCGAAACTGTCTGGCGTCAGGCTGACAAATACAATGTTCCGCGCCTTGCCTTTATCAACAAGATGGACCGTCCCGGAGCGGATTTCGATCACGCCGTGGACACGATTCGCACTCGGCTGTCTGCCAACCCGGTTCCCATTCAGATGCCAATCGGTGCTGAAGACCAGTTCAAAGGCTGTATTGATCTGATCGAAATGAAAGCGCTGTATTGGAAAGACGAAACAATGGGAGCGGATTACGTCATAGAAGATGTTCCGTCAGACCTGAAAGCCGCCGCCGAAGCCGCCAGGGAAAAGATGATCGAAGCACTGGCTGATGCCGATGACGCGATTGCCGATAAATATTTGGAAGCCCAGGAAATCAGCACAGCCGATATACGCGATGCTTTGCGACGCGGCTGTATCGGCATCAAATTGTTTCCGGTGGTCTGCGGAACTGCGTTCAAGAACAAAGGCGTACAAACACTGCTTGACGCGGTGATTGATTACATGCCTTCGCCTCTTGATGTTAACGCAGTTGAAGGAATGGACCTGAATGGCGAGCCTGTCACCAGAAAAGCAGATGACAAAGAGCCGTTTTCGGCGCTCGTATTCAAAATCATGGCTGACAAGCATGTCGGTCAATTGTGCTTCACCCGTATTTATTCCGGCACTCTAAAATCCGGTTCATACGTGCTGAACACCACCAAGGACAACCGAGAGCGCATTGGCCGCATTATGAAGATGCACGCCAACAAGCGCGAAGAAGTGGACGAAGCTTATGCCGGTGAGATCGTCGCTTTAGTCGGCCTCAAAGGGGGAACGACTGGCGACACGATTTGCGCCGAATCGCATCCGGTGATTCTGGAAGCGATGGAGTTTCCGACGCCGGTTATTTCGCTGGCCATCGAGCCGAAGACTCGTCAGGATCAGGAAAAACTTGGCATTGCTTTAGGGCGTCTTGCTCAGGAAGACCCGTCCTTCCGCGTGACTACCGATCAGGAAACCAACCAGACGATCATTTCCGGAATGGGCGAACTTCATCTGGAAATCATTGTTGACCGCTTGAAGCGCGAGTACGGAGTTGAAGCTAACGTAGGCAAGCCTCAAGTCGCATACCGCGAGACTATTCGTAAACCGGCGAAGGGCGAAGAAAAATATGCTCGTCAAACTGGCGGACGTGGTCAATACGGTCACGTGGTGCTGGAGATTGAGCCGAACGAAGCCGGAAAGGGCTTCGAATTCGTCAACCAGATTGTCGGCGGCGCAATTCCGAAAGAGTATATCCCGGCTGTTGAAAAGGGCATTCGTGAAGCGCTGGCAGGAGGCATTCTGGCTGGTTACGAGTTGGTGGATGTCAAAGCGAAACTGGTCTTTGGCAGCTACCACGAAGTTGACTCGTCGGAAATGGCTTTCAAGATTGCCGGTTCGATTGCTTTCAAGGAAGCGGCAAGAAAAGCCAGCCCGGCATTGCTTGAACCTGTCATGAAGGTCGAAGTCGTGACGCCTGAAGAGTACATGGGATCGGTTACCGGCGACATCAGTTCACGCCGCGGACGTATTGAAGGAATGAATTCGCGCACCGGAACCCAGATTATTACGGCAATGGTTCCGCTGGCCGAAATGTTCGGATACGAAACCGATCTGCGTTCGATGACACAGGGTCGTGCCGCTTCGACAATGCACTTCCATCGTTACGAAGAGGCGCCGAAGAGCGTCAGCGAAGAGATCATCGCTAAAGTTCAAGGCGCAGCCAAATAAGAATTCAAATCTCAAAGTTGATTGAGATTGATAACAGCGGAGCATTTCCGCGCACTGCAATTCAATTTGAAACCAAAATTGCAACCTAGGGAGCGATAAAAATGGCGAAAGAGAAATTTGACCGCAGCAAGCCACACGTCAACGTCGGGACGATTGGTCACGTTGACCACGGCAAGACAACCTTGACGGCAGCGATCACCAGGACGCTGGCCAAGAACAATCCTAAGATCTCGTTCCGCAGCTTCGATTCGATTGACAACGCTCCGGAAGAGAAAGCGCGCGGAATCACGATTGCGACTGCGCACGTCGAATACGAGACGCCCAATCGGCATTACGCCCACGTGGATTGCCCTGGTCACGCCGATTACGTCAAGAACATGATCACCGGAGCGGCGCAGATGGACGGCGCGATTCTGGTGGTGGCGGCGACCGACGGCCCGATGCCTCAAACGCGCGAGCACATTCTGCTGGCTCGTCAGGTGGGCGTGCCGGCGATGGTCGTCTTCCTGAACAAGGTGGACGCGGTGGACGACGCCGAACTGCTCGATCTGGTCGAGCTTGAAGTCCGCGAGTTGCTGTCGAAGTACGAATTTCCGGGCGATGACATTCCGGTCATTCGCGGCTCGGCGCTCAACGCGCTGAACGGAGACCCCGAAGGCGAGAAGCAGGTGGAAGAGCTGATGGCGGCTGTTGACAGTTACATCCCGACGCCGGAACGAGCGATTGACAAACCGTTCCTGATGCCGGTGGAAGACATCTTCACGATTCAGGGACGCGGCACTGTGGCCACTGGCCGTGTCGAACGCGGAATCGTCAAGGTCAACGAGCAGGTGGAAATCATCGGCATCCGCGACACGCGCACGACGGTGGTGACAGGCGTGGAAATGTTCAAGAAGCTGCTGGACGAAGGCCGCGCCGGAGACAACGTCGGTCTGTTGTTGCGCGGCGTAGATCGCAAGGAAATCGAGCGCGGGCAGGTGATCGCCAAACCTGGTTCGATCAAACCGCACACGAAATTCAAGGCTGAAGCCTACATTCTGACGAAGGAAGAAGGAGGGCGTCACACACCGTTTTTCACCGGCTACCGTCCGCAGTTCTACTTCCGCACGACGGACGTGACAGGAGTGGCGCATTTGCCTGAAGGCGTGGAAATGGTCATGCCGGGCGACAACATCGCCATCGAAGTGGAATTGATCACGCCGATAGCCATGGAAAAAGGTCTGCGCTTCGCCATCCGCGAAGGCGGCCGCACGGTCGGCGCGGGCACCATCTCCGAAATTATCGAATAGTGAAGGAATCTATTAGCTTAACCAGGAACGCGAACGAAGCGCTCCGTTAAATCATGTAACATTATGCGAGATAAAATTGTTCTCCAATGCACTGAATGCAAGGATCGTAATTACTTTACGACGAAAAACAAAAAGAAAACGACCCAGCGTCTGGAATTCAAGAAGTTCTGCCGCAAGTGCCGCAAACATTCGCCGCATCGCGAAACCAAGTAACGCCAGGTTCTAAAAGTTTGACAAAGGGGTATAGTGTTAACGGTTAGCACGTGGGTCTCCAAAACCTAAAGTTCGGGTTCGAATCCTGATACCCCTGCCAGCTTAAAAGAGTCCGCTCTGAATCAGTTGCAATTAAACTGACAACAAATTCACCGGTAATCGAGGTGAGAGAAAGTAATGGCATCAACAGCGATGACTGAAGAAAAAAACGAGCAATCGCTAGTAGCTAAACCAGCCAACTGGTTGGCTAGCGTTCGCCAGTTCTGGCGCGATGTGGCACGCGAAATGAGGCAAGTATCTTGGCCGACTCGCACCGAGGTCGTTAATACAACGATCATTGTTGTGATCGCAGTTTTCTTCTTTGCCTTCTACCTCTTCGGCGCCGACATCGTCTTCTCATACGTTATAGAAGGCATTGAGTGGGCAGCCGGCAAAATATTTTAGCGGCACTTGCCCGGTTTCTGCCGGATAAAGATTCAACAGATTATGGCGAAGCAGTGGTTCATCATTCACACTTACTCTGGCTATGAGCGCAAAGTGCGCGATAGCCTGAATTCGCGAATTCAGGCGTTTGGCATGGCTGATGAAGTAACTCAGGTTCTGATTCCAACTGAAACAGTGGTTGAAATGAAGGGGTCGAAGCGTGTTGAAAGCACACGAATGTTTTTTCCGGGTTATGTCCTGGTTGAGATTGAGTGCAATGACAATGCTGAAATTTCCGATCGAGCCTGGCATCTGATCAAAAGCACGCCCAAGGTCACAAGCTTTGTTGGTGGCCAAAAACCTACGCCGCTGAGCCAGGAAGAGGTTGATCAGATCGTCCATCACGTCGAAACGGCGGCGGAAAAACCAAAGCCGAAATTTACTTTTGAACGTGGTGAAACCGTTCGGATCACTCACGGCCCATTCACCAGCTTCATGGGAACGGTCGAAGAGGTCAATCCAGATAAAAACATGCTCAAAGTCAGCGTGACGATCTTTGGTCGCGCGACGCCGGTTGAGCTTGGTTTTTTGGAAGTCGAAAAAGTTTCATTCGCTGAAGAAGGATAAAACAACAAATTGGGAGGGAGAGCTTCGACTCACCCGATCATAACCAATACTAAATATGGCAAAGAAAGTTACCGCAATGATCAAGCTCCAGGTTCCCGCTGGAAAAGCGAACCCCGCTCCGCCGATTGGCACGGCGTTGGGTCCGCAAGGCGTGAACATCATGGAGTTCTGCAAACAATTCAATGCAAAAACCGCGAACATGGGCGACATCAAAATTCCGGTCGTCATCACGGTTTACGCTGACCGCTCATTCACATTTATCACCAAGACTCCACCAGCGGCAGACCTGCTCAAAAAAGCTATCAAGCTTGAAAAAGGTTCCGGCAAGCCGAATCGAGAGAAGGTTGGCACTGTGACGCGCGCTCAGATCGAGGAGATAGCCAAACTGAAGCTTCCCGATCTGAACACCACCAACTTGGAAGCAGCCATTCGCACAATCGAAGGCACGGCCAAGAGTCTTGGACTTGAAGTCAAATGAATGCGGAGTGCGGAGCGCGGGATGCGAAATGAAATTCAAATCATTTATGCAATTCCGAATTCCACATTCATCCTTCCGCATTCCTAAGAGGGAGTGGCGGTAGTTTCGGCAAGCGTCGGATTCCACTGCTGTCACGCTAAGACCTGAAAGGAAAAATCAATGGCAGGAAAAAAGTTTAAATCTGCACTCGCTCAAGTCGAGTCGAGCAAGCTTTACCATTTGACAGACGCAATCGCGCTGTCAAAGAAAATCGCTTTCGCCAAATTCGACGAAACAGTTGAAGTGACAATGGTGCTTGGGGTTGACCCTCGCAAAGCCGATCAAATGGTTCGCGGCACGATTGTCCTTCCCAATGGACTTGGTAAATCGAAGAAGGTTGCCGTCATTGCCGGCACGCCGGAAAAACAGCGCGAAGCTCAGGAAGCCGGCGCTGACGAAGTCGGCGGCGACGATTTTGTCGAAAAGATCAAGGGCGGCTATCTGAGTTTTGACGCACTGATTGCCACTCCGGACATGATGCGTTCGGTGGGAACCTTGGGCAAAGTTTTGGGGCCGCGCGGATTGATGCCCAATCCAAAAACCGGCACTGTGACGCTTGATGTCACCACTGCGGTCAAGGAAACCAAAGCGGGCAAAGTGGAGTTCCGTGTTGACAAAACCGGCGTGATTCACGTTCCGGTTGGCAAGGTTTCATTCTCGGCAGAAAAGATTGTCGAAAACGCCAGGATGCTGATTGACGCAGTAATGAAAGCCAAACCAGCGACCGCGAAGGGCAAGTACGTCAAGAAGGTGAACGTCGCCTCGACGATGGGTCCCGGCATTCTGGTTGATCCGGCTTCTATCGGAGGCTGAGATTCCCTGCTGTCACAGATTCTGCTGTTTTTTGGAGATTGAGAAATGAAAACGAAAGAGCAAAAAGAACAAGACATCGCTGCATTGAACAAAGAGTTCAAAAACACCGTCAACGCGTTGGTTGTAAGCTTTCAGGGACTGTCGGTTGAGAAAGATTGGGAATTGCGCAACTCGCTTCGCGCTTCTCAATTGAACTATCGCGTCGTCAAGAACACTATTGGACGACTTGCCGTCGAAGGCACTCCGCTCGAACCTTTGAAGGAGCATTTCAAGGGTATGACGGCAATCGCCTACAGCGACACTGACCCAGTTGGCCTGGCAAAGGTTCTGAGCAAATTCGCCAAGGACAACGCCCAACTCTCATTCAAAGCCGGTCTGGTTGAAGGCCGCGTCATCAACGTCAAAGACATTAACGCTCTGGCTTCGATGCCGTCGAAGGAAGAGTTGATCAGCAAGCTTATGTTCCTGCTCAACGCTCAAGCTCAACGCATGGCCGTCGTTCTGAACGGCGTAGCCCGAAATCTGGCCATAGTGGTTGATCAGATCGCTAAACAAAAAGCTGAGCAAGGGTAGAAAGGTTTTCAAACTCAATTCGTCTGAGCAACGGATTTGAGTTTACGGTTTTGAAATACGCCAGGCTGTCTTGCGAAATTGTCAGTGGATGCCCTGGGTGAAACATTCGACGGAGTGATGCCCTGAGATTGAATCACACGTATGCTCAATAGCGCGCCGCCAGAACACAATCAATACGCAATTCGGCGGAGCAAGAGTCAACTGAATTTATTGCTGCCCAATGGATCATTCGGGCAGATATTGTTGGAGGAATAGTTAAAGTCATGGCTGACATCGCAAACATCATGGAACAGATCAAAGGCCTCACACTGCTGGAGGCTGCGGATTTGGTGAAACAAATGGAAGAAACCTTCGGCGTCTCGGCTGCTGCCGCTGCCGCTCCCGTCGCAGTTGCAGGCGGAGCCGCCGCCGCTGCCGCTCCTGCTGCCGAAGAGAAAGACGCGTTCGACGTGGTTCTGACCTCGGCTGGCGCGAACAAGATCAACGTGATTAAAGTCGTTCGCGAATTGACCGGTCTGGGTCTGAAAGAAGCCAAGGACCTGGTTGACGGCGCTCCGAAGACCGTCAAGGAAGGCGTGTCGAAGGACGACGCCGAGAAGATGAAGAAACAACTTGCCGACGCCGGCGCTTCGGTCGAGTTGAAGTAACTGTAATCACAGTCGGAAGTGTCGTCTTCGTGCGGCGCTTCCGACTGTCTGGTTTGCCGTCGGCAGAGATGCCGAGACAAAGCTGGAGCGAGGTCGCGGGCACGAACACTTCGGTTTCAGCAGGTTAAAGCCCTCAACTGATTCTGAGTCAGATTTCGGTCTTGGCGTTTACGAAAAGTCCAACTCGCTTTACAGCACAGGCTGTCTTTCGTAAAATTTGCAAGGTATCGAACATCGGCAAACTTCAAATACAATTTTCCAAAATCAACCGTGCGGCGCGCGGCGGGAGACGTGTTGTCTTTCGCCGCCGCTTTGCCGTATTCAAAGACTTAAACCGAAAGCTTCGCGATGAAGCCTTCAATTTAAGTCATATCTGGCTGGACTTCCCTCTGCATTTCCAGTCACTGCGCCTGAGGACGTTGGCAAAATGACTACTGAGATGATTTCAATTGCAACGAATGGTAGTGGAGGTAACAAGAAGCCATCGCGCTACGACTTCTCGAAGATTCGCACGGCGGTTCGAATCCCGAATCTGATCGAAGTTCAGCGTGAAAGCTATGATCGCTTCCTGCAGATGGACTTGCTGCCGCCTGAACGCGATTTGATCGGTTTACAGGCTGTCTTCAAATCAACTTTTCCGATCTCCGATTTCCGTGAAACTTCTTCGCTGGAATTTGTCGAATTCCGACTTGGCAACTGGCAATGCAAGTGCGGTCAGATGCAGGGACTGCATCACCTGCGCTCGAACTGCCGTCAGTGCGGATCGGTGATCAAGATCAACCCGCTTTCTTCCGACGACATCATCTGCGGTCAGTGCGGAACCTACAACAGAAACATAGTCAACACCTGCGACAATTGCGGCGAGCCGGTCGGGCTGAAACATAAATACGACGTTCAGGAATGTCAGGAACGAGGAATGACTTATTCCGTTCCGCTGCACGTCAAAATTCGCCTGACAGTCTGGGACAAGGACGAAGAAACCGCCCAGAAATCTATCCGAGACATCAAGGAAGAAGAGGTCTACTTCGGCGACCTGCCGCTGATGACCGAAAACGGCACGTTCATCATCAACGGCACTGAGCGAGTCATTGTCTCGCAATTGCATCGTTCGCCCGGCGTCTTTTTCGAGAAGGGTGACAACAACACCTTCTTCCTGGCGAAGCTGATTCCCTATCGCGGCTCGTGGGTTGAATTCGAATATGACGCCAAGAATCTTCTCTACGTCCGAATTGATCGCAAGCGCAAATTCCTGGCTACGATTTTTCTGCGCGCATTGGGTTTGAAGAGCGACGAAGACATCCTCCGATACTTTTACACGGTGGATAAGGTTCGCGTCGCCGGTGCAAATTTGTACTGGCAAGTCAGTCCCACAATTGTCGGGTCGCGCACTTCGGCTGACATCTTGAACAACAGCGGCGAGGTGCTGGTCAAGAGCGGCAAAAAGATCGGCCAGTCCGCTTATGAATCAATGGTCGAGGCAGGTATCACTGAAATACCTGTCAAGATAGAAGATTTGACCGGAGCTTACACGCTCGGCGATCTGGTCAACATTGCCGACGGCGAGGTTCTGGCTGAAAGCAATTCCGAATTGACCGCCGAAACAATCGCCAATGCGGTAGAAGCGGGGATTGACACTTTTGAAATTTTCTTCCCGGACAAGGATGACATTGGCCCGGTGCTCAGCGGAACGGTCAGAAAAGACGCGATCAAAACATCGCAGGAAGCTCTGATCGAAATATATCGCAAGATGAGACCCGGCGATCCTCCGACTCTGGACACTTCGCAACAGCTTTTCCACGGAATGTTCTTCGACGCCCGCAAATTCGATTTTTCCAGAGTTGGCCGTCTGAAGTTCAACATCAAGATGGGACGACCGGAGCGCGACCGTCTGGATGATCCGCTGCTTTCGCCGCAGGATTTCTTCGACGTGATTGATTACATGTTGAAGATGAAGCGCGTGGTCGGCGAACAAAAGACTCGCGATGGTCGCACAATCTTTTACAGCGACGACGACATTGACCATCTAGGAAATCGCCGCGTCCGCGCAGTTGGCGAATTGCTGGAAAATCAGTTCCGGCTCGGTCTGGTGCGAATGGAACGCGCGATCAAAGAGAAAATGTCCATCCATACTGAGATGCAGACGGCAATGCCCAGGGACTTGATCAACGCCAAGCCTGTGACGGCTGCCGTGCGCGAATTCTTCGGTTCGTCGCAGCTTTCGCAGTTTATGGATCAGACCAATCCGCTCTCTGAGATCACGCACAAACGACGACTGTCGGCTCTTGGTCCGGGCGGTTTGAGTCGCGAACGCGCCGGATTCGAAGTCCGCGACGTTCACACAACTCACTACGGACGCATCTGCCCGATTGAAACTCCTGAAGGTCCGAACATCGGATTGATCTCTTCCCTCTCCTGCTTTGCGCGAATCAACGAATTCGGCTTCATCGAATCGCCATATCGCAAAGTGGAAGAAGGCCGAGTGATTGATTACGTCAAAATTCTCAATCCCGGTGACACGCAGTTCAAACCCGGCGATCACGTGCCTGAAGAGACCGCGGTCAAAGCCAACAAACAGATCGGCGATAGTAAAAAGCCTGCGACTTACGAACCGTATCCTTTCTATTTGTCGGCGTGGGAAGAAGACAAATACACCATCGGTCAGGCCAACATCGAACTGGATGAACAAGGTCGGATCAAAAACGAGCGCGTCAACGCTCGCGAAGCCGGCGAATTCATTCTGGCGGAGCGCGAAGACATCGAATTCATGGACGTTTCGCCGAAACAATTGGTCTCGGTTGCCGCCAGTCTGATTCCCTTCCTTGAAAACGACGACGCCAACCGCGCGTTGATGGGATCGAACATGCAACGTCAGGCAGTTCCGCTACTGCGAGCGCAAGCTCCGCTGATCGGAACCGGCATGGAAAAAGTCACCGCGCAGGATTCCGGAGCGGTGGTCGTTGCCAGACGCGACGGCGTTGTGGACACGGTTGACTCCGAACGCATCATCATACGCGTTGACCACAACGTTGACGGAACTTTGTCGCGCGAAGTGACGGCGGACATTTATCCGCTGATCAAATTCAAACGTTCGAACCAGAACACTTGCATCAACCAGAAGCCAATCGTTCACAAAGGCGAACGCGTGGCCAAAGGTCAGGTCATCGCCGACGGCCCCTGCACTGAAGGCGGCGAGTTGGCGCTTGGCCGTAACGTTCTGGTGGCCTTTATGCCGTGGCGCGGTTACAACTTCGAGGACGCGATACTGATCTCTGAAAAAATGGTCAAGAACGACTACTACACTTCGATTCACATCGAAGAACTGGAGATCGAAGCTCGCGATACCAAACTCGGCCCCGAAGAAATCACCCGCGACATTCCCAACGTAGGCGAAGCCGCTCTGCGCGATCTGGACGAAAGCGGAATCATTCGCATCGGCGCTTACGTCAAACCCGGTTCGATTCTGGTCGGCAAGGTGACGCCGAAAGGCGAAACCCAGCTTACGGCGGAAGAGAAACTGCTTCGTGCGATCTTCGGCGAAAAAGCCGGTGACGTGCGCGACGCTTCTCTGACCTGTCCGCCAGGCATCGAAGGCACTGTGGTTGATGTCAAGGTCTTCACTCGCAAGGGTCAGGACAAAGACATTCGCAGTCTGGCCATCGAATCCGCCGAAGAAGAAAAGTTGCGGAAGAACCTCAACGATGAAATTCGCATCGTCGAAGAAGAGCGCAACAAACGCATTTACGAATTGCTGGACGGTCGCAAGCTGGAATCCGATCTGGTTTTCCGTGGCCGAACCATCGCCGAGCGCGGCGACAAACTGACTCGCGCTATGCTGGAAGGCATGGACATCGGCGCGCTGAAACGCGT
>CAYRQB010000063.1:0-22094 GCA_964426025.1 uncultured Heliomicrobium sp.
GTTACTAATGGCTGATGCCGTATAGACGCTGAATCAGTTCGTCGTTCTATTCGGTCTCAGCGCTCATTTAACGTCATTCATTTGGACACAATGTACAAGGCTGACATTTTCATTTTGGGCACGGATAAATGGTCGCAGGAAGAGAAAAGTCGCCGACGTCTTGAGCCGCTTGGCCCGGAACCGAATGCTGCATCAGCCTACTTTTGCAGCGCCGAAGATATATTGCTTCAGAAACTGCGTTGGTTTCAGAAGAGTGGCGGCATTTCCGAAAGACAGTGGGACGACATTCTAGGCGTTTTGAAAGTTCAGGGCGAAGCTCTGGATTTCGATTACCTGAGAAAATGGGCTGAGGAGCTTGGAATGAATGATTTGCTGGTCAAAGCTTTCGATGACGCCGGACTTGATCCTGCCTGAAATTCAACATCGGTTCGCGAGTTGACGAACAGCCAATGCCAAAGTAGATTCACTCGCGCTTGATCCAGGAATAGCCTGTTTCCTGCAAAATCCTGACCAACACAAACAAAATAACTTTCGGAGGTGAAGCCATGTCCTTGCGCCGTCTTTTATTATCCAGGCATGTGATATTGCCGCTGTTGATTTGCGCGATCGCTTTCTTTGCCGCGTCAACGCTGGTTTCCGCCAACTACAAATTGGCCAACAACGAATTGAATGATCCGCCTTCTGCCAATGGCGCGGTTGATTCCAAGACCTTTGAAGGTTTGGAATGGCGTAGCATAGGCCCGGCGATTTTCGATGGTCGCGTAGCCGATGTCGAAGGCGTTCCGGGAGATCCGAATATTGTCTACGTCGGTTCGGCTTCAGGCGGTTTGTGGAAGACGACGAATGGCGGCGTCACCTGGAAAGCGATCTTTGAACGTCAGGGAACGATTTCAATCGGCGATGTGGCTTTGGAGCCGAACAATCCTGATGTGATATGGGTCGGAACCGGCGAAGGCAATCCGCGCAACAGCGTTTCGTTCGGCGACGGCGTGTACAAATCCACCGACGGCGGCAAAACCTGGCAACACATGGGACTGAAAGACACGATGTACATCACGCGAATTTTGATTCATCCCAAAAACCCGAACGTAGTTTTCGTTGGCGCGCTCGGCCATGCATTTGGATCGAACGATGAGCGCGGCGTGTTTATGACAACCGACGGCGGCAAGACATGGTCGAAGACTTTGTTCGTTGATGCCGAGCATGGCATTTCGGACATGGATATTGATCTGCAGAATCCGAACATACTTTACGCGGGCGTCTGGCGGTTCGAACGCAAACCCTGGACTTTCACCAGCGGCAGCGAAAAGGGCGGCGTGTTCCGTTCGATTGACGGTGGTCGAACCTGGACGAAGTTGACGAACGGTTTACCGAAATTGATGGGACGCATTGGCATTCGCTCAGCGCCGAGCAATCCGAACATCGTTTACGTCATCGCCGAAACCAAAGAAGGCGCGATGTTCCGTTCCGAAGACAAAGGCGACAGTTTCCGCAACGTCTATCGCCAATCGAACATTGTCGGTCGCGGTTTTTATTACACCGACGTGCGGGTTGATCCGCAAAACGAAAATCGCGTCTACGCCATTTCCTCGACGCTTTATTCTTCGATTGACGGCGGGCGCACCTATCGTTCGATAGCGCCGAAAGTTCATATTGATTACCACGCGATGTGGATTGATCCGTTGAACCCGAAACGCGTCTGGGTTGGACAGGATGGAGGCGTGGCAGTTTCAACCGATCAAGGCGAATCGTGGGAATACATCAACAATCTGCCGCTGGCTCAGCCGTATCACGTTTACGCCGACAATCGTCAGCCGTTTTATTACGTGATGGGCGGAATGCAGGACAACGGCAGTTGGACAGGACCCAGCCGCACGCGCGAACCCGAAGGCATTTTGAATGACGATTGGCGAATGACTGCTTTCGGCGACGGGTTCAAAGTAATGAATCATCCAGACGATCCGGAAATATACCTGTCGCTTTCGCAGGGAGGTAACATCACCCTGACAGACATGCGAACGCGCGAACAGCAATCGCTGAAACCATACGCCGGTGGCGGTGGAGGCCCGGCGTCGAATCAGAAGTATCGGTTCAATTGGAACACGCCGTTGGTCTTTTCTCCGCACAACAAACTGACGATTTATATGGGCGCGAACGTGCTGTTCAAGTCTGCGGATTTCGGCAAAACCTGGGAAAAAATCAGCGGCGATCTGACAACCAACGATCCTGAAAAGCAGAAAGACGCCGGAGGGCCGGTGTCGCCTGAAAACACAACCGCCGAATATCACTGCACGATCATCAGCGTCAACGAATCGCCAGCCAAAGCCGGAATGATCTGGGTTGGAACCGATGACGGAAATCTGCAACTGACAACAGACGGCGGCAAGAACTGGTCGAACCTGACGAAGAACGTCGCCGGATTGCCTGCGAATTCCCCGGTTTCGCATGTTGAACCATCGGCGACCAATGCCAACCTGGCTTATGTTTCGTTTGACCGGCATATGCTAGACGATTTCAAACCTTATGTTTTCATGACGACTGACGGCGGAAAATCCTTCACCAACATCAGCGGCAATCTGCCTTCGCATGCTTATGTTCACGTGTTGAAGGAAGACCCGAAAAACACCGGACTGCTTTACGCAGGCACTGAGTTGGGGTTGTTTGCGACCTACGACGGCGGAAAAAACTGGATCGAACTCGGATTGAAAAATCTGCCGCGAGTCGCCGTTCACGACATCATCGTTCATCAGCGCGAAAACGATTTGATTCTGGCCACGCACGGACGAGGTTTCTGGATTCTGGACGACGCCACCGCTATTCAGCAGATGAACTCCGACATCGCAGGCAAGGACGCGACGCTGTTCGATGTTCGCCCGGCTATTCGGTTTACGACGCGATTCACTCGATACGGCATCGGCGACAAACCGTTCACCGGACCGAATCCTCCCAGCGGCGCGATGATCACTTATTACCTGAAAGAAAAACCCGACGCGAAAACGACAGCGAAGATTCAGATCACGGATTCCACCGGCAAACTCATTCGTGAAATTGCGCAGATTCCGAAGGAGAAAGGATTCAATCGCGCAGCCTGGGATTTGGCTATCGAAGGCGCAAAACAACGCCGTCAATTGACGCCCGAACAGCAAGAGCAGGCCGGACGTTTCGGTTTCAACCCGCGCGGCCCTGCGGTTATGCCCGGCGTTTATACCGTCAAATTGATTATCGGCAATCAGACGCAGGAAAAGAAAGTTCAGGTTGGCGTTGATCCGACGGTCAAAGTGACGAACGCCGAATTGCAGGCGCAACACGATCTTTCGATCAAACTGCAGGAGATGATTTCCAGGTCAAACACTGCCCTGCGTTCGCTCGATGTTGGCAAAGAACAGCTTCAGCAAATCGAACGCACGATCAAAGCTCAGATGCCCGACGCGCCGAAAGAACTGACTTCGGCCATCGCTGATCACGTGAAGCAGATTGATGCTCATATCGGCAAACTGTCAGGTCGAAGCGGCGAGCAAACCGGAATCCGCCCTCGATCCGAAATCGGCGAAAAGCTTTCATCCTTGTTCGGAACAATTCAGGAAGTGAACGCCGCGCCGACACAGGCACAAAAGGAATACTTCGACGAACTGCAATCGGAGTTTCAGACAAAGATTGCGGAGGTTGAAACCTTCATCAGCCAGCAATTGCCAAAGATCAACGACGCTTTGAAAAAGAACAACGCGCCGACAGTGATTTTTGGGAAGACGAACTGAAGTTTACAAACCGCGTGTGGATGCAGGGCTTGTCTTGCATCCACACCGTTTCTTTCGCCTGCCGTAAAAATAAATTGCCCTCAGAAAAGCCAGTGCTATAATCCCGTTGTCGAAAAACAGATTTCTCAGCCGGAAGTCAGAGCGTGAACATCCACAGTCAAACTGAAAGAAAAGCTCTTTTTCAGAAGCGCGATTCGCTGTTATCCACTCTGCAACAGAGAATCAATAACTTCCGCTCACTGGTGCCATTCAGTCTTTTCTGAACGTGAGCGGCCAACGGTCTACAGCCAATAAGGAGAGTAATCATGAGACCGCTTAGGTACACTTTGTTCGTTGCCATATCCCTTGCACTGTTTTGCGCCTTGCTGTTGCCGCTCAGATTCGAGCCGCCTGAAGTAATCGCGCAGGAGCAACAGTCAACAATCAGTTTTCCACCCGATTTAACGCCTTATGTGAGGGCTGCAATCCCTGAAGATTTGAAACCTGTGGTTGTCGCCACCCCAACGCCGACTCCGCCGCCGATTGGAATACGCCGAGAGCAGAACCGGCAAATCCAACAATCCGCGCTTGCGTCGTCGTTGGCAACAGTGCCGATTTTCATTCGCGATGTGGTCGTCAGCAATAATGATGCGACGCTGAACGCAATGGACATGTTTGGCGACACCGAACCGACCATTGCCATCAATCCGCTCAATCCAAATGAAATTGTCATCACGGCTTTTTCGGGCGGATGGGGAACCAGCGCTCCTTTGTGGCATTCAACCGACAGAGGAGCAACCTGGGATAAACGATTCACCATTCCTTCTCCGCCCGGCATTGCCGCAGCGGGTTGCCCGTGCGATCAGGTGGTTGATTACGGTCGGGGCAATCGTCTTTCAATCACTTTCCTGATTGGCGGCGGGTTCGGCAGCCTGAATGTTTTCACAGGAACGACGACGAATCCGGCCAACATCTTGTCGTGGAACTGGCCGCTGATGGGTGGTGTGACTGTGATGACAAATATGACCGGCGTCGGATTTACGGATCAGCCATGGTTGCAGGTCACGCGCGATCCGACGAATGCCGCTCAAGATAATGTTTATGTTGCCTACGACGATTTCAGCGGCGGTCCTGATATGCAGGTTGCTGCGGCTCCGGGCAACAATCCGCCAGCATCCACTCTGGACAATCAATCCGGAACGTCAACCGGTTCGATCAATCCCGGACACCGACTGGCGACCGATCCGCGCAACGGAGCCGTCTACAGCGTATTTCAGCGCTTTGTCATGGGCGGAGCCGGAGGTTCGAAGAACATCAACTTCATGCTCAATCGTTCGACCGACGGAGGAACTACCTGGGGATTGAACGGGATGGCAGGCGGGATTGTCGTTGCCAACGGCGACAGCACACAACCGCAACCTAAGTTCGGAACTGTCAATGCGCTGCTGGGCGGAGTTGATCACGCCGGAGTTGATCCGAACAATGGCGATGTCTATTACGTTTTCGGCAACCGCGACAGCAGCACCGGAAATAATCGCCTGAGCATCGTCCGCCTGACGGACAACGGCTCTGGCGGTTTGAATGTCGGAACGCCCAACTTTGTCACCGGTCAGATTCAAGCAGCATTGCCTTCCGTCGCGGTAACAAACAATGGAGTGGTTGGCGTTCTTTACACTTCGTTTGATGGCATAGGCATGAGCGGCTTCCCTGTCTTTACGGCACATCTGGCCTTGAGCACGGATCAGGGAGCCACTTTCACAGACCGCGTGTTGTCAACTTTCCTGTCCGTTGCAACTGACGATAGCAACAGTCGCCAGCGAGTACTCGGCGATTACCAACAATTGAAAGCCGTCGGCAATACTTTTTACGGCGTCTTCACCGGCAACGGGGTTCCGTTTGGTCGCCCGTTCGCCAATCACGATCCGATCTTTTTCCGGCTTACGCTTGATCCTGACATTCAAGCGCCCGCCAATCTCGCCTTCAGCGACACCTGCGTCGGAACTTCCAGCACGCAGAATCTGATGGTTTGCAACATTGGCGGAGCCGACCTGCTAGTCAATTCAATCAGTTCGTCCAATCCGCAGTTTTCCGTTGATGCTCCGGTTGGAGGCTTCCCTGTGACAATCGCCTGCGGAGCCTGTTTCAATTTCCAGGCGCGGTTTACGCCAACCAGCAAAGGGATGAAAACCGCCAACCTGACAATAGCCAGCAACGACCCGGATACGCCGTCGGTGATGGTTGGAGTTTCCGGTTTGGCCAGACAATTGGAAATGATCACTTGTCCGTCGGACATTATTGCCGTGACGGCCAAACCTGGTGATACCAGCGTCATTGTCAATTATCCCGCGCCAGTGATTGTTGACGCCGCTTGCGCCGTCAGCGTAATCGCATCGCATCCTTCTGGTTCCAGCTTCCCGCTTGGCACGACGATGGTGACCATCACGGCGAAAGACGCGGCAAACAATATGGTCAGTTGCAGTTTCAAGGTGACTGTCTTCGATGTTTGTTTGCAGGACGATGTCAGCGGAGATTTTCTGCTCTTCAACTCTTTCACCGGCGATTACCAATTCACGCGTTGCGGTCCCGCCGGGTTCAAGGTCAGCGGCAAGGGCAAGATCACCAGAACCGGATGTTTGCTGAAATTGGAAGACGCCAGAGTGATGGCGACGGTTGATCGCTGCATCATTGCGCCGTTGAACATGGGCAGCGTCAAATTCAAACCGAACCCGATAGCTCCCGTGTTCCTGATCAACGACAGCAACATTGCCAACAACACCTGCATGTGTCCGTAAAACTCAAAGCTGACATATCAGCTTTACCAAAAGCCGCAGTGATTTCCGAAACCGATTTCCAGGAAATCATTGCGGCTTAACAAACTTTTCCGATGCCATTATCGCCTATGCTGTCTGACAGGATTCGTTTTCGTAACAGTCGAATTTTGGACTCAGTAGATTGCTCCATCAGCCTTGAAAACACGCCTTGTCTTTACAAACCCTGCCCGAAAGTTTTTCTCTGTCGTTATCAACTTCTTTTAGGCCGTCACAAGTCCACCGCATTATCGGCATTTGCCAGCCGAACAACGCTGGCAGACCCAGACCTTGAAGCCGGGGAGTTTTATTTTCACGCCTGCCCACTCGAATTCCTGCGTGATGGGTTTGCGTTTCCAGTTACCACCGCTTCATCTTTGGATAACACGGCTCTGCTTATGGCAGAGAAAAAACGATGATGGTCGAAGAACCCGGCGGAGTCCGCCAGAAGCCAGAAGCGCTGCCCGAAGCAATGGCGACGTACTGTTTGCCATTGATCGCGTAACTGATCACACCACCATTCATCGTTCCGCCAGTGTAGAAACGATGCAGCACTTTTCCTGTCTTGGCATCCAGCGCCAGAAAATCGCCGGTCAGTTCCCCGGTGAAGACCAGATCGCCTGATGTGGTCGTCACGGCGGCCAGCATAGGTTTGGATGATTCGTATTTCCAGGCGACTTTACCCGTCGAAGCGTCAACCGCCGTCAACCATCCGCGCGCTTTTTCCGGAGGGTCGGCAACATGAATCCCGCCCATGTAAATCTGGCCTGCGACAAATCGCGCTTCTTTGGCTTCGCGGAACGTGCCGCACCAATCCACTGCATTGACGTAAAGCATGTTGGTTCGCGGATTGAAGGCCGGGCCGTTCCATTGCACTCCGCCCAATACTCCAGGACAAACATGTATGGCTTCGGTTGAACTCAGTGGCACTTCGACATTCGACCGTGTTGTGACCGGGACCTCGTACAAATGCTCTTTAGTTTCGCGATCCAACACGTGCATCAAACCGTCTTTACCGCTGACGGCGACCAGTTTGCGAGTTTTGCCGCCGACTGTGCTGGTGAACAACGGGCTGACCTGAGTCGTGTCGTAATCGTGAGTGTCGTGCGGCATTGCCTGGTAATACCACTTCATTTTTCCGGTTCGCACGTCCAGCACCATCATCGTGTTGGTGTAAAGGTTTGCGCCGGGGCGGTTGTCGTCGTGGAAATCAGGCGCGGGGTTTGAAATAGGGACATAAAGAAGCCCGGCTTCGGTGTCCAGAGACATCGGCGCCCAGACGGCTCCGCCGCCGTGTTTGATTGCTTCAGTGTTGCCCCAGGTTTCCGAACCCGGTTCGCCCGGATTCGGAATTGAATTGAATCTCCAGACCAGTTCGCCATCGTCGAGTTTGAAAGCGCTGACCCATCCACGCACGCCCTGTTCGCTGACTCCCAAACCAAGGATGATCAAATCCTCGAAAATCACCGGAGCGCCGTTGAAAGAACCCTCGTTTTTCGCCGA
Source organism: uncultured Heliomicrobium sp. (assembly GCA_964426025.1). Taxonomy (GTDB): domain Bacteria; phylum Acidobacteriota; class Blastocatellia; order RBC074; family RBC074; genus RBC074. Next base: position 8,045 of record CAYRQB010000063.1, read on the forward strand.
ATCCACCACTTTCTTTTCCCACAGAACCTTTCCCGTTTCCATATCCAGCGCGAACATATAACCGTCAGTTGTCGCGCGCACAACGCGGCCATCTTTGATTGCGACGCCGCGATTCGGCGGCCAGACTTCGACCGATCGCGGTCGCCAATTGTGCCGCCAGCGTTCTCTGCAAGTCGTCGCGTCAATCGCCATCGTCGAAGTGCTGGTCGTCAGATACATCACGCCGCGGTAAACCAGCGGGTTGGTATGGAAAGCCTTGGTGTCACTTGCTTGATAAATGCAAGTCGCGCGCAGACCGGTGACGTTGCGGGCGTTGATCTGCTTCAGGTCAACATAACGCTGGCCGGAATATCCGTGATTCGACACCAGCCAGTCGGCAGTGTTTGTGTCGGCTGCATTCAGTTCGGCTTGTGTGGGCGATTTTGCTGCCGAACCTGATGCCGGCGCGGCGGTCTTCGTTTCTGTTGGCTGAATTGCAACCGCGGTTTCTTTCGAACCACTTTGCTGTTCGATTTTGAGTTGCTTCAGAACTGCCGGATCGGCCTTCAACTCTTTCGCGCCCGGTCTGTAACCGTTTGCTTTGAGCATGTATGCCACGATGTCAATGTATTCCTGATCCTTCATCGTGCCGCCAGCGCCGTATGGCATCTGAGTTTTGGTGATGTAATAAAGATCGTCCACAGACTTGCCAGTCCATTTGGACATGAACTTCCCGCCCGCCAGCGCTGTTGACGAAGCTCCCTCCAATTGCAGGCCGTGACACGCGGCGCACTTTTTGTCGTAAAGCGATTGCCCTCTGACCGCCTGAGCGTCTGTGAAACCTCCGTCGCGTTGCGGCGACGAGAAGCTTGATCGCGGCGCGAGCATCAAGCTGAAAACAATCAGACAAAACGCCAGGCTGAAAATTGACTTGAAAGGTTTACTAATGGGAGAGCGAAGTTGGTGCATCTGTTTTCAATCCTCCGGGTTCTGGAACTCTGCTTTTCAGGTGTATGTTTGTATTCGTGAACTGTCAAAGCCTGCGGCTCAGGCTTTTGAATTGTCAAGATTGCCGGAAAAAAACTTCTCTCGGCGCGAATTATCATCTGCAGCCTTTGCCATACTGAAAGCTTTGCGTTTCAATCTATGCGCAATCACCGTAACAAAATCAGGAGGACAATTCGATGCGCAGAACCGCGAACAACCGCCGGACTTTTCTAAAAGGCGCCGCCAGCGCCGGTTTGATGACCGCCGCCAGCTATCAAAAAATTCCTGGCGCAAACGAACGCGTGCGCGTTGGCTGCATTGGCATAGGTCTGATCGGCAAACGCCATTTGCTGGATTTTCTGTCGCAGCCCGATTGCGAAGTTGCCGCGATCAGCGAAGTTTACGAACCGCGACTGACCGAAGGCATTGAAACCGTGACGGAAAAACAAAATGGAAAACCCGAAGGCTTCAAGGATTTTCGTCGCATGCTGGACAGTAAAAATATTGACGCCGTCGTCGTTTCGACTCCTGATCACTGGCACGCGCTGATGACGATCATGGCCTGTGCCGCCGGCAAAGACGTTTACGTGGAAAAACCGCTGTCGTTGTTCATTGATGAAGGCAAGTGGATGATCGAAGCCGAGAAACGTTACAAGCGGGTGGTTCAGGTCGGCACTCAGCAACGATCGGGCAAACAGTATCAGGAATGCGTTGAGTTGATTCGCAACCGGCACATCGGCGAAATGCGCTCGGCGCGGCTTTCCAGCTTTCGCAACATCACTCCCGGTTTCACCAAAGCCGTCGGCCAACAAGCGCTGTCGGAATCGGATTGGCAGATGTGGCTTGGCCCCGCGCCTTACGTCAAATTCGACATCAATCGTTGTATCTATCATTTTCGCTGGTTTTGGGATTATTCGGGCGGGCAGACGACCAATTTGCTGGCGCACAACATTGACATAGTTCAGTGGGCGACCGGCGCTCAGCCGAAATCCGTTGCGGCGATGGGCGGCAGATATTCGCTGACCGAAATCGGCGAAACGCCGGATGTGGTCGAGGCAATCATCGAATTTCCGGGCTTCCTTGCCACTTGGTCCTGCCGCGAAATGAGCGCTGCTGGTGGCGGAGGCACGGAATTTTTCGGAACGAAAGGAATGTTGAAAATTGATCGCGCCGGTATGGAAGTCATTCCTGACAAGTTGATTCCAGCCGACAATCAAATCCCAAGTTTCACAGCGCCGCGAACAGTGACGCCGAATCCGCAACCGCGCACAACGCCAATCAAACGCGATGGCTTCGAGCAGGTGCGAGACCAGTTCGTTCCTCACGTTCGCAACTTTCTGGATTCGGTGAAATCGCGTCAACCGACAGTTTCAAACCTCAGCGACAGTCAGCAAACCAACGTCACGACTCATCTGGTCAACATCGCCCAGAAGCTGAAGCGCACAATTCGCTGGGACGCCGAAAGTCAGCAAATTGTCGGCGATCGCGAAGCGTTGAAGATGATGACCAAAGAATATCGCGCGCCCTGGGACAGGGAACTGAAGGCTGCGCTCAAATAATGGCGGGTTGTGGTTGGAATAAAGTCTTCATCGAAATCTGGCCAGCAAGCTTCTCTTCGATTGTTTCTTCAATTCTCGAAGCAGTGATTCGATGTGCGCGGCCTGGTTGTCAGTTAAGGGTTTGCCGCCAAATCTGGTTTGCTGATACAGCCGCGTGATTTCGCTGACCTGCGGCATTGCCAGTTGCGAGGCGAATTCCTGCGGGGTTTGATGCGGTTGGCGTCTGTGGCCGTCGCGCTCCAGTTGACGCAACATCTCCTGATAAAACCTGATGGCCGATTCCTGCGCGTTGTGGTTGATTCGCCTGCGCCACGAACGAAGACGATTGCGCTGGATGAAAGCAAGTCCGGCGATGGCCGCCAAACCAACGAAAAGAATTGTCAGCGGATGAAGCGCCAGCTTTCGCCACTCGATTCCTTTCAATTCGTTCACGCCTTTATTGCCGTTGCGCTCGCGCTCTTCCTGCCAGATTTCAAATCGCGCCGCCAGATCGGATGTCCATTCCATCCATCGCCAGGAAGCGGAATGCTGGTAAAATGCCATCCAGTCACGAGCGGCCATCATCATTGAAAGTTGTTTTGAAGTGTCGAAGCCCAGCACATGCTCCATCCACATCATTTCCATCGCTTCGCCGTACTGTCTCATCCAGGCCAGTATTCCGTCTTCGTAAACGCTCAGACCGGCGGGCGGCGTCGGATCGAAGGCGACCCATTTGCTGTTCGGAAAATAGACCTCGACCCACGAATGCGCGTCGGATTGTCTGACGGTGTAAACGTCAACCGTCGAGTTGTATTCGCCCATCTGGAAACCGTTAACGATGCGCGCCGGTATGCGTTTCGATCTGAGCATCAAGACCATCGCCGAAGCGAAATATTCGCAATGTCCTTCGCGAGCGTTGAAGAGAAAATCCGCCACCGGGTCGCCGCTTTCAACCGGATGAAGATCAAGCGAGTAGCTGTATTGATTTCGCAGATGTTGTTCGATGCGACGGGCAATCTCGAATTCGCTGGCGGCATTCAATGTCACTTCGGCGGCCAGCTTTGTGATGCGCTGGTCGTGATCCGGCGGTAATTGCAAATATCGTTGCGTGATGTGGCGCGGGAAATCGCGCGAATTGTCTTCCGCCAGTTCTTCATCGCCGGGTTGAGAGGTGTCTGAAAATACAGTGTAAGTAAGGTCGTTGAAAGCGTGCGGCTCAGTCCACAAACTGTCGCTCCAATCGCGCCACAATTCCGGCAATCCTGTCACCAGCAACGGACGCGGAGCGGCAAAGACAGTGCGAATATTCAACGGTTCAAGGAAGAACTGCTGTTCAGTGAAAACGCGCGGCCAACGATTATCGTCTATGCGAAAACTTTCGCCCGCGCGTTTCAACGGGACAGGTTCAATGCCCGTGTTGTTCCAGCTTTGCCCGTCGTACTGATCCAGCGTGACGCCTCGCCAACGAAGCGTCTGCCTTTCCTGTTTTGAAGTATGTTTGACCCTCACGCGCATGACGACTTGCGGGTTCAATTTGACCTGAGCCACATCGCCCAACTTCACTGTGTCCGAAAAGCCGGACAATGCTTCGCTTGATAAAAGACCGCTGCGTCCCATGCCGCGGGAAATTCTCGGCACCAGAAAAAACAAAGGCGCCGCCGTCAGCAAAATCAAAGCCAGAGCCGTTACGGAAAAGCCAATCAGGTTGTGACTGCGAGGCGCTCGCAAAGATCGGCGATGGTCCTTGACCTCGCGCCATAATTCGATGGCCGCGGGCTGGTTTTCCGTCGCCTCATTGAAAGCCTGCCGCGACCGGCGAATTTCAAAACCGATGAAAGCGGAAATCGCCGCCAGCAAATAACAAATCAGCAACAGCAGAAATGACGTGCCGGCCATCAATCCGGCGGACATCAACACAATGCAGAAAGAAACTATGTACAGCCATAACCAGTCGCGGTTGTTTTTTCGCCTGAGAAGTTTGAGCGCCGTCGCGAAAAGCACGAAATGCGTGATAACCAGAATTGGCGACAAGCCGATGATCTGCCATTCAATAAAAGCCACACCCAGCCAGGCGATCATCAATCCGTTGACCCATTGTCGCGAAACATTCCATCGCAATTTGCCTGAATCAATCAGCCAACCCGCCGCCAGCGCGACGACAAACAAAGCCACCGATAAACTGTCAATCCGCCGCGTCGCCACCAGCATGGCGAAACCGGTGATCAACAGCGAATAAGACGATGCAATGAAGTATCGCTCAAAATTCATATCGGCTTTTCACAACTCTTCGAAGCTGACGACGTGTGTCGAAAGCGCATTTGATTTCAGCGGCGAATGTTTTCCTTTCGGCGAAATCAGAATCTCGAAACTCGTTTTTCGATCTCTTTCGAAATTCGATTCTGATTCTTCGCCGGTCGAGGGCGAAAGCTGAGCCAGTTCTCGCAATATTGTGAAGTAATGAGACTGACTGGTGCCGAAACCTGTTTCCACATCGGCGGTAATCAATCTGACTTCAGCGCCGAGATTGATGAAATGATCGGCCAGGCTGGCGGCAAAGGTGACGGCGCGTTCGAACTTATCCGCGAATCCGTCGTCAGCGACAGCCCGTTCGTCCGCCGCGGAATCGAAGATGATCGTCACTCTCCAATCGTCATCGCGGGTGAATTCCCTGACCATCAATCGAGAGGTTTTAGCCGTCGCTTTCCAGTCAATATGATGATGATGATCGCTGAACAGATATTGACGAATTGCGTACAGGTCGCTGCCGCTGCCTCGCGCGCGGCTTTCAATTCGCCCCGACACCATCGGCAACAGATGGGAAAAATCATCTATTGGCATTGGCTGTGGATAAACGGCTATTTCGCTGCGCCATTCGATGAGCCGGCGTTGTTCGACGAAGCCGAATGGAAAGCCCGTGTTGACGACAAAGCCCGTGACCGGATAAACGCCACGTTTATCGAAGCTGCGCTCTATCCGCGCTCGCGCGTACGAACGGGCTGGCAGCAATGGAAAATAACCGAGCGCGAACGCTCGTTGTTCAGTTCCTTTGGCCTCGGACTTTTCAGCTTGCCGCTCTTCAACCAGATCAACCGACAATGAAAACGACGGCAACAAACGCTTCTCGCTTTTCAGCGTAACTTCAAAAGGAGCCTTGTCGCCGACAAAGATATGATCAGGGTAATGAACTGTGGGAATGAGTCGCCGCAGGTTCAGCCGAGCGCAAACAATTGAAACGATCATCGTCGCCAGCAAAACGGCCAACACCAGATAAAGCAGATTGTTTCCGCTGCTCAGCGCCAGAATCGTGACCATCAGAATCGCCACGCTGAAGATCAAGCCCGCATTCGGAACCTGCATCGCGTAATCCGATCGCCACTGCACGTTACGCGCAAGCTGCGGAACGACGTAAATGACGATGATCGCTGCCAAACCGAGCGCTACTTTTGAACTCGTGGCAGCCAAATCATACTGACGAACCTGGCTGGCAACGGCGCTCAACAGCGCGGCGCTGATGGCCGCCCCCGTCAATAACAGAGTCACGATCACAAAGCGGAGCGATTTTTTTCGACGAAGAATGGTGAGCACTGGAAAACGGATTACAGTTTAAGGATTGCGGAATTGCTTCAATCCAAACATCACAATCCGCAATCGGAATTAAATTGGCACTCGCGCACTTTTGATGATTTCGGTCAGAGCGAATTCGGCGGCGTCATTGCCGTGCTGGCGATTTGAGTATCGTGAATTGATGACGACGCGGTGTGAAAAAATAGGAATAATCAGTCGTTTGATGTCGTCGGCAATGCAATAAGTTCTGTCTTCTGTGAAAGCCATTGCCTGCGCGGCGCGAAACAGCGCCAGAGAACCACGCGGGCTGACGCCAAGTTCAAGCAACTCGGAATTGCGAGTCGCGGCAACGATTTCCATCAAATAATCCAGCAGGGCATCGTCAACGCGGACGTTTTTGACCTCTTCCTGCAAATAAAGCACGTCGTCGCCAGACATGACCGGTTCGACGGCTTCCAGCGGGTGATGGTGAGCCATGGCCGCATGTTGGCGCAGAATCTCTTTTTCTTCGGCTACTGCCGGATAACCCATCCGCACGCGCATCAGAAAACGATCCAGTTGAGATTCGGGCAATGGGTAAGTGCCGTGATGTTCGATGGGATTTTGCGTGGCCAGAACCAGAAACGGGCGAGGCAGGTCGTAAGTCTGGTTTTCAATTGTCGCGCGCCCTTCAGCCATCGCTTCCAGCAAACTGCTTTGCGTTTTCGGCGTGGTGCGATTGATTTCGTCGGCCAGAATGATGTTGGCGAAGATCGGGCCGGGTTTGAATTCAAATTCGCCTGTGTGCTGGTTGAAGATCGAAACACCGACGATGTCCGATGGCAGCAAATCGCTGGTGAACTGTATTCGTTGAAAGCTGCAATCCAGACATCGCGCGATGGTTTGCGCCATCGTGGTTTTGCCTACGCCGGGAACGTCTTCGACCAGCAGATGTCCGCCCGCAAGCAGCGAGACAATGGCCAGATGCACGGCTTCCGATTTGCCGCGAATAACGCTTTCGATGGTCTGTTGAAGTTCGCTCAGGCGATTGGTGGTGGCGGTGATCAAACTTACTCCTCGTGAAACTCCGGCGCAATCCGACATTGTGCCGCTGAATTGACGTGCAGGAATTTAGCACACGGCTTAATACGCAGACAAAAGCATTTGGGTTGCCGGCAGCCTCCACTAATTTGTTGGCTCGGTCGGCCCGATATAAATCGCCATTTCTCGCTCTTACGCAGGTGTGCTACGGTTTGAAAGCTTCAGCCCGAAGCGAATATTTTATGGATAGGATTTACGCAAGAAGGACGATTTCAACGCAAGGTCGCAAAGATTCGAAGACGCAAAGCTGGTTTCAACAAGTAAACGATTCAAGTTGGCACAATCAAAATGGCATTGCGCCATTGTCACCCGGCGTCTTTGCGTTAAGTCAGTGACTCTGCATTAGTCAGATGGAAATGCTGAAAGATCAAGACAGCTTATCAATGAATTCAAAGTTTGATGGAAACAATTCTCAATCAGGAATGCGTTATTGGTTGCCTCCTCTGTTTTGGATGGCGATTATTTTCTATTTCTCAACCGATTCATTTTCAGGTGAAAACACCGGTTCAGTGTTTTACACCATCCTGCACCATTTCATTCCCAGCCTGACGCTCGAGCAATTTCAACCGATTCACTTTCTGATTCGTAAATCCGCGCACTTCACCGAATACGGAATTCTGACGTTGTTGCTGTTCAGAGGATTTCGCAGAGGATTAAACAGGCCGTGGTCGTGGCGTCAGGCGATTTATTCCTGGCTGATTATGAGCGGATACGCGCTGACTGACGAATTTCATCAGACCTTAACGCATTCTCGCGGCGGTTCGATTTACGACAGCCTGATAGACATTTCCGGCGGAACGACGGCGCTTTTATTGTTGTGGTTGATCAGAAGGAAAAGATGAGGTCAATTGTCGCCATGTTCGATGCAGAGCGATTGAACAGGGGAAGTGATGATGCGTTGGCCGCCGAGGTAAAATTCGATCCTGAATCCAATGCCCAACCATCCCATCTTCAGCATGCATCCGCCAAAGGTCGAGCCGCTGACTGTCGCTTCGATTGGCTCAGCGAAGTAACGTCCGCCCTGAACCAACGCCTTGCCGTTTTCGGGGTCGAGGATGAAGATGTAATAGTTGGTGTTCAGCGTTCGAGCGCAGACTGTGTCGAAGGGGGCGAGGGCGCGCAAAACGACTCCATCGAGCGATGAACTCAACTCGGTGAAGCCATCAAGTGAGCAGTAGCGCGGAATGCGATGCACGCGCACCTCCTGTGTCTGGATTTCGCCAACTCGAAACAAATTGTGCAGCTTCGAGATTTTAACAGTAGCGGCAACTGATGAGGTTGCTCTGCAACTTGGCGTCTGTTGTACTCTACTCTTCCAAGTCGGTCAAGCTACGGTTTGTTGGAAAAGCTCGACTTATAAAACGCTGTTGACCAATTGCGATGCGGATGAAATGAAAGTCGGGATTGTGGGCAGATGATGGAAGTTCAATGGACTGAAATAAAAAATTTTGCTTTGTCCCACCTTTAGGCGGCTGTCTCATTAGTCAATTCAACCGCCTTAAGGCGAGACTCAGAACTTCGTTTTGAAGCCTGTTATGGGGTGAGGGTGAAAAAAATCGTTTAGTGGGCAGCGAAAAGGCCGATTGCTCACTGGGTACAATCGGCCTTTTTCGCGCCAAAGAGCTAGTCGAGAGGTAGCAGCGGGGGTTGTTATTACCGGCATCGGACCGCCACATCCTTACCCAACACCAGCAGATCTTGCTGGCACTGATAACAAACGCGCAATAGCCATCTTCTTCCAGCTTTTTTGCCAAAAATTTTTCAATCTCGAACAATCTGAGTGTTGCCGCTGCCGTCTTGTGGCTCTAAAGTACTAGGGCACAGAATTTTCCGTCATTCAATCGAGAAGGTAGTTTGGAGAAAAAAGCATGCTTACAGGCGAGACTTTGCAGCAGGCAGAGTCCACAGATCGGTTTACCCAAAAATTGTTCTGCGAACTTCAACAGGCAATCATTCGACACGAAGAGCAGGCAATGAAAGGAGATGTCGAGGCGGTTCACGATATGCGCGTCGGCATTCGACGCCTGCGCGTGGCGTTGAGCAACTTTGCAGTTTGTTTGAGCAAAAATGACCGCCGCCGATTGCGAGCCAATTTGAAAAACCTGGCTGACGCTCTGGGAGGAGTGCGCGATCTGGATGTAATGATTGACGCCCTGAAGCTGAGTCGAAAAAGCCTGGCAGAAGAAGAAAAGTCTGCCATCGGCACGTTTATCAAACAGTTGGGCGCCAGACGGCGCAGGCAATTACAGCGACTGACGGCTTATTTACAGGGTGAAGAGTACGCGGCATTCAAAAAAGAGTTTTCCGGCGTAGACGAGTCTCCATCGCGCGTGGAAGACCTGATTCAGATCGGCGTGGAGGAGCGAGATGAGCAAGCCGCTTAAAGTCAAAAAAGTTTCCGCTGACGATCCGATTAACGACAGCGCGATCAAAATCCTTCGCATCAGGCTGAAGGAGTTTTACTCGCACTGGCCTGACCCGCAACAAACGCCGGGTTATGACCAGCTTCATAATTTGCGAATTTCGGGAAAACGGCTTCGTTACAGCGCCGAACAGCTTCGCGATTTGTATCCTGATCGTCTGGCATTGCTGATTGATCTGCTTAAACGCATGCAGGATTTTCTGGGACAGATTCAGGATTGCGTTACTCAAGGCAAGGTAATCGAAGACGAGTTGACAAGGCTCAAACGCCTGAAACCTGAAAGTCGCGAGCTTCCGGCGCTGGAAAAATTGCTGACCAGTTACGACCAGCGACGGTCTTTATACTTTCAGCAATTCCGCGAAATCTGGATGAGCATGACTTTGACGGAATTCCGAAACGGATTGAAAGCGATGATTTCCGGCATTTCATCGGAACGATCGAACCAATCAGGTTTTGAGAATGAGCGGCAAAACGCCTTTCAATCCGGTTCGGTCAGCGAATAAGATACGAAACGTTCATTCCGTCAAAATTCAAAACAACAAGGAGCAAGCAAAATGAGCACAGCAGGAAATCTGCAAGGCAAAGTTGCCATTGTCACCGGCGGCGGTCGCGGAATCGGCAAAGCGATCACCAAGCGCCTGGTCGAGGCCGGAGCCAACGTCGTCATCGCCAGTCGCAAGCTGGAAAATCTGGAAGCGACGGTTCAGGAATTCGCCTCGTTGTCCGGCAAGATAGCGCCTGTGGCCTGTCACGTTGGGCGATTGGATGATATGGAAAATCTGGTCAAGGAAACCGAAAAACTTTTCGGCCCGGCAGACATTCTGGTCAACAACAGCGCCACCAACATTGGGCAAGGGCCTGCGCTGGAAGTCACGGACGAAATGTTCGCCAAAATGTTTGAGATCAATGTGCTGTCTTCGGTGCGATTGATTCGTCTGGTCGTTCCGAAAATGATCGAACGCGGCACAGGAGGTTCGATCATCAACATTTCTTCGATTGCCGGTCTGCGTCCGCAGAAAGGCGGATTGCTTTACAGCGCAACAAAGGCCGCGCTGATTATGATGACTCGAAATTGGGCTTTGGAATTCGGCAAACACAATGTCCGCGTCAATACCATCGCGCCCGGTTTGATCGAGACGGATTTCAGCGAGTATTTCTGGAAGAACGAAAATTACGTCAAGAAGCTGGAAGCGACTCAACCAATTCCGCGCGTTGGCCGACCGGACGAAATCGGCGGGATGGGATTGTATCTGGCTTCGGACGAATCTTCGTTCGTCACCGGCCAGGTTTTCGTCGTTGACGGCGGGGCGACCGCCATCTGATGACGACACCCAAAAAAAGATGGAGCGGTCGTGACAGTTAAACCGCCACGATCCGCTTCATCTTTTACAAATCTTCTTTCATGGCCTCCCTCCACGCTATTTCAGCTTCCCGCCGGATTGTTTATACTGCGACTTAACTCGACCGATTTATCAATCTCCATTAAAAGCTATGTTCGATAAATTTCGAGAAGAGTGCGGCGTCTTCGGCATTTACGGCCACGAAGAGTCGTCGCGTCTCGCCTATCTAGGTCTGTACGCTTTGCAGCATCGCGGACAGGAATCGGCGGGGATAGTTTCATCCGACGGCGAACGCCTGTATGCCGAACGCGGCATGGGACACGTCAGCGACATTTTCAACGAAGATAATCTGAGTGAGTTGCCGGGCAATTCGTCCATTGGTCACGTTCGGTATTCGACCGCGGGCAAAGTCAGTTTGAATGAGGCTCAGCCGTTTTCTGTCAAATGCAGCTTCGGTCAGATCGCGCTTTGCCACAACGGCAATCTTCCCGATGCAGCCGACGCCCGCAGCCAATTGGAAAAAGACGGCGCAATTTTTTCTTCCACCTCCGACACCGAAGTCGTTTTGCATCGCATTGCTCGTTCGCGCGCAGACGATGTTGTCGAAGCGATTATCGAGGCTTTGCGGACGGACGAAGGCGCGTTTTCCATGCTCTTCGTCACGCCGGAAAAGCTCGTCGCCGTGCGCGACCCGCGCGGTTTTCGTCCCTTGTGCATGGGCGAACTGAATGGCGCCATGGTTTTCGCTTCGGAAACCTGCGCCTTCGATTTGATTGGCGCCACTTACGTTCGCGATGTCGAACCGGGCGAAGTCGTGGTTGTTGACGCTGACGGCGTGAGGTCGTTTTATCCGTTCGCGCCGAAACCGACTTCGCATTGCGTGTTTGAACACGTTTATTTTTCCAGGCCTGATTCGCTGGTTTTCGGGCGCAGCGTCAACAAGAGCCGTCATCTTTTTGGCCGTTATCTGGCGCGCGAATCCCCGGCTGATGCTGACATAGTCGTTCCCGTGCCGGATTCCGGCGTGGCGGCGGCAATCGGTTTTGCGGCTGAATCCGGATTGAAGTTCCGTTTCGGCCTGATGCGGAATCATTACATCGGGCGCACGTTCATCGAACCGCGATCTTCCATTCGCCATTTCGGAGTGAAGATCAAACTCAATCCCGTCCGCGATTTGATCGAAGGCAAGCGCGTCGTGCTGATTGACGATTCGATCGTTCGCGGCACGACTTCAAAGAAGATCGTCAAGATGGTTCGCGACGCCGGAGCGCGCGAAGTTCACATGCGAATAAGTTGTCCGCCAACCATCGCGCCCTGTTATTACGGCGTGGACACGCCGACCCGCGAAGAGCTGATCGCTTGGCAATATTCGGTTGAAGAGATTCGCGATTTTCTGGAAGCCGATTCCCTGGGTTATCTGTCTATGAAAGGCATGCTTGAAGCCTGCGGCGATGGCGGTGGAACGAAGTTCTGCACCGCCTGTTACACCGGAAAATATCCGACTGAGCTTGGCGTCAACGTGCTGACTTCGCGAGAACGAGAAGCGGTGGCGGCGGATTGACCATGCGATTTCTGAAAACGCTGCTGGCCATCATTGTCGTCGCCGCCATTGTTGCCGGAGTGATTTACTGGCTGAGGCGACACAAAACCGTCGAGCCGATTCCCGCGCCGCCGTTTGAAACCAAAGGCAAGCTGCAAATCTTCGCGCTGGACGTGGGGCAGGGCGACGGTTTGTTGATCGTTTCGCCCGCGGGCAAAACGGTTTTGATTGACGCTGGCAATGCGCGAGCAGGCGATGCGGTCGTCACGGCGCTTCAGCGTCGAAATCTCAAAACGATTGATCTGGCGGTTGCGACTCATCCGCACGCCGATCACATCGGCGGTCTGCGGCGAGTGATCGGCAAATTGACGGTCAAAAGCCTTCTGGACAGCGGACAGACTTTCGCCAGCGACGAATACGAAAAGTTGATGCGCGCGGTCAAAGAGCGAAAAGTGAATTTCATTGTGGCGAATCGCGGACAGACTTTCGATCTTGATTCCGGAGTCAGAATCGAATCTTTCAATCCGCGCGGCGACAAACGCTGGATCACCGAAGTTCGCGAAGGCGGCAGTGTTGAAAACGCAAACTCTGTGGTCTTGCGGCTGAGTTACGGAAACTTCGCCATGGTTTTTACCGGCGACGCCGAAGCCGAAACCGAAGCCGAAATGGTCAAATCCAAATCGTTTTTGCAGACTCAGGTTTTGAAAATCGGCCATCACGGTTCGCGTCACGCCACCAGCGACAGATTTCTGAAAGCGGTCAATCCGCAAGCGGCGATCATTTCATGTGGCGCCGACAATCGTTACGGTCATCCGTCGCAACCGACGCTGGACCGTTTGCGAAAAGCGAAAGTTCAGGTTTACAGAACCGATTTGAGCGGAGAAATCGCCGTCATCACCGACGGCAACACATTTCAAATCTCTACTGCGCGACAGGCCAATCTGGCTTCGTTGTGGCAAGGCAGAATCGAATTTGACGATTTACTGTTGAACCAGCCGAAAAGGGCAGCCGCATCGGCAAAAGGTTCGGCGAAAAGAGAAGAGATTGACTGACGACGGGCAAAATTCCATCAGCTTCCAGGCTTATATTGATCGCATCGAAAACGGTTTGGCCGTTATCGTTCTTGGCGATGAAGACGGCGTTCAGTTCGATTTGCCGCTCGATCATTTGCCGCCGGGCGCAAAAGCAGGAGAGCATCTGGTGATCAATATTTTGCTGGATGAGCAGGGCAAGGACGCCACGCTTCGACGGATAACAAAATTGAGGAATGATCTGGAACACGGGGAAGATTCCGACGCGACAGGTTTCAAAATATGACAAACCCAATCACATACAAAGACGCCGGCGTGGACATTGATGCTGCCAATCAAGCCACGGCGCGAATCAAAAAACTGGCTCGTTCGACTTTCAACGAAAACGTCATGTCGGAAATCGGCAGCTTCGGCGGAATGTTCAGCGGATTGTTCAACGACATTCGCGAACCTGTGCTGGTGGCCAGTTGCGACGGAGTCGGCACGAAACTGAAGCTGGCCTTTGCCACGGGCATTCACGACACGGTCGGTTACGATCTGGTCGCGCATTGCATCAACGACATTCTGGT
>CAYRQB010000064.1:0-7991 GCA_964426025.1 uncultured Heliomicrobium sp.
AAGAGACCGGTTGTTTCAGTGATGATCGAATCGCCGAGTTCATTATTGGCTCCGATGAATTTGGCAATTCTACCGATGGTGGAAAGCGCGTTGGCGGCGCTTTGTGGCTTGGTCTTTGTCGTCGTCTGAAGATCGTTGGCAGTTCGATCCTGCATTTCGGCGCGCGGCTCAATTGTCCGTTCACTGTCGGTGGCTACCCCAATCACAGTTGAATTATCGTCGCGAGCCACGGTCAAATCCGCCCCAACGCCGTTATCGTTCTGACTTGTGACCCATAACTTATCGGCATTTCCGTCGCGCTCTTTGGCACGATCAATGATGAAATGGCCGCGACGCAAGCGCGCTGAATCCTGGCCGGGTTCTTTCACAGAAAGCGTGTAAGCGTAAAGCCCGCTCGCGACAGCCACTCCATTGCCGTTTTGCAACGGCCAGTTGATCTCAGGCTCGAAGATTGAGCCGCTGTCATAAACCGGTTCGCCCGTCTGATCGAAGACCTGCAGGCGCATTTCCTCGACGATCTTCTGAGCGGCAAATCGTATTTGATCGCGCTGAACAATGATCCTCACATCCGGCGTCGGTTTAACTGACTGCGCCTGTTGTTGCCTGTCCTGTGCTGTAACGGTTGGCAGGCAGAACAACACGCAAATGAGAACTGCTAACAGATTTTTTGCTGAACGCATAATCCCTCCTAAGGTTTGAATTGCAGCTTGCCGTGAAAACCCGCATCGAAGCGCGCGGTGTTCACAGCCTTCAATCCGTAGTGGCCGTCAGCATTAAGGCATGTCGGCTTTTTTTTATTTTGAGGTTGGAAAAATTCCGTAAGGGAAAAATCAGAGGCTGATCATTTGGTGGAAATTCTGAAAAAGTAGCGGTTGACTTCTTCAATTGCTCCGGTGGGATCAACGCCGTTCAGCGTCAGAATGTAATCACCGCTGCTGAATCTTGCGGCTGGAATTTTGACGCTGATTGTTGTGCCTTTTTTGTCTGTGACTGCATTGACCGGTCCGGGATTCCAACTCTGACCGCCGTCAACCGGACGCAAAGTGATTTGGTAACGGCTGAAATCATTGCTTTCGAGTTTGATTTGCAGTCTGACCCTGTTAGTGCCTAAAGGGATTTTCAAGGTTTGCTGTTGGCTTCCGCCACGCACAGTTGAAAGCAAAATGAAAGAGGCGAGAGTTGGCCGCGTGGCCGGAGCATTTTCCGTCCGTAACCTGTCAAGTTCCGTGTTCAATTGAGAATTCTGTTGGTTCTGCTGCGCGACCCGCTCTTCAAGTTCACGGGAGCGTTGTTGTTCGGCTGACCGTTCGGCATTCAAACGAGCAATTTCCTGCTGCAGGTTTGCTCGTTGCCGGTTCAGCCAGATTCCGCCTGAAAAGATCAGAATCGCAGCCATCGTTGCCGCGCCCAGCGCGAACTGTGGCATTCTCAAACTGGCCAACAGTAGTTGCCAAAACGAATCCGATTGTTGGGAAGGTGATTTCGAAGTTTGTTCGTCCGCATGCCATAACAACTCTTTGGCGAACTCGACCTGCTCCAGGTGCTGAGGCGTCGTCAGATAATGGCTTTCGAACTGTTGACGTTCGGCATCAGGCAGTTTGCCGCGAACGTAGCTGTCAATCAGATCAAACTCGATTTCCTGCATGTGTTCCAGCGTTTCGCGGTCGGCAAAAAAAAGCTGCTCCAGAGCAATCTGTTCAGACTCCGGCAACTGTCCCAACAAATAGCTGCGCATGCGGTTTGTCTGGTTTTCGGATTCGATCTTCATTCCTTTTGTCTCACGAGAGTGTTGATACACACGGTGTTTAAGCCATGAACAGGCAAACCAAATCTTTCTACCTATAACTGGCTGTCGAGGCTGATCCATGCCGATTAATTTTCAGGTTGCTGCCGAATATTTTTTTTGAGATAGCTGTCTTCTGACGCATCGGGCAAGCCGATCGCGTATTCTCTGAACACGGCTGCGCAAAGCGTTGAGCGGAATTCCCAACTGAATCGCCAGCATCTGACGTCCATCAATTTTTTGCTGTTTATCCTCCTGGTAATAGCGCAGAACCAATTGACGACTTTCTAAGGGCAATTCGCCCAGACAGCGTTCAAAGTAGGTTCGTCGTTCATCTGCCAGATTGGTTTCTTCATTCTCGGCAGGCATTTCCCCTATCTCGTCCATCTCCACTCGGCGATTGTCGGATCGTTTACGTGATTCCAGCAGCACCAATCTTGCGACTCCGTGGCAATAATTGTCCGGGGCTTGCAGTTGCAAACCCTCGTCAAGCTTTCGCGCCACTCTATTCAATGTTTCGTCAGCCAAATCTTCAGGAAAGATGGCCCCTTGCCAATCGAAAAATTTGACCAACGCCGTTCGGATTGATTCGTACTTTGCGCCCGCGCGAGCAGGAACCGGATCGAAGGCCGCGAGCAATTTAGAGAAAGCTTCCGCAGTCAATTCCCACTTTTGCCGTGTTGTCTGTGTCAGACTCATAAACTCGCCTGCGTGATTTGCATAAATGCGACAGCAAAGAGAGCGCACATATTTTGATGTTCAGTAATCAAATTAAGCAACAGTTTTAAAGTTAGACGGGGAATGTGTCGGTCAACAGCATTCGCCGCGAAATTTATGTCTGTTATATTGTGTATGAGGACGATCGTTTTCATAATACCGTCGTTTCGGATTGTAATTCTGAATTGGTTGGAGAAAGAGCAAATGAAAATGCAGGGGCGACAATCCTTCAGGCGTTTGCCGAGATTGCTGGCGGCGCTGGCCTTTATTTTGTGGGCTTGCGCAATGCTTGCGCCGAATTTCCCAGCGCAGCAAGCGATACTGAAACTGGCAATACCGCGCGGATTGCCAGCCGACACCTGGGATTATTACGTGCCGCGCAACAATCAATTGACGGCGGCGAAAGTCGAACTCGGACGCAAATTGTTTTTCGACGCGCGATTGTCGGCTGACGGCAAGGTTTCCTGCGCGACCTGTCACGATCCGAAGCTGGCGTTCGCCGATGGAAAAACCGTTGCCGAAGGAATCGGCGGCAAACTCGGCACGCGCAATTCTCCGACATTGCTCAATGCCATGTTCACGCCGAATCAGTTTTGGGACGGACGAGCGGGCAGTTTGGAAGACCAGGCGATTCAACCTCTGACCAATCCGCTGGAAATGGGAAACGCCTCGCACGATGAAGTCGTCGCCAGATTGCGCGCGCTGGCCGATTACCGCGCGGAATTTCAATCGGTCTTCGGCGGAGAAGCGAACATCGCGCGCGTCGGGCTGGCCATCGCGGCTTATGAACGGACGTTGATCGCGGCTGATTCTCCTTTCGACCGCTTTCTGCACGGACAGACAGATGCCATCAGCGATGCGGCCAAACGCGGATTCGCGCTCTTTCGCGGTCGAGCGCGTTGTTCGCGCTGCCACACATTCAACGACGCCATGCCGTTCTTCACTGATTTTCAGTATCACAACACTGGTGTGGCGATGAATCATCCGAACTTCGATAAACTTTCGCGCCAGGCTTACAACGCAATCGAAACGAAACACGCGAAGCAAGTCATCGAACATCTGGCCGGACAACCGGGCGGAGATGAGCTTGGACGCGTTCGTTTCAGCCACGTGGTTTTTGACATCGGCGCGTTCCGAACACAGACACTGCGTAACATCGCTCTGACTGCGCCATACTTTCACGACGGCAGCGCAAAGACTTTGGCCGATGTCGTCAGGTTTTACAGCGCGGGCGGAAAAGATAACATCGCTCGCGATTGGGAATTGGAGCCGCTGGCCTTGACCGATGAAGAGCAGGCCGAGTTGGTGGCTTTTCTGGAATCGCTGACTGGCAAATTGCCTGAACAGGAAGTTTCAACCACGGGGCGCACGGGGAAACTCAATTAACCAGTTATTGTTCGTCCCCGTGATCCCAGTGCTCCCCGTGGTTGAAATAACAACTTGAACGATGACCAATCAACAGATAGCCGAAGTCTTCCGCCATCTGGCCAACCTGCTGGATTTGCGCGGAGACAATTTTTTCAAAGTTCGATCCTATCAATCCGCCGCCGACACGATTGAAGACTGGCCTCAGCCGCTGGCGGAAATCGTCGCCGAACAAGGCTCTGCCGGTTTGCGCGATTTGCCCGGCATCGGCGAAGCCATCAGCAAAAAGATCGTTGATTTGCTCTTGACCGGCAGTTTCAAACTCTGGGATGAAGTCCGCTCCGAAATTCCCGAAAGCGCTTTGGACTTATTGAAAGTTGACGGCGTCGGCATCAAAACGCTGAAGATTTTCTATCACCAATTCTGCCTGACCAACCTGGACGATTTCGCCAAATTCGTCGCGGGCGGAGGATTGGACAGCGTGCCGGGACTCGGCGAAAAGCTACAGGCTCGGATTCGCCAATCGCTCAAACAACATGGCCGCTGACGCGGGCTGGTAAAACCAATGGCTAGACAACTCATAACCCGCCACATAAAATGATTTCTGAGACATACTCCGTGCTTCACCCGATCAAAAATCAAATACCCGAACACAGGGCGAGACCATCGTTATAGTACCGGTCGCGACCGGACGCTTCAGAAAGGATTGTCTTTATGTGGGTTCAAAGGCGAACTGTTAGAAGTCAGCAGCCTGTTTATGACGTAGTGATTGTCGGTTCCGGCGCAGCCGGTGGAACGGCTGCCTGGCAATTGGTGCAGGCCGGATTGAAAGTGGCGATGCTGGAAACAGGGCCGCTGCGCAAACATCTGGTTGATTTTCCTTATCACGATCCCTTTCCTTACACAGACGAATATCGCGGGCAGAAAGAAGAACTGTCGAAAAGCGAAGAGTTCAAGAAGAGGTATTCGCTGACAGGTCCGTCGAAAGAAGAACCTTACACGACGCCGGATAAAATGCCTTATGAATGGTTTCGCGCGCGCAATGTCGGCGGACGGACGATGTTCTGGGGACGGTTTGCCAATCGTTTCAACGAAGCCGATTTCAAAATGCGCTCGCGCGACGGACAAGGCTTGGATTGGCCGGTTGAGTACAAGGACATCGCTCCGTATTACGACAAAGCCGAGCAGTTCATGGGCGTCTGCGGAGCGAAAGAGAATCACCCTGATTTGCCGGACAGCGATCATTTTCTGCCGCCGGTCAATTTCAAATGCTCCGATTGGATCATCAAAAAAGCCGCCGAGAAAGTCGGCGTCCGTACTATTCGCGTTCGTCGGGCGATGTTGACTCAGAAGCACAACGGTTACGCTCAATGCCATTATTGCGCAGCCTGCGACGACGGATGCGAAACGCATTCGTTTTACAATTCGGCCTTTCGTCAGGTAGTGCCGCTGATGACGAAGTATCCAAAAACCTTCACGCTGATTCCGAACGCGATGGCTTACAAGGTCAACAAGAACGCCAAAGGCCTGGCCAGCGGCGTCAGTTATGTTGACAAAGCGACGGGCAAAACCAACGAAGTCCGCGCGCGTTCAGTCGTCGTTGCCTGCGGGACTCTGGAAAGCACGCGATTGTTGCTGCATTCCGGCATAGCCAATTCCAGCGGGCTGATCGGCAAAAACTTCATCGAGCATCTGGACGTCGGCGGTCAGGCTTATTTTCCAGATTTGTTCTGGCAACCGCGCGAAGCGGGCGACGGCATAGGCAGTTCTCACCTGATCATTCCCTGGTTCGGATATTTCCGTCCGAACGAAAAGCGCGATTTCGTGCGCGGATTCCAGATCGAACCTTCTTCGCGCATACGCATGAAGCCGGATAAAAGCCCCAAACGGATTCGCGGCTTCGGCAGCGAATTCAAAAAAGAAGTCCGCAAATGGACCGGCGCTCGCGTCGTTCTGGCCGCGCACGGAGAAATGCTTCCCGGCCCGGACAAATACGTCGAACTCGATCCGAATGTGAAAGACAAATGGGGAATTCCGGTTCTGAAGATTCATCATCCGCTGGATGACAATTCGCGGGCGATGTTCAAATACATCCGCCAGACCTACGAAGAAATCTTCACCGAAGCCAAAGCCGTTGATGTGGAATTGCCCGACGCGCCGGATGTCGCCGGACATTCCATTCACGAAATGGGAACCGTTCACATGGGCAGCGACGCCAAAACTTCCGTGTTGAACCAGTTCAATCAATCTTGGGACGTGAAGAATCTGTTCGTCGTTGACGCCGCGGCATTCGCATCGGGAACGCACAAAAATCCGACGCTGATGATCATGGCCCTGGCTTGGCGTTCGGCTGAATACATGCTGGATGAAATGAAACGCAAAAATATCTGAGGGAAAGAAAATCAAAGGGCAAAGGGCTGATTTCAAAAGGCAAAAACTAAACAGATGTTGAACCTTTTGATTTTTGCCTTTTGCCTTTTGCCTTTTGATTTATGAAACGTTGGCTGCCTCTGCTTGTCTGCCTGGTTCATCTGCTCACTCTTTCATATATTGCCCGGCAACATCCGTTCGGAAATTACGCTACTGAAACCGACTTCTATCATTTTTACGCTCCGGATGCTGAGCGTTTAATGACTGGACAATTTCCGGAAAACACATTTCAGGGGCCGGGTTATCCGGCGGCGATTGGCTTGATCGGCAAACTGACCGGACTCGGCAACGATCTATTCACCGTCGGCAAATGGTTGTCTGTGGTTTGCGCGGTGCTGTGCGGATGGTTTGTCTTTCTGCTTTTTTCGCGCTTGTTCGATTTTTGGGTTGGCGTCGGAGCGCAGTTGATCGCCATCGTCAGCGGAGAATTCCCACAGTTTTCAATCAACGCTGCGACGGACGTATTTTTTCTGTTGATATGTTTGATTGCGCTGGTTGTCTTCACGGGCGAGCGTTGGGGGTTGCGTTGGCGAATTGCGCTTTCAGCGTTCATCGCCGGAGCGGCTTATCTGGTTCGATACAACGGACTGTTCTTGCTGGCGGCTTTTCTGGTAGGAATCCTGCTGCTGGACCTGTTCGATCAAAACTGGCGTCAGCGATTGAAACTTTCAGCCATCTTCATCGCCGTGTTTTTTCTGACCGCTTCGCCGTGGCTGATAGCGAATTTCAAACATCACGGCTCGCCGCTTTACAACACCAACTACCTGAACATCGCGACGGAATTTTATCCTGAACTTGCCGGAGGCGAGACCAACCAGGACGCCACTCGCAAGCTTGACGAAAGGTTTCAATCCTTCGGCGACGTCATCGCTTATGACCCGGCTCGACTGGTCAAACGTTATCCGCTGAATCTGCTGGAGAGCCTGCGAAGCACGTTCAAGGAAAATCTGGTTGTCGGCGCTGTGGCCTGGCTGGCCTGGATTGGCGTCGCCATGGCTTTGTTCAGGAAAAGATCGAAGGCGGTTTCAGTCGTATTGATCGCCGGAATCTTGTATCTGCTACTGATGGCGCTCAATCATTGGGAAACCCGATATTACTTTTTCGTCATGACTTTGTACGCAGGTTTTGCGGTTTATGCGGCGGTCGGATGGTTGCAAATCGCCCGCGAACGCGGTTGGATGCGGCAAACGGCTTTCTCCGCAATTCCGATTGCAATCGTCGCGGCGATGTTCGTGTCTTCGCTTGCGGCTTCCGGCGAAGACGTGAAGACATTCCTCGAAGCTCAACCAGTTGAACTGATCGGCGCTCGCGATTATCTGTCCGGCATTGGAGCTTCGCCGAATTCTCTGCGCATCGTCGCGCGCAAACCTCATCTGCCTTATATGAGTCGTCAGCAGTGGGTTTTCTTTCCTCAGGTCAAATCAATTGAAGAATTGCGCGTGTGGCTGGAAAACAACCGAGCGGATTACATCATCATCGGCAAACGCGAAATTAAAGAGCGGAAGGAACTGAAGGCGCTCGGCGATCCTGAAAACGCTCCCGAATGGTTGAAACCGGTCTGGGTTTACGAACCGACGAAATTCATTTTGTATCAACCTGTCAAACTGGGAACGCACGCGCCCTCGCGTGCAAGTTGTCTGGCGGCACACTTTGCTTCAACAGCCAAGACCTGCACGCGAGGGCGCGTGCGTTCCCA
>CAYRQB010000064.1:8091-21992 GCA_964426025.1 uncultured Heliomicrobium sp.
CGCGTGCGTTCCCAGCAATTTCAGACAGTCTTCGTCACCTTCGACAAGGAACGTGGTTGATCCGGCGTCAGGCCTTTGGCTTCGGCCAGCAGCGCGGCGAACAATTGCGCCGGTATGATGTAAGGAATCGGCGACAGCAGTTCGGGAATCTGCGGCATTTTGATTCCACGCGAGGCCATTTTCAGCACGGAAGCTTCGCCGGAAATCGCCAGCGTTTCGGCCCCGATGAGTTTCAATTTGGCCAGCAACTCTTTCGTCCCGGTCAGCGTCGGCCCGGAAGGCGCGAAGACGAAGACCGGAAAGCCCGGATCAATCATCGCAATCGGTCCGTGCAGAAAATCCGCGCCTGAAAAACGCTCGGCCACGACGTAACAGGTTTCCATCAACTTGATAGCGAACTCGTAAGCGTTGGCGTAATTCAAACCGCGCCCGACGACGACGCACTGTTCCATAAAGGCGTAACGTTCGACCATCGCGGCGACATCGGGTTTCAGCTTCAACGCTTCGGCGGCCAATTCCGGCAGTCGTTCGATTCCCATCGTTTTCTTTTCATCGCCGAGCGCGCGCGCCAGCAAATGAAAGATCAGCAATTGTCCGGTGTAAGTTTTCGTCGCGGCGACGCTGCGTTCGCGTCCGGCGTGAATCAAAAAAGTTTCGTCGGCCAGTTTCGCCATCGAAGATTCCGCTTCGTTGGTGATGGCCAGCGTCGTCGCTCCGCTTTGTCTGGCGTTTTCCAGCGTCAGGTTGATGTCAACGCCTTCGCCCGATTGCGACACGCCGATGACCAGAGCGTCGCGCAAATCCAACTTCGCTTTGTAAAGCGTGTGGATGGCGGGCGCAGCCAGCGAAACCGGAATGCCTGTCGTCAGTTCCAGCAAATAACGTCCGAACAGAGCGGCGTTATCTGAACTGCCGCGCGCCACCAGCACGATCAATCTTGGGCGATTGTTTTTCAACCTGGCGGCGAAGCTTTTGATCTTCCCGGATTCGCGTTTGATAGTTCGTTCGATGGCGGCGGGTTGCTGTTCGATCTCTGAAAGCATTAAGGACATGAGTTGGGGATGTTCCTCCGGGAAAAATTTTATCTGAGGGATTCCAGCGTGCCTTCGTAAAAGGTGTGAATCATCTGTCTGATTTCGGCTTCGGAAGTTTTCTGAAGCGGAAATCTGATTTGCAGGCGTTGCAACAGACTGACGCGAAATTGCGCTCGCGAACCGCTGTTCATCAAATAAACGTGAGTGTTGCGCCGGAACTGTTCGTCGAAAAGTTGATCGGCCATTGGTTTCAGCGCGTCGTAAGTGAACTTTTCGGCGCGGTCGGCGGCTTCATCGAGTTTATACGGATCGGATTGAAGTCGCTCTTTGACGAATTGATCCAGTTGCGGGCGGACGATCAGATCGTAAGCCCAATCTTTCAGGATACGACTGAAAAGCATATTGACCTGAGCGCGATCAATTCTATGAACACGGTCAAGGTCATCGCGCAATGATTTCATCGCCACGAAAAATACCGTCGTTTGCGCCAATGCTCGACTGGCGGCTTCGCGCGTGGGTTCATCCGCAGGGTCTCCCGTCGGCAAACACGACGCATAAGCGATAATTTTGCCGAGCAATTTATGGCGGCGAAGTTCCGCCAACAGCGCTTCCTTGCTTTCTCTGGTTTCCGAAAAATCAATGACTGCGACGCGCGCGCCTCTGTCAATGGTCTGAAAAATGTTCGTGGCAAAGGCCGCTCGTTGTTCTTCGTTCGTTTGCGGCGTGTGAACGTAAAGCAGAACGTCAAGCTTGGGAATGGATTCGGAAGTTTGCGGCAATGCCTGTCCGCCGTTCAGATTGATTTTTGCCGCAATTGACAGATCAAGCGGCGCAGTGTCGCGGCTATCGGTGGATTGTCGGCCTTCGTTCGATGAATAGACCGGAAGAATTTTCGGCGACCACGCGTAACGGTAAACGAACAATCGCGCAAGCAAAGTGGCCGCAGACGTCTCAGGGTCATCGTCAAAACCTATACGATGAGTCGCTTCGTGCCGGGCGATTTCGCCGATCAAACGCGCTCTGGCAATCTGCGCCGGTTTCATTCTCAAATCTTCGTCTTGCCCGATCAACAGAAAATCCAGCGAATTTTCGGCGGTCAGTTCAATTGCAATCTGGCAAATTTGTTTGGAAATCGGATTGGATGAATCCAGCAAGGCGAAGCCGTAAATTTGAAGCTTGGGATTTTTGGCGCGGATTTGTTTGATGGTTTGCAAACGCTGGCGAATTTGTTCCGCCGTCGCATCGCCAGCCAACGATTCCAGAGAAATCACTGCGCCGGTCGTGCCCGTGAAATCCTGCGCTGACAACCATTCGATCAATGGCTCTGGCTGCGGTTCGGGATCCAGCATTCGCGAAGGCGGAAGCGTCAGGTAATGATCGGCAATCTGTCCCAGCGTCCTCAATTCCAGAATTCGCGCGTCGCGCGGGACCAGGACTACCTTTCCGGCAAAATCCCTTCGCGACATCGGCAACAGCTTCGGGCGCTCCTTTTCTTTCTTCTGGGCAAACGCGCCAGCAGGAAATAACAGCGCCAGCATTAAGCCGGCGAACATCGCCCGTCGAAGCGAAAGCAAAAATGGATAAGCCACAAAAAGCGCAGAAGTTACAAAACAGCCAGAGTGTTTTGCCGGATTGCATTTTTCCATCTGTGCTTTTTGTGGCGAATACAATTTCAACTTGCCTTTCAATCAGCCTAAATCAGAACAAGCGATAATCAGATAAAGAGTAAAAGACAGGATTGACAAGATTGATCAGGATTGGTGTCAAGTTGGCAACGCAATGATTTTCATCTTGTTGAATCCTGTAAACCCTGTCCAAAAGTTTTTGGGTTTGATTTAGTCAGAACCGCAGCAGCGCTCAAGGCCGTGGACGAACCTTGCCCCTGGGTCTGGTGCGAGTGTCGTTTACCTTGGTCGCCGCTCCGCCTTTCAGCCGTTGATAATCGTTGGAATTGCTGATGCCGCGACGGTCTGTGCCGCTCAGATGCTGTTCGATTTCGATCTTTGTGTTTTCTTCGCGTTCACGCGGATCAGGGTGACTGGCCAGAATCGAACCCAGCGAACCGCCTCCGCCTTTCGATACTTGTTGCAGCATCTGAAACATCTCGATCATCCCGCCCGTGTTGTAACCGGCGTTCTTGATGTTGTAGAGGCCCAGAAAATCCGCTTCGCGTTCTGCTTCGCGGCTGTGTTTCATCAAAAAGCCGCCAGCCACAAGATTGCCAACCAATTCTCCGATGCCAGCGCCGGTTTGTCCGCCCAGAATTGCTCCGGCGATTGTCGCTCCGATGGCGAACACGCCCAGCTTCTGAGCCTTCTTGACGTTTTCCAGTCCGTGCCGACCGACGATGTGACCGATTTCGTGGCCGATGACGCTGGCGAGCATAGCTTCGTTGTTGGTTGACGCGATCAAGCCGGTGTGGACGTAAACGCGTCCGCCCAGCGTGGCAAAGGCGTTGATGGATTTGTCATCCACGACGTAAAAGCGCCAGGGAATATTCCGGCGTTCGGAACGACTGGCCAGCCTTTGACCAAGATTGTTGACGTATTCGTTCAAGCGGCGGTCTTCAGACAGTCGAAACTGTTTCAGGATTTCCTTGTGAACGTCCTCGGCCAGCTTCAATTCTTCTTCTTCAGAAAGATAACCTTTGTTGGTGTATTCGCGGTTGCGGAATTTGTCGTATGGGTTTTCCGCCGCCATCACGCTGATGAACAGCGAACTGATGATGACGACGGTTAACATTCGGTGCCAGGTGGCAAATAATTTCATTGAGCTTCCTCCTTGTTTTTATTCCATCAAAAGGTCAATCGCGTGAGGCAATGTGCGAGCGATGGCGGCCAGATTTTCCCGCGCGCCGCGCACGCTGCCGGGCAGATTGACGATCAGCGCGCGGTTGCGAGTTCCGCAAACCGAGCGCGACAAAGCGGCAAGGGGAGTGATTTTCAAACTTTCAGAGCGCATCAGTTCGGCCAAACCTGGAGCCTCGCGTTCGATCACGTCACGAGTCGCTTCGGGCGTCACATCGCGCGGAGCCAAACCGGTTCCGCCTGTGGTGACAATCAGATTGGCCGCGCCGGCATCGGCAAAATGCCGCAATCGAGCCGCGATCAATTCTCTTTCGTCCGGCAAAATTTCCGTGGCGACGATTTCAGCTTTCAGCGATTGCAAGTCGGCGACGACCGCCGGGCCGGATAAATCTTCGCGTTCGCCGCGCGCGGCGGAATCGCTGATCGTCAGAACAACTGCTTTGATTGTCGCTTTACTCATTGTCGCCATATTCAGGGATAACGAAAGTGTAATGGCTTGCCGCTGGCTATTCAACACGGAGGACGAACAAAGTTGCGGGAAATGTATCTTTGGCTATACTGCGGACGATTCTCACACTATCTAGGAGTTACATATGCCAATTCCGAAAAAATCGCTGACGACGATTGTGACAGGCGTCTTTGTCCTGCTGATTGGCATCATTCCCGTTTTTACTCAAGAGGTTCAGGATAAAAAGCAAGACCCCAGAAAAGAAGATGACGCCGCAACCATACGCGTGGACACAGACCTGGTGACATTGGATATAGCTGTGACTGATCGCGACGGCAATCGCAGCAACGCCGGATTGAATCGCGAGGATTTCGCCGTGTACGAAGACGGTGTGCGGCAGAGAATTTCCAGTTTCGACGCCACGGAAGTTCCGTTCAATCTGGTTATGCTGATTGACACTTCCGGCAGCACGCGTGATGACGTGGGATTGATGAAACGAGCCGCGCGCGGATTTCTGAACGAGCTTCGTCCGCAAGACCGCGTCGCAGTCATTCAGTTCAACAAAGAAGTCGAATTGCTGAAAGACCTGACAGAAGATCGTCGGCAGATAGAAGATTCGCTGGAAAGGCTCAAACCCGGAACCGGAACTTCGTTTTATGACGCTCTGCAATTGACGCTGGAAGAGGTCTTGAAAGGAGTCGAAGGCCGAAAGGCGATCATCGCTTTGACCGACGGCGTGGATTCGTATGGCTTCGGCACTTACGAAAAGATTCTGCCGATGCTGGAAAATTTCAGGGTCAGCGCCTACTTCCTGGAACTCGACACTGAAACTTTCACCGGCGCGGGAATGATGCGCGATTGCGCGGACGAAAGTCATTTCGAATTTTCACGGAAACAACTGAACAAATACATCAAGGAGTTCGGTCGAGCCGGAATCGGTTCTTTGTACGCCGGTCATTGCGAACTGTCGCGGACTGAGCGATTGCAGGTTAACCGTCAACTTTATTATCTGGCCAGACAGGAACTGCGCGAGATGGCGGATAAAACCGGCGGCAGAGTTTATCCGGTCAAAGAACTCAAGCAACTCGATTCAGCTTACGCCCAAATTGCCGCTGAATTGCGCACGGTCTATTCGCTGGCCTATTACCCAACCAACGAAAGGCACGACGGCAAATGGCGCAAGATTCGCGTCGAGATCAAACGTCCCGGTTTCATCGCCCGCACTCGTCCCGGTTATCGCGCGCCCAAGAATTAAGCGCGAGTTTGTCGCTGCCTTGACATAGCATCCTATGGCCGTTATTTTCTCGCTTTCCTCACAGCCCCAATTTCTTTCCTGAAGGAGTACTACATTGGCTAAAGGGCGAGTATCCGCGCAGAATTTGAAGCGCGACCCATTGATGGAACAATTCGTGACCACCAGCAGTTGGGCGAAGAGCAATTCGCGTCCGATTCTTACCTGGTTGACGGTGGCGGCAGTCGTGATTGCTTTGGCCGGAATCGGTTGGATGATTTATTCGCGTCGAGCGAACAATGCGGCTGAAGCATTGGCGGAAGCATACCGCTGGAATGATGCGCTGGTTCAAAATCCGATCCCGCCCAATCCGCAGGGTTACGTGGCCACTTCCGAAGACGAAAAGCATCGCAAGGCTTACGAAGCTTTTACCAAAGCGGCAAACGATTATCCGTCTTATTACGGCGATCTGGCTCGTTATCAGGCGGCAACTCATCAGCTTTACTTCGAACCGGAAAAGGCTGAATCCACGCTGAAAGAACTGGCGCAAAAAGATTCCGATGTCGGCGCGCAGGCTCAACTCGCTTTGGCGCAACGTTACGAAGCGGCGGGCAAGTACCAGGAAGCAATCAGCGAATACCAGAAGCTGAAAGCCAAACCTCGCAACCTGGCCGTTGCCGGCATTGATTTCAACATGGCGCGAACTTATGAGGCGCTGGGCAAGAAGCAGGAAGCGATTGATCTTTACTTCAGCATTGCCAACAACAAGGATTTCCGCAGTTCGGGACTTGGCACTAACGCGGTCAGCAGATTGACCGTATTGGCGCCGGAAAAAGTGGATCAGCTTCCGCCTCCTGAGCCGACCAACCCGCTTGCCGGATTGGGCGGCATGGGCGGAATGAGCATCCGTTAAATCCGATCACAACCTGAATTTTCGATGACGAGTGGCCACGCAATGTCGCCACTCGTTTTCGTCTTTATGCATTGGGATTTAACCAAAACTCGGGTTGACGCATGGCAGTCAAAAAGAAGAAAGACGGTCAAAATCCTTCACGTCATTGATTCGCTCGGCGTGGGCGGAATGGAGCGGGTTGTGATTGATGTCGCCAACGGACTTGAGCCGGATGGTTTTCAACAAACTGTTTGCTGCCTTTCGCGCAAAGGTGAATTTGCCCAATTACTGTCAGAACGCGTTCGCTGCATTGACCTGGGCAAAGGCGAAAAGGCCGACCGGTTGATGCCGTTGAAAATTGCCAGCCTCATCAGACAGGAACAGCCGGACATCGTTCATTCGCAAAGCTGGTCGGGAATTGACACCGCCATCGCCAGATTGATGACCGAGCGCTTTCGATTGGTTCACAGCGAACATGGCCGCAACTTTCCACGTCTCGATTCCGAACCGATTGCCCGTCGAATTGCCCGCCGAGCTTTGTATCATCTGGCCGACGCCGTCTTCGCCGTCTCAAACGAAGTTCGCGATCATTACTGCCGCGAAACGCGCTTTCCGCCTGAAAGAATGCCCGTCATTCCAAACGGAATTGACCTGAGCAGAATTGACGAAACCGATGCGAGCGGCGCGCGCGAAGAGTTCTGTATTGCCGATGAAGATTTCGTCATCGGCACGGTCGCGCGATTGGACGAGACGAAGGATACGATCACTCTGGTTCGCGCATTTGCCAGGCTTAGTCAATTTCATCAGAATCCCGGACTCAAATTGATGATCGTCGGCGATGGAAGCGAGCGAGCGCGGCTGGAAAATTTCATCGCCGAACAAGGCTTGAATTCGTCGGTGATTTTCGCCGGTCTTCGTCACGACGTTCCGCGATTGCTGAAGACGATGAACGTTTTCGCGTTGTCTTCGTTGTCTGAAGGAATGCCGATCACTGTTCTGGAAGCGATGGCCGCCGGTTCGCCGGTCGTGGCGACGAAGGTTGGCGCTTTGCCGGAATTGGTCGAGGAAGGCAAGACGGGTTTTCTGGTCGAATCGAAACAGCCGGAAGCGATGGCCGAAAGATTGGCTTCATTTCTCGCCAATCGGGAATTGGCCAAATCATTCGGCCTTGAAGCACGGCGCAAAGTCGAACGCGAATTCAGCCTTGATTCGATGTTGCGGCGTTATGCCGATCTGTACATTTCCGTTTTGCAAAAGTAAGGAGAGATTCGAGCAATGAATGTTTTGGTCACAGGCGGAGCCGGTTACATAGGCAGCGTGGTTGTCGAACGTTTGATCGCTGACGGTCACTTGGCCGTCGTTTATGACAACCTCAGCAAAGGTCATCGTTCAGCCGTTGCGCCTGAAGCCGTATTCATGCAGGCCGATTTGCAGGATAACGAAGCGCTGATAAACGCGCTGAGCGAACACAAAATCGAAGCCGTCATTCACATGGCCGCCGATTCGCTGGTCGGCGAATCAATGGCCGATCCGTTGAAATACTTCGGCAACAATGCTGGCGGCGCGATGTCGTTGCTCAACGCGATGCTCAAAACCGGAGTCAAAAAGATCGTGCTGTCTTCGACCGCCGCCGTTTACGGAGCGCCGGAGGCGATGCCCATCACCGAAGAAGCTCCGCAAAATCCGACCAATCCTTACGGCGAATCCAAGCTGATGATCGAAAAGATGCTGCGCTGGTGCGACGAAGCTTACGGTTTGCGACACGTCAGCTTGCGGTATTTCAACGCCGCCGGAGCGACAGACCTTTGCGGCGAAGACCACGAGCCGGAAACTCATCTGATCCCGAACGTGCTGCGCGTGGCCGCAGGCAAAGCTTCGCACGTGAACATCTTCGGCGAAGATTACCCGACGCCGGACGGGACTTGCGTTCGCGATTACATTCACGTCATTGATCTGGCCGCCGCTCACGTGTTGGCGCTGAACGTGATGGATCGTCGCAGCGAGATTTACAATCTGGGATACGGCAGCGGTTATTCCGTCGCCGAAGTCGTCGAAATGGCCAGACAGGTGACAGGCCATTTGATTTCGACCGAATCCGCTCCTCGACGTGTTGGCGATCCGCCGGTCTTGATTGCCAGCCCGGACAAAATCATGCGCGATCTTGGTTGGAATCCGCGCCACAGCGAACTTGATCGAATCATCGAATCAGCCTGGCGTTGGCATCTGGCACATCCCAATGGTTACGGAAAATAATGCGAGTCATCACCGGATTATATAAAGGTCGCCGATTGAAGACGCTGGAAGGGATGGATGTGCGCCCGACTTCCGACCGAATGCGCGAAACGCTCTTCAACATTCTGGCGCCGCGAATCGAAGACGCGCGCTTTGTTGATGTCTGCGCGGGTTCGGGCGCGGTCGGCATCGAAGCTTTGTCGCGCGGAGCCGCTCACGTCACCTTCATCGAATCTTCGCGCAAAGCCGCTGCAGTCGTCAGCGAAAACCTGCGCCATTGCGGCATCACGCAAGATTTCAAACTGATCAACCGCGAAGCGACCGCTGCAATGAAATACTTCGCTTATGAAAAGCAACAGTTCGACATTTTCTATCTCGACCCGCCTTACGATTCCGATCTTTACACGCCTGTCATGTGGCAGATTGCTCAAAACAATCTGCTGGCCGAAGACGGCATTGTCATCGTCGAACATCGCCGCCAATTGCCGCTAGCGCCCAATTACGACGACTTGCGACCATACCGCGAACTGGTTCAGGGTGAATCCGTGCTGACCTTTTATCGAACCGATGCAGTACCGGAAGCGTAAGCGACCGGCCTGATTTCGACTTTCCGTGTCTGAAATCCTGCAAGCTCATCCACGAAAACCCGTCTAAGTTGTAAACCGATTTGTTCGTGATAAAGTTTAAGGCGTTTTCCAAACAAAAAGAGGGGTTGAGAGATGTTTCGCAGTGTTCTGAAGCTCGCAAGTTTTCTGGTCGTCGTTTCGTTATTCGTCGTTGTGACGTTTGCGCAGAGCGGTCGTGGCCGCACACAGCCCGTGCCCAAACCGACGCCGAAGCCGAATTTGCCGAAACCGACCGTGTTGGGAATTCCCGAAGGCGGCAAACTCATCCGTCAGGATTTGGACAATGCCACTTCGCGGTTTGCTTTGCGCAACGGTCTGACAGTGCTGGTTCGCGAAAGGCATTCAGCGCCGCTCGTTGCAATCAACGTCACAATCAATGCCGGAATTTTGAACGAGCCGGACGAATCGGCGGGCATAGCGCGTCTGGTGCAAAAGACCATCCTGCGCGGAACTGGCAAATTGAACGGAGCGGCGATTGAAAAGGAAGTCGCGCGGCTCGGCGGAGTTTTCAGGTCGGAAGTCACATACGACCGAACCGTCTACACGCTGATTGCTCCGACTGAAAGTTACAACGCGATGGTCGAATTGCTGGCCGATCTGATTCTCAATCCGGCTTTCAAGGATGACGAATTGAAGAAAGCCGCCGCCGAAGTTTTGTTGGACAGCAAACGCGCTCAGGACAATGTCCGGCAATCATCGAAGGAAAAAATGTTTGCCGCCGCGTTTACCACTCATCGGTTGAAACGCGGCAGCGGCGTTTCCGAAAGCTTCCTGTCTTCGGTCACGCGCGAACAGGCGATGGCGTTTTATCAATCTCATTATCAACCGGCGAAAACGGTCGTCACTGTTCTGGGCGACGCGTTCACGTTGAACGCCATTGGACAAGTGCAGTTGCGATTCGGAAATTACAAAGCCGTCAGCGCTTCGCCGCCCGTTCCCGGCAACAAACAAATCGCCGCCGGCAAACAAACTCCGGCGAACAAAGAACAGAAAGCTTCCGCCAACGAAATTACTGGAAACACTCCAACTCAACCCGCCGATGCTCAAACCGCGCCTGATCAAATTGCCGCTCCGATTCAGCAGGCGACGACGCTGGAGGAAACCGCTCAGGAAAAATTGCGTTACGGCAATGCGCGAGCCGACATCGGACAAAGTCTGGTGACGATCGCTTATCGCACTCCCGCCTTCAAATCCAACAAGGAAGGTTTGAAAGATTTGGCCGCCCTGCAAATGCTGGCCGCTGTGCTGGGTTTGGGCGACGGTTCGCGATTGCATCAGGGCTTGCGCGACGGTCTGGCTTCGCGCGACAAACTGAGCGTCGCCAGCGAAGTCGGAATGAGTTACGAAACTTATCCCAACGTCGGAATGCTGATCGCCAGAATGTGGGTCGAGCCGAATCGTATTGACCGCGCCGAAGCCGAATACTTCCGTGAAATCGAACGCTTCCGCCGCGAAATCATCAGCGAAGGCGAATTGCAGCGCGCGAAATCCTTGCTGGAAAAAGCTCATTACGATTCGATTGCGACTTTTGAAAGCGAAGCCGAACTGATTTCCGGTTACCAATTGAATTTCGGAGATTGGCGGTTGTTCGATTCAGCGCCTGCCAGATTGCGCGCGGTGACGGCTCAGGATGTTCAACAGGCAGCCGCGAAATATCTGACTTTGGCCGCGACGACTGTCGCCGAATACGAATCGCTCAGCGCTGCGGCGCGAACTTTCACGCCCGAAAAATTTGCCGAACTGGTTGTCACCTTCGCGCCGGAAGCCGTTCAACCCGCAAGCGCCATCGAGGCCAAACCCGCCATCGCTTTGAAAACTTTCGCTCAGGGCGCCGAGCGCAATCCAGACACCGAGGGACAAAACATCATCGTCGCTTCGGTTCCGTTGCCGATCAAAGATTTTTCGGTTCTTCGCGGCCCGCGAGCTTACGTTCGCGAAGACAAGTCGCTGCCGGTGCTTTCAGTCGCTGTGCTGTTTCAGGGCGGGCGATTGGTCGAAGATCAAACCAGCAGCGGCACGACAGAGTTGATGTTGCGAACGATGGCCAAAAGCACGACCACGCGCAAAAGCGATTTGATCGCGTTGGAGCTGGAAACTTACGGCGGCCAGTTGCATATCGTCAACGAACCGGACTTTTTCGGCTTCACGCTGGACGTGATGTCGCGCAATGCCGAAAACGCCGTCAAGCTGTTGCTCGATGCGGTTGAAAATCCCTACTTCGGCAAGGAAGAAGTCGCGCGCGAGAAAGCCATTCTGCTTTCCGATCAGATTCGCCATCGCGATGACGACGACGCGCGAGCCGATGAATTGCTCTGGGCTTCGCTTTTTCCCGGCCATCCTTACGGATTGCCGCGATACGGATTGGCCGAAATCGTCAAAACAATGACCGAAGAAAAGCTGGAAGAATGGCACGGCAAAACCATCAAACGTCAATATCCGCTGGTCGTGCTGGTCGGCGACACTGACGGATCGGCTTTGGTGTCCAGAATCTTTTCCGAAGGCTTGAAGCGCGGCGATCTGGACAAATCGCTGAAAGTCAATCTGCCGCCTTTGCAGACTTCGCCGGAAGACAAGTTGGAACAACGCGCGCGAATCGTCACCACACAAACAATCGGTTTTCGCACCGCATCGGCTTTGCCGCCTCAATTGCTGAACCAGAATGCCAATGTGCCCGACGATTATTACGCGATGGAAATGCTGGCGACCATGGCTTCTTCGGGCAAATTGAGCGAAGAATTGCAGACCAAGCAGGGATTGGTTGATTCGCTGCGAATCAAGAACCAACCCCGACTGGCTTCCGGAATCTTCGCCATCAGGTTCGTCACCCTGCCTGAAAATGAATCGAAAGCGCGCGATGCTTTGCAGACCGAACTGGACAAATTGGCCGCCACGCCTCCGTCAGACAACGAGTTCGAACTTGGTCGAAACGCCGCGATTGGTCGTTACGCCATCGCGCTGCAATCGAATCCTGCGCGGGCTATGGAATATGCGCGGGCGGTTATCTTTAACCGCAATCCTTCGGACGTGGAATCGCAACCTGACGGAATTCGCACGGTCAGGAAAGCGGACATCAAACGCGTAGCCGATAAATTGAAAATAGTCGGTCGCGGCGTGGTACAAGCTGGAAAATAATGTCAGGGAAAAATCGCCGAACTGCGACAATCCTGAATTAGCCATTAGCCATCAGTCATCAACAAGTAGCAGACAGGAGAGGCAGTTCTTCTCTGACTGATAATGGATGATGTTTAATGGTCAATGGTTAATCCGAACCTCCTATGCGCCATTGCATTTTCGGTGGTTTGGCATTCGCAAGTCCGCCGCTTATAATCGCGCCTCATTTCCGAACCGGTAAACAATCATCAAGTTTTCAAAACGCTATGGACATCTTTCAATTCACGCGAGAGTTGATGGAGACGGAGTCTGTCACCTGGAATGAAGGCTCGGCTGGCCGCTGGTTGCGGGATTATCTGGCCGACGCCGGATTTGAAGTGACGATGCAATCCGTCACCGATGATCGCGCGAATGTTTATGCGAAGCTCGGCGATCCGGTGGTGACGTTGTCATCGCATATGGACACAGTTCCGCCGTTTATAGGCTTCAGCGAAGACGACGAAAACATTTACGGTCGCGGAGCATGTGATGCCAAAGGCGTCATCGCCGCTCAGGTTTTCGCCGCGCAGCGTTTGAAAGACGAAGGGCTGACAAACATCGGTCTGCTTTACGTCGTCGGCGAAGAAGACGGCAGCGACGGAGCGCGCGTCGCCAATTCAATTCCGAACACGAACAAATTTCTGATCAACGGCGAACCGACCGAAAGCCGGCAGGCCATTGCCACCAAAGGCGCTCTGCGCGTGGTGATCGAAACCAAAGGCAAGCTGGCGCATTCGGCTTATCCGGAACTTGGCGAATCGGCTATTGAAAAGCTGCTGGATATTTTGAACGACATTCGCCGCCACGATTGGCCTGCGGATGCTGAGCTTGGCGCGACGACTTACAACATCGGCACAATCACAGGAGGTCGCAAGCCGAACGTCGTCGCCGATTTTGCCGCCAGCGAATTGATGTTTCGCACTATCAATCAACCTGACGAGCTTTACCGGATGATTGTCGAAGTTGTCGGCGGACGCGCGGAACTCAAACGCGGATTTTCAATTCCGCCGGTTCACACTCACACGGTGAAGGGAATTGACATCCCAACCAGCGTCGTTCGCTTCGGAACCGACATTCCATGTTTGACCAACTGGGGAACACCCATGCTGTTCGGCCCCGGTTCGATTCACGACGCGCACACCGCGCACGAATACATTCGCAAACAGGATATGCTGAACGCCGTTGACACTTACGCGCAAATGGCGCGCACATTGTTGACGAGTCAGAATTGAAACTGTACCGCGACCCTTAGGAAGCGGGTAATCATATTAACGGAGCAAAAAAGAAAAAATGCCAACTGCCAAATTCACTCACGACCCCGGAACACCCGAATATCAAGCCTCGGAATGGCTGATGACGATTCACAACGCTTACCGCGAACTGGATTTCGCCATCGCCAATTCGCCCAATCCGGCTGAATACGTCGAAAAGCTGAAAGAGCGCGTCCGCCGAGATTACGAACAGAACCGCGAACAAATGGG
>CAYRQB010000065.1:0-21472 GCA_964426025.1 uncultured Heliomicrobium sp.
CCAGCGATGAATCGCCGGGCTATTTTCAAACCGTCCCTGCCGGGACGAAGAATGTCCTGACATTAGGGAAAAGGCATACAGCTCTTTCCATTTTCTTTTCCGCTTATTCGGTTCATTCCGTTTGTTCCGTTATCACTACAAGATTTTCATTATCAGGAAACTTGGTTGGTTGAGTTGAGCAGTTACTGACTCAAATCAATTTATGCCTGGCCAGCAATTGCATCAGGACAGGTTCGACTTCGGCGCGAATGTCTGTGTTGGCGTAACCGATCCAGGAAACGTCGGAAGTGGTATCAAGCGGCGCGTTGAGCAATTGCCCGCGTCCGTCGGTGATTTCAACGCCCGCTTCTTCGGCGATCAGAACAGTGCAAAGGTCGTAAGGATGACAGGCGTGGCCGGTTGCTTTGCCTTCGCGTGCGAACTTTTCATAAAGCAATCCGCGAACGTCAACCAGCATGCGATCTTTTCCGACCATCAATTCATAAAGCTGTCCGCCGGTTGAAAGATATTGTTCGTCGAACATGGCAGTCTTGCTTTGGTCCAGGCCGCCGATGATTTTTTGCGCCAGTTCTTCTTCCATTGCGGCGAAGATTTCCTTGCCTCCTGGGAAAGGATGAAAAAACGAGGCGAAGCCTCCGCTGATGCTTTCGGCGCCAGATGGTTGAGGTTGAAACGAAATTCGTTCGCCGGTGAAAAGGTTGACGGTTTCGCCGCTAGCGCCCTGACCGCGAATCGCCCACAACGAATCGGCAAGCGCGGCGCGCGAAGTCGGGATTTCAACCTGCACGGCAATTTCAATGTCGCGCAGCGAAGTTTGATCGCCGAGATTCGGAGCCAGCCCGGCCAACCACCACGCGCTACGTTTGTTGTACATGATCGGGCGAGTGCCATCAATCGGATCAATGATCAATCGCGCCTGGCATTTTTCGATTGGCAGATCAGCCGGGAAGGGAAGCGGTTGTTCGTCGTTGACGCCTTCGCAAATCAGCACGAAGGAAATAATCGGTTGAAGTTCGCGGACGAGTGCTGGCAACAATATGTTTTCAACCGAACGATCAATGAAATAGATTTTATCGGCGGCGGTTTCAAAAGCCACGGCTGAAAGCGTTTCGGCGGATTGTCGGCGAAGTTCGTCCAGCGCGTGATCTCGCACACGCTCGCCGATGCGGGCAAGAGCCAGCCTGACTTCTTCATGATCAATAGACAGCATTGACAATTAATTACTGAGGTTATTTGCCGCGACGTTTCAAGTTCGCCGAAGACTCTGCCTTTTCATCGGAATGCTCGCCCCTGTTTTCGCGCGCCCAGGCAGCCTGCGATGCGCGCAGATGACCGCTGAGCATTTCTTTGGCGCGTTTTGGGTCGTGCTTCTTGATTGCTTCGACAATCTTCTGATGCCATTCGATGGCTTCTTCCAAATCGCTGGCGTGAGTGATCGTCTGGCGGCGAATGTGAAACAGCAGTTGAGCGATGGTGTCCATCACGCCGCTCATCAGTTTGTTGTTGGCCGCGCGGGCAATTGCCTGATGAAACCTGACATCGTGTTTGAGGTAATTTTCAGGATCGTCGGTTGTTGATCGCATGCCATCTATCTCAACATTCAATGCTTTGATGTCTTCTTCGGCGGCGCGCTCGGCTGCCAATTCGGCCAATCCGGCTTCGATGATTCTTCGCGCTTCAAATAACTCCTCGTCGCTGGTGTTGTTGATCAGCGTCATAAAGCGCATCGGTTCGGTGAAGACTTCAGGCAGCGATTCGGCGATGTAGGTTCCAGCGCCAGGTTTGGCGTTGATGATTCCCATCACGGATAAAGCTTTCAAGGCCGTTCGCAAACTTGGGCGGGAGATGTTCAGCATATCCGCCAGTTCGCGCTCAGGAGGCAAACGGCTTCCGGCTTTCAATTCGCCGCGTTCCAGCAACTCTTTGATTCGTTGGACAACAAGTTCGGTGATCCCAGCTCTGTCTATTGGCGCCATGGCCGATTTCAAATTATGCGAATTGCGACTGGTCATTCATCCCCCTGTGGCGATTGTGGAGGTCATTGGGTGAGCAAAGCAGTAAGACTTAATTCTGCCCGCGATGTAATTTGGTTTGACCGGCGAACTATAAGACCGCAATTTTCTCTTGTCAATTTCGCATATTTGAATGCGGTCATTCGTTGGCGATTCGACTGAATCAAGCTAACCAGGAATGTTTCAATAGGCAAAGAAGAAACCACAGGTGAACTCGGATCAAGGCAGATCAAGGCAGATCAATTTTTTACAGCTTCCGTGTTCATCGGTGTGAATCTGTGTTCATCTGTGGTTTGGGATTTGTCTCAATCCCGGTTGTTGTGGTTAAGATCATTTGGTCTTTGTCAGCAGTTGTTTTCGCTTCTCAGGCGGGAATCGTTCGATGGCGTAACGCAATGTCGTGCGGGGAATTCGAGCGCCGCGCGAAAGTAAAAATTCTTCCAATCGGTGTTCATCGCTTTTGCCAGCTTCGCGCAACATCCAGCCGTTGGCTTTGTGAATCAGGTCTTCGGGATACGGCAACAGAGCTTCGGCAGTTTCGTAAACGGCGTCGAGGCATTGGCCTCGTCGAGCCAGCCCGATCAAACCCACAGCCGACGCCCGGCGCACCCACAGATTTTTGTCCTTCGTCCAGGCTTTCAGTTGTTCGATCAGCTCTAGATGCTTTTGCAGCAACGGCGTCAGCGCCAACGAACACAACTCATCCGTCGTCGCCCAATTCGCGCTGTGATTTTCCAGCAACCAGCCTTTGACCGTTTTCAGCAACGCCGGAGTGAAATCGCCTTTGAAGCGCGCCAGCAATCCAACCCCGACCTGTTTGGCTTCCAGATGCTTTT
This sequence comes from uncultured Heliomicrobium sp., assembly GCA_964426025.1. Classification (GTDB taxonomy): domain Bacteria; phylum Acidobacteriota; class Blastocatellia; order RBC074; family RBC074; genus RBC074. The sequence goes on from CAYRQB010000065.1 coordinate 2,849, forward strand.
GGCGAATCAGCAAGTCGCAAAATTCCAGAGCGTCTTCGTAATTCCAAACTCCTTTCACCGAAGCGTAAAACTCGCGCTCTATCTGCCTGACCTCCGGTGTCTTCAAACCATAAAAGCGCACGTCTTCATCCGGTTTGAAATAAAAGCGCGATTGCGCGGCGCGCTCAGGAGTTCCGGCGGCTTTCAGAGTTTTGATGATTTGTTTGACAGCTTGCGTTGGAGTAATTGTTGATGCCATATGGGTCACTAAAAGGCTCTGATTGCTCAGTCGTCACGAACATTCAAGTTGACGGTTTTCAAAGGCTTATGTACACTCGCCGCCGTCAGTTGGCGCTTCTTGAACCGGCAATATACCACGCGAACTTTCCTTGTATTAACGATCCGCCTCGATCCCGTGATCAACCAGGTTTGCGCGGATATGGCGCTGAACTGACGACTCTCCTGATGGTGCCCGCTGAGACGAAAGCTTGTCTTACACAGCCCTTCATCTCAAATTCACTGGAATTCAAATTGTCTTGAGTCTGACTACTGTTCAGACAATCAGTGATGTCTGAAACCCCCAATCCATCTTCGTAGCTTTTATCTTTATTATGAACCGACTCCGATATAACTTGTCGGTGATTTATTTCAACCCTGAACCAATAGAGATTATTTGACATGACTACAGTTCGCTTCCTGTCGCAGAAGTTATTAAGCAAATCCGGTCTTCGTATTTTAGTTTTATTGTCACTGTCTTTATTTATCGCATTGCCATTCGTTCTGATTTGGCAAAAAAGTTCGCGCGCGGCGAAGCAGGAACAAGCCGAAACTCCAGCCGCCGTCAAAAAGGAACGACCATCCGGTTATCGAAGCGCCAGCGGTAAACACAAGCTGCGCGTTTCAGACCCGCGACTTGCCGCTGAATTGAGCAAGCGTGGCGCGCGATTGATAGCGGATTACGGTTCGTTTCAAATCTTCAGCGCCAACGAAAAGATCGCGCAAACAATCGCCAAGAGTGAATCTCTCAGCTTTCACGACGAAGACAATCTGATCCTGCTCAATGCCGGAACTCTGGACACGACGAATGACGATTTGCAGCAACTGCGCGGGAAAACAGGCAAACTTTCACGCGGAGAAACCTCGCTTCACATGATCCAATTTGCCGGACCGATCAAACCGGAATGGCATAAAGCTCTGGTAAACACCGGCGTAAAAATTGTCAGTTACATTCCGAACAACGCCTATTTGGTTTACGGAGACCAATCCGCTCTGACTCGCCTGGCGGGATTGGCTTCGCGGACGGCTTATGTGCAGTGGGACGGCGAATACAAATCGCATTACAAGGTTGATCCGAACATTTACGCTGAATTGCGCGGCCAACAATTGTTCGCTCTCGGCGAAAAGGAAGAGCTTGTAGCCATTCAGTTGGTTGCCGACGGAAATGGCAACCAAGCCACTTTGAATGCGATTGGGAATCTGAAAGTCGAACCGATTCGCAGCCAGTACGAAGTGCTCAACTATTTGAATGTCATTGTCAAGTTGCCGGTTTCAGCCATCGAAGGGCAAATCGCCGTACGACCGGACGTGGTTTCAGTCGCGCGTTACTCAGAGCCGCTCAAATACGACGAACGGCAAAGCATGATTCTCGCAGGCAATATGAACGGCACACAGCCTTCGACCGGAGATTATCTGGCTTATCTGGCCTCACAGGGGTTGACCCAATCTCAATTCAATTCGTCAGACTTTGCGGTAAACGTTTCCGACAGCGGAATTGACAACGCCACGACTTCGCCCAATCACTTCGCCCTGTACACCGATGGCAACGTGAATGCCGCCAGCCGAGTGGCCTACAACCGTCTGGAAGGAACGCCCAACAACGGCAGCACGTTGGAAGGATGCGACGGACATGGCAATTTGAATGCGCATATCATCGCCGGGTTTGTGCCGAGCGGTTTTCCGTTCAATGCATTTCCTCACGCGGACGCCAGTGGATTTCGTTACGGTTTGGGAGTCGCGCCGTTTGTTAAGGTCGGCGGAACGGTCATCTTCGATCCCAACCGTTATACCTTCCCGAACCTGGTCAGCGTCGAATCCAAAGCTTACAACTCCAACGCGCGCATCAGCAGCAACAGTTGGGGATCGAATCTGGGCGGCGCTTACAACATTGACGCCCAGGCTTACGACGCCCTGGTTCGCGATTCGCAACCCTTAGGCGCGCCGTTTTCCCAAGCCGGAAATCAGGAGATGGTCATTGTCTTCGCATCCGGCAACCAAGGTCCGCTGTCGAATTCGATTGGTTCTCCGGGCGCGGCCAAAAACGTGATTACGGTTGGAGCTGCGGAAAACGTTCAGGCCATCGGAGGCGCGGACGCCTGTCAGGTGGATGACAGCAGCGCAAACAGCGCCAACGACATGGCTGACTTTTCAGGGCGTGGGCCGACATCCGACGGACGGCACAAACCGGACATTGTCGCTCCGGGAACGCACATCACCGGAGGCGTCGCGCAATTTTCATCTACGCCGCCGCAGAACGGACAGGCCAATCCTTGTTACACAGGGTCGGGAGTTTGCGGAGGCGTTGGCAGCATTTTTTTCCCCGGCGGCCAACAGTTCTATACGGCTTCGTCTGGAACCAGCCATGCTACTCCGGCAGTGGCTGGAGCCGCCGCGCTGTTGAGACAACGATTCATTAACGCCGGATTGAATCCGCCAAGCCCGGCCATGACCAAAGCCGTTTTGATGAACACGGCTCGATACCTGACAGGGGCAAACGCCAACGATGATCTATGGTCGAACGTACAGGGAATGGGTGAAGTTAATCTGAATTCAGCCTTCAGTCTTTTTTCTTCGCAGACGGTGATGAGAGATCAGATTGTGGACGACACGTTTACTGCCACAGGCCAGACCAGATACTTTTCCGGCAGGATAACTGATACCTCAAAACCATTCCGAGTTACTTTGGCATGGACAGACGCACCGGGTTCGACGATAGGCGATGCCTTTGTTAATGATTTGAATCTGGAAGTAACGGTTAACGGTTTGACCTATCGTGGTAACAACTTTCTCGGTCCCACATCTGCCATCGGCGGAACGACAGATAACAAAAATAATGTTGAGGGCATCTTTCTTCCGCAGGGAGTAACAGGTACGTTTGTGGTAAAAGTAACTGCCGCTAACATAGCGGGCGATGGTGTTCCGAATTTCGGCGGCGCGCTCGACCAGGATTTCGCTTTGGTTATTAATTACGGGGAATTGACGCCTCAGGCGGTTGTTACGTCCTCCGCTTCGGCTGTTTCCGCTGAAAGCTGTTCGCCCGGCAATGGCTCGATTGATCCTGGTGAAACAGTGACGGTTGATCTCGCTCTGCAAAATGTCGGAACTCTGGATACGACGAATTTGATGGCGACTTTGCAAGCCGGAGGCGGTGTTATCAATCCAAGCGCGCCGCAATCCTATGGCGCGATGACGGCTGGCGGAGTTTCGGTTTCGCGTCCGTTCACTTTCACCGCCGCCGGAATATGCGGTGAAACTTTGTCGGCCACGTTGACGCTTCAGGATGGAGCGGTAAATCTTGGCTCTGTTACTTTCAACTTTTCGCTTGGTTCGGCAATCGTCGGTTCCGCCACCTTCACCAACAACGCGGTTGTGTCAATTCCCGCCGGAACTCCGGGAACTACTTCAGGGCAGGCGTCTCCTTACCCGTCTCAAATAAATGTTACAGGTCTGAGCGGTAACATCAGCAAGGTGACAGTAGCTCTGAATAACATCAGCCATACATTCCCGGACGATTTGGATTTGTTATTGGTCAGTCCATCAGGAAAAGGAATGATTCTGATGTCGGATGCCGGAGGTAACACTGCAATAACCAACGCAACTATCCTGTTCGATGATTCAGGTCTGCCACTTCCAAATGCATCGGCTATAACTGCCGGAACTTATGCGCCTGCTGATTATGACGGCTTGCCGGATCTATTTCCTTCGCCTGCGCCTCAAATTATGCAATCAACCTTGCCTCGATTGTCCGTTTTCAATGGAGATGCTCCAAACGGAACCTGGTCGCTTTACGTAGTTGACGATTCAGACGAAGCGGTTGGTAACATACAGGGAGGCTGGAGCCTGACTGTCACAACTTCAGTTCCTGTTTGTTGTGTTGCGGGTGGTTGCCAGCCGATTACCGTCAATCCGGCAAATATTCAGGGCGGGACGGCAGGCGTATTTTATACGCAGACCTTCACTCACGATGGCGGAACCGCGCCCGTCAGTTTTGGGCTTTCAGGAATGGTTCCCGCCGGATTAACACTGACTGGCTCCACGCTCAGCGGAACGCCGACTCAAACTGGCGATTTCAATTTAACGATTACGTCTGTGGATAACAACGGCTGCACGGGCAGTCGTACTTATATGCTGAGAATTGCCTGCCCTGAAGTTACTATAACTAACAACATGTTGAGCAATGGCTTTGTCGGCACGAATTATAACCAAACCTTAACTGCTGCCGGAGGTGTTGCGCCTTATGGCTTTACTGTAAGTTCGGGGAACTTGCCCGGCGGATTGATACTTTCAGCCAATGGAGTATTATCCGGTACACCAACAATGATGGGAGTATTTAACTTCATCGTAACGGCAACCGACATAAATAACTGCCTAGGGGCGCGCCAATACTCAGTTACTATCGCCAGCGATGGGTTGATGTACTACCCGCTTCCCAAACCAATCAGACTATTTGACACGCGAGCGCCGATCCCCGGGTTTGCTGCCTGCGAATACCTAAACCAGCAAATTGCCGCTAATTCCGAGTTGGTTAAACAGGCGCGGATTACCTGCGACGGAGTTACTATTCCCGCTGACGCCAGGGCTATAGTCGGCAATGCAACGGTCGTCAATCCGCTGGCCGTCGGATTCGCCACACTCTGGCCGGACGGACAAACGCGTCCACCAGTTTCGAATCTGAATTACCAATCGGGTCAAACTGTTCCCAACTCTTTTACCGTCAAGTTAAGTGCGGATGGTAATTTCCGAGTTTACTCATTTGCAGCCACTGACTTCATTGTGGACGTGGCAGGTTATTTCGCGCCGCCAGCTTCAGGAGGTTTGTATTACCATTCATTGCCAAAACCGATTAGGTTATTTGACACGCGCGCGCCGATCCCCGGATTCGCCGCTTGCGAATACCTGAATTCGCCGCTGGTTGCAGGAACAGAGCTTGTCAAGCAAGCCCGTGTCACCTGTGACGGAGTCACAATTCCGGCTGATGCAATGGCCATAGTCGGCAACGCCACAGTTATTGCTCCGAACGGCGGAGGTTTTATTACTTTGTGGCCGAACGGGCAGTTACGCCCTCCGGTGTCGAATCTGAATTACCTGTCCGGCCAGACTGTGCCCAATGCATTCACGGTTAATCTGGGAGCCGATGGACAATTCCGAACTTTCTCCACCTCCGGGGCAAATTTTGCGGTAGATATAACAGGTTATTACAGCCCGTCGGCAAACGATGTAAATGGAGCAGGCTTGTTATATTATCCGTTGACGAAACCGGTTCGGTTGTTTGACACGCGCGCTTCGATCCCGGGTTTCCAAGCTTGCGAATACTTAAATCAGCCATTGATCGCTGGCGCTGAGTTAGTCAAACAAGCACGAATCACTTGTGATGGTGTTACAGTTTCAGCCTCAGCTCAGGCAGTAGTAGGAAATGCCACCGTCGTCCAAGCATCAGCAGACGGATTCATTACCTTATGGCCTGACGGGCTTACTCGCCCGGCGGTATCGAACCTGAATTATGTTACCGGGCAAACCATACCCAACGCTTTCACGATCGGATTGAGCGGAGCGGGGAACTTCAGGACTTATTCAGTGGCGGGAACGCATTTCATCGTGGATGTAACAGGGTATTACGCGCCTTGATAGCAAGTAGTTACCGGGATAGCGAGAAAGGATCACCTTACTTTTTTTAGATAACCTTTTGGATTCCAGGTGATCAGAAAATCTTCGCGGTCGCGGTCAATAACGAAGTCTTGGTTCTCCTCGATGAAAGTTTCAATGGCTTCGTAAGGCCCTGGGAAGGGTCCCATATCAATGCCGTGATGGCAGTTACCATCTTCGACAATCATATAACCTCCCGGTTTGATCAGCGGGCTGTAAGTCCTCATAACATTCAATGTATTTTCATAGGTGTGGGAACTATCTTCGATGACAAGAACTTCATCATCAGGGGCAATCAGGTACTTTACTTCCTCAAGCACTTCGCAGGCATCAGCTTCGATGAGAGTTATTCGTGAATGCTCGCGAACCACGTCCGGAACTAAAGAGTGAGAAATATCAATCCCAATCAACTTGCCTTTATCGAGTAGATCGCATAAGTGGGCAAGCGCCAGAGTGCTGCCACCGCAGTGTGTTCCAATTTCAATTATCACATCGGGTTTTAGTTCATAAATCATCTCCTGGTAAATCCAGAAATCCAGGGGATTTTTGAAAGCACGCACTCCAAAGTAGTTGGTTCGATTTACGATTCGATCTTGCATAATTGCAAGTACATCTTTCAATCGTAAATCCAAAGATTCTTCCAGGTACTTATTATTCATAACACGTCTGTTTAATAGTTAAGGGATGTCTTATTGCCCTTTCGTCACGCAGGTTTGAACTGAAATTACCTTACGGAATGGAAACTTATCGTAGCTAATTCCTCCTCGCCAAACGTGATGGCCAAGAGCAGAAAGGTAATAAGTTTCCAAATCATCGCCCAACTGTAGTAACAGTTTGTCGTAAGATTCTTCATCAGGCTGCATAGAAGGTGAAGCTAGCTTGGATTGTTCTTTGAGAATGAATTTTAGTTGATTATAGTGGAATTCAGTGTCATTACCTTTAATAACACTATCTGCGCAATGAATTGAGTAGCCCTCTGGTCGTAAAAATTTCTTTATTGCAAAAAAAAGATCAGGTAAATCGCCTGTCGGTATGTGTTCGAGGACGGAAACTGAAAATACTGCGTCAAAAGATGCAGGAGATAATGGAAGATTACTACTAAAAATATCTTTGATGATGCGGACATTATTGAACTTTCTGACGTAATGCTCATACTCTACAGGTCCATTTCCTGCGCCTTCGTAAGGATCAACAACAGTTACATCATAACCCAGCTCTGCCAGCGCACCGGCTACGACTGGCTCGCCTGCGCCGATTTCAATTACACGCGAACCTGGTGGTAAAGCTGCCAAAACAGCCTTTAATGCCCAGGGACGCTGAACGTCCTTGAGGTCGCCGTTAAATAACATCAACTTGTAAAGATTATCTGCGCTGTCACAGAAATCCTTTACTGTCGCATAGCTTAAAGTCGGTAAAGGGGCATTAGCGTAACGCGAAAGAATCGCAGTTTTATCTACTCCAGATAGAATCTCAAAATGATGGCTGTTTGATGATCCAGGCTTTTGCAACTCAACAGAATCAGGGGCTGAAGAGGCTTTGTCAGCAAATTCTTTACCTGTAAAATTGGAGATCAGCTTGTTGATGAATGACATGGTTTTTAATACCTACTTCTGTAGTGTAGAAATCTCCTGGTAGAAATTTAGCAATTTATCGCTTTGTTTTTTCCACGAGAAATGTTCTTTGGCAAACTTTTGTGCTTCATCAGAAAGTTTTTCGGACAGCTCTGGCGAGTTGCGGATTCGCTTCACGCACTCAACAATACCTATCGCATCAGCTTTTTCCAAAACCAATGCTTGTTGCCCATTTTTTAACTTACATCCAATATTGGTAGCAGGCAAAATAACAGGTTTTCCCATAGCAAAAAATTCTGGCAACTTTGATGGAAAACGATATTTGTTGAACTCATCAACTTTTCCCGGTTGAATAAAAACATCGGCTAACGCCAGCAACTCCGGTATCTGTGAGCGATCAACGTAGCCAAGTTCTCGGGTAAACGGTTTTACCCACTTGCCATAATCACCCAGGTATTCAATGTAATCTTTGCCTGTGCGAACAAGTGTTGTAGGAATCCCTTCTCTGTTGAGCATAGCAATTGCCAGATACAAACTTCGCATTTCCGTGACATTGGCTGCGTGCGCATTGCCGGTGTATACAACAACCAAACTGTTTAGTGGTATCTGTAGCTTTCTCTTTAATTCAGGATTGTCCGGTCGAGGATGAAAGGTGTTTGTATCAACGCCCGGCCATAATGTTAACCAAGCTTTGTTTGAAGGGACGAAATCGCTTAGCTCTTCGATAATTACGGTTACACCATCCGCTCTATTCAAAAATTCGCGGTAGTGAATAGGGTGCGCCCAGGTGTCAGTAACTTCTTGGCCAGTAGAAAACTTCTTTGTCAGTAGCTCTTCATTATCTTCAAGGTGAATTACCAGTCTGAAATCATGAAGTATCTTCAGTCTGTCAGCAAATTTTCTCACGGCCTCTCGCGGTGTCCAGCAATGGACAATATCAGGGCCTTTTCCATTGGAATATAACATTGGCAAATCCGAAATATCGCCATATTCAATTGGCCGATAATAGATTATTCCCAATTGAGTGACAGTATCTTTATTGCACGGAACGGCAACAATACATTCCAAACCTGAAGAACTTAGGCAATTAGCTAGCGAATGCACGTGAACTGCGCTATTCGATAAAAAATCTCTGTCAATTGCAAATAGTATATTTTTCATTGGTACGTGGAACAGTGGTAGTGTTAGGTACAAATTGTATAATCATAGCGCGAAGAGTCAAAGTTGGGATTATAATAAGGATCACCTTGTTCAATTGTCTCCTGCCACTGATCCAAAAGTAATGTATAGTCAACATAATCATAAAACTCTTTACGAGTTTTTGATTCATGATGTATGAGTTTTGCCCGAGGAGTGAAAATGATTCTGTGTCCTAAACTCCGAAGCTTCAGGCACAAGTCTACATCTTGGTAGTGAGTGAAGTAATGTTCATTAAAGCCTTCGGCCTTCTCAAACGCGTCTTTTCTTATCATCATACAGGCTGCTGTAACCGCTGAAACTTCTCTGGCGCAGATTAAAGAGCCTGCATAGCCGGTAGATTCGGCGTGGAAGCCTCTCATCAAATGATCTGCAGTTCCGCGAGGACCGAGAACTATTCCAGCATGTTGCACGGTATTATCCGGATATAAGAGCAACGCGCCTACGCCACCAACATCATTTTGCTGAGAATAATAAACAAGGTTTTCTATCCACTCAGGAGTTATAACTTCAGTATCGTTATTGAGAAAAAGTAAATGTCTACCATTAGCATAATTTGCGCCTATATTATTGGCTCTGGAGTAATTGAATGTGCCGGAAAGATTTACTCTGACAATGGGAAAATCTTCCATCACTTTTAGGGCTTCCGGTTCTGTTGTGTCGTTGTCAACCAAAATAACTTCATAGTTTAAGTATGTAGATAAGATGAAAATACTATTTAGACATTTTCTTAATAACTCGGATGAATCTTTGGTTGGAATGATGATGCTTATAGATTCGCGATGAGATGAAAATCGAGGAATAATTGCTAATTGGTGATTTGGGGTTGCAATTTCCGCTCTTGCAGACAGTTTTATTCTTCCTAGATGCCTGTTTACTGCTTCCATCTGTAACTTACTCAAATTAGGTTTGGCGTCAACGGACTTGGCCACACTTCCGGGAGTTTTCCGCCAGTGATAAAGTATCTTGGGAATATGCCAAATACTTGAAGTTTTCTCTGAAAGCCTGAGCATAAGTTCGAAGTCCTGAACCCCGTCATAAGTTGCATCCAAAAAGCCGGATTTGTCGAGAAGGCTACGTCGAATACACAACAAATGGCCAACATACATTACTCCGCGGAAATACTCTGGAGACCAATCAGGCTTAAAAAAAGGATCACAAAGTTCGCCATTTTCATCCAACTTATCCTCATCGCTGTAAATAACTTCAATGTCGGCTTTTTGGTTAAGAAGTTGGGTGTATTCGAACAAGGCAGACTGATCCAATTCATCATCGTGATCAAGTAGCGCAATAAATTCACCGGCAGCAGTTTTAATTGCTTCGTTAGTGTTAGCTGAAATGCCCAGATTTGTGTCTAAGCTCGTTACCTTAATTCGGCTGTCTTGTTGTGCAAACTCCGCGAGTATATTCCTATTCTGATTTCCTGCGTTAACTATGCATAACTCCCAATTATCATATGTTTGCTGTTGTACGGATTTGATTGCCGCGGACAGAATATCTGGTGGGGTGTTATAAGCAGGAACTATAATGCTGATAAGCGGACGATACGTAAATTGTTTTGATAGCTCGCGCTGACTAGCTAGTTCGGCAGCTTTTGGAAGACGTTTATTAAGCCAAACCTGGTAATCTGACGACTTTATGTCAAACACTGTTAGCCGATTGGCGTTCGATTGCGCAGGCAATTCATCGGGCGCCTTCGGTTTAAAAAGATTAGGTTGAGGTTCGTTTAAGTATCTGACAGTCGTTAATAACAGTTTTCCGAATAATCTCGCCAGCCTATATCGCTGGCTGCCAGCAGGTAGTAGGCGACGCCTGATTTCCCAGGCTCTCTGCAACACTCTCCATCCGATGCTGTTTGTGATTGACTCGACCTGCTCATTTAAGTTGTCTGTAGTTAGTTGTACAAGGTGCTTTTCCCGATATGCTTCGCTCAACTTATAAGTAAGTATTTCCAGTTTGCGCTCACTCTCGCTGAATTGTGATTTTAGCTCGGTCAGCTTAAGCTCTCTTTGTGCTCCTTTGCTCTTTTCAGTGAGTCGTCGGCCAAGCTGGAAAAATAACTCACGAATAATAACTGCTTCTTCAGGAGATAAATTAAATAAATTCAGAAGGTCAGGCGATGTAACTCCACCTACGGCAAGGACTCCAAGCCCATGTCCGTGCAAAAATTCAAAGTGAGGATAATGTTCTTTCAGTTCAGCCCATAGCTTATAAACTCCAAAATCTTTTTCCCTGACGTTGGTATCGTGAAATAAAACAATACCGCGATTGCTCAATTTTGGTTTCCAGGATTCAAAATCATGTTTGACCGCCTCATAAGTGTGTAGGCCGTCAATGTGTAAAAGGTCTATCGAACCATTTTGAATATAAGGTAGAGCGTCATCAAAATAGCATTGAAGTAACTGGGAGAAATGGCCGTATCGCGGATCATGATAGCTCCTTAGTTCCGGCAAAACTGTAGCGCCATAATATCCAGTCTGTTCGTCTCCTTCCCAAGTGTCTACGGCATAACATCTGGTTTCAAGTCCAAGTTTTTTTACCGCCTGGCAGAACGCGCAGTAAGAATCTCCAAGCAATGTTCCAAGCTCAACAACAAGCCGTGGCTGATGTGCACTAACCAGAAACATTGCAAAAGGAATATGTTCTTGCCAGGCAGGGCTACGCGTCAGCCATTCAGGCATTTCAAACATAATGGGATGATTTAATGGATTAAACTCAAAGCTCAACAGTGCGATCTCCTATTAATAATATTTGCCCAGCTTATAAAACTTGATCTGGAATTACTACTAAATTTCCCTTAATAGCTTAGGAAATAATAAAAGCACGAGTTTCCTATAACGACCGGTCGCGACAAACGATTGAATGCCAGCATACAATCGCCACCCAACTCCCATAAGTACGTGATACTCTGCTCCATTTGCTCTCTCCGCAGTTTGCCTGCTTATCAAACTGCGGAAACCCAGCCACAAAACAGAGTAGGCCGAACTGCCAATTAGCGCCATTCGGTAAACTATATCCAATTTATGTTTGGACATAATAGAAGCACAGCGGTACCTTAACACTAGTGCAAGAAGTTGGGTTTTTAGAACATGATTGAAATATATTTCTTTTGCCAAGCTCATTCCTTCTCGCCTGGTTAATGCTTTAAGATTTTCGTAAATTGTTCTTATAACAGGTCGCCGAGGTGATTTGTCAAAGCCGGTAACATTATGACCATGCTGAATGTAATCGTGTAAAGGATGATTGATCCAACTTGGCTCACTGACAGCCATCGCAACGCATCCAATCCAATGGTCGTGATGAAGCTCTCCAATTTTTGGCGGAAATGGTAAAATGTAATCCAATAAATGACTCACAAAAATAGATGCCGCGCCGGTAACAGAATTGATCAATAATTGCACTGCTATATCAGAAGAGTTATTACTCCGCACAGGCCAAAAAGTACTGGAAATTATTTCGCCATTATCGGTGATAACCCGCATGTCGCTGTAAGCTAATAATGTTTTTGCGGAAAAGTGAGCGAGCATTGTTTGTAGCTTATCAGGATACCAGTAATCGTCTTGATCACTTAGTGCGATGTAATCTGCACTTTTCGGGATCATCGAAAGGCTGCGCTCGAAATTATGGTAAAATCCCAATCTCTGTTCAGAAGAAGATAAGATAAATCGCTTATCAGCTTCAATTATCTTTGTCATTTCGGCCAGCAGCCTGTCATCTGAGCGGTCATCGCTGATAATGCAAACCCAGTTTATGTGATTTTGAGCAATGAGAGATTGTATTTGCCTGCGAAACAGGTGAATCTGCGGATTATGCGTAGCCATTGCAATAGCTACTAAAGGCTTATCTTTTGAAGACGAAAGCTCAATTTCGAATTCCATCATCGTTGATCGGCTTTCCGGAACGAGATGGATATCTGCCAGTTTCCTTACTATCTGGTTTTTGTTGTTTAAGGTGGCAATCAATTTTACATCAGTTATTTGTTCACCGTTGCATTGAGCAATGGGAACGACAACCCAGAAATTATTGCCTGTGACATTATTTATTATTTCATTGCTTGTTTGAGATAAGTTACTGTTGATAGAACGAGATGAAGTAAGCATTGAAGCGCGCTGTTTGTTTCCGGCTATCAATATCTCCAGTTTACTTATTTTGCCATAAGCGTGAGCGCACCAACCTGCCAGATAGAGCGCGTTACCCCTTCCAACTACGATGGAACTGGGAATACTTGTTTCAATGTTGACGATGAGTTCACTGGTATGATTCATGTTTTAGGTTTCAACAATGAATTCAGGAATCTACAGTTTGGCTACGTGCGATACTGTGTTGGTGAGACAAAACATTCAAGTAGACTCTTTCATAAGCCAACCCGACTTGCTCCACAGAAGGTATAAATTGATTCTTGATATTATCCTTATAGCTATTCAAAAGTTCCGGTTTCTGGATCAGAGAATCGAAAATATGCACCAATTCGTCCACGTCGCCGATGGGAAAAGTCCGTCCATTGATTCCATTGGATACAGCTTCGGTCATGCCTCCCAAATCAGTGGAGATTACAGGAACGTTGGAAGCCAGTGATTCCAGCAGAATGATGGGAGTGTTTTCATACCAAATTGATGGCACAACAGTTACGTCTATCTGACCAAGTATTTCTCCTATTTGATCTGCAGAAAAAACGCCACATAATTTAATTCGCTGATCCTGAGCGGCTGCCTGTCTCAATGAATATTCGTATTGTCCTGATCCATATATTTTTAACTCAGCCTTTCCTTTAACTCGTTTGAAAGCTTCGACCAGAATATGAACACCTTTATGGCGGATAAAAGAGCCTCCGTAAAAAAATGTCAGTTTATCGCCAGCTTCATATCGTCGCAGGTTTTTGCGAATCTTTGGATAGCTAATTCCATAACCTATCTCCTGCATATTCAAGTTACTGTACTCTTTGCGAAACATTCCGGCGAGAAATTTCGAAGGAGCGATAACACTGCTGGCATGACGCAGAATGTCTTCGGCTTGAGTCAATCGCTTTCTGATTATTGTGTTGGAAATTTCAGGACACAAGTCGTGACAAGCGTTTCCGCGCTCAGGGCCGGCACATAGACTCTGAGAAGAGGTCATCAAAATAAGCTTTGGGCATAGTAGAAAAAAATCTGTCAAGGTAAGAAGGTAGGGGATATTCAGTTCGCGAGCGGCGTAGGTAAAATCGTGCAACCCCAAGGTATGGGCTCCGTGAACCAGGTCCGGTCCTTCGCTCATCAGAATACGTTTGGCTGTTTTGAAAACATCACCCTCTCCAAGATGTTGCTGCCTGTCTGCTTGCTCATTCTTCAATCGTACAAACAGAACAGGTATACTTTCATAAACGTATTCTTTCAGCAGAACATTACCGTCTTGTTGGTCAAAAAACGAATGTGGGCGATACGAATAAGAAACAACCTTAACCCGATGCCCTAATCGTTGACTAGCTTTCGCCAATTCCAACAGAAACTTTTCCGTTCCAGTATAGCTATCCGGGTAGAATTGATGGACAAGGTATAAAATCTTCATTCTCTAGACTCCTTGTTTCAATTCCAATTGCAGTTTATCGGCCATCTCGTTGCCTGGTTCAGAAGTTTGCAGGTAATAGCTTGCCAGGCTCATACCTGTCGCCAAAGCATGCGCCTTGAAAATTGACTGACGAAATTCGGTAAAAATCCGTTCGTCTATATTTTCAAATATCATTTGCAGGTAATCACTGGTTCGGGAAATCGCTCCATTGACTGAATGCATGATCGTGCCTTCTTCTGACGCAGGGTTATGTATTGCAGAAATTGGCTTAGTTATTCTGTTAATGAATGAACGGTACGATTCTTCGACGCAAGCTTCAAAAATCTGCTCTGAACGTAGTATGTTACCGTGAATAGAGTCCCAGGACTTTTCCATCGCATAAATCAGCATGCCTGTATTGCACGGTAGTTTGATTTGAGAGGACAAGGTTTCGACAAACAGCCCCAATTGTCTGTAGGTTTTTCCGATTTCTTCTCTCAAAACATCCAACTCAAGGTATTGCATCAAAGGCAGGTCTGAAAACGATTGAGCCAGGTAGTAGGTATCAACATAGGCTCTGCGCAGATGGTAATAAGCATTTCTGTTATGCGAATGAATAACTCTCGTTGAACTCAGTAATGCCAAGTTATGCCCGGCGTTGGCCAATCGCATACCCAAATCCAAATCTTCGGCGTAATCGTTACAGAATTTGTGCTTTTCAAATACCGCGCGTTCAATCAAGCAGGCAACGTTGTTTAATTGGCAATGCTTTCTGAAACCTTCGTAATCGGATGGCGGCGGATAACTCGAAATGCGGTCGCCTTCGTGTAATCCCAAAAAGTGATTGTGATGCCAGGAATTGACCAGTGAAAATAGGTCAACGTCCGCTCGCGGCGTTTCTGCGCAGGAAACCGCAACCGATTCATATTTTCTGGCTGCGGAGATCATTTCGTGAAGCCAGTGTCGTGAACCAGGCAGAGCGTCCTGAGTCATAAACAGCAGGTAATGGCCGTTTGCATGCTCTGCGCCCAGATTGCGACTCTTCGAATGAGAAAAATCTTCCGGCGCGATTTCAATGACTTTTGCGCCGTATTCGCGGCTCAGTTTTACAGTTTGATCATTGCTCCCAGAATCCACCACGATGAGTTCAACGGATTCAATGCCTTCCTGCGATTTCAGGGCGGATAGCAAAACGGCCAGTTCATCACCGGGGTTCAGAGTGGGAATAACAGCCGAAACCGCAGACCCATTGAGCAGCGAAAGAGTTTCCACCTCCGGCGTTTGGAAATCCAGCGCCGGAACTTTTATCTCAAGCTCTGCTTTCGATTGCACCAGAATGTTGCGCTTCAACTCCACTCTATTGCCCGCGCTGTCGTGTGTGCGAAGCAACAAGACGCGCTCATCTGTGGTGGAACTTGCCTCAAGAAGGAAGAGGCCGGCAAATCCGCATTTAATCAAATTGAATTCCGGCAATGCAGCCGCTACGTCCGGACGATCAAGCCCGTATTCCGCTTCGCCCAATCGTTTGCCATCCAGAAAAACTTCGACCAGTTTGATTGATCCTTCTTTCGATACCGCCCAACCATAAACTTCCAGGTGCAGATCGTTTCTGTTATTTGCCACAGGTAGATCAAGATTGCATAAGATTGCAGAAACTGGTTCATTACGCAATTTGCCTGACAATCGCCGGGCTACAGCCACTGTCCCCTCAGTTCTTATCAATTCTGTCAATCGCAGAAATTTTCGCTCAAACTTGCTCAGCATCAAACTTCGTCCTTGTTAGTATTCTTATCAACCGCGGCCACAATGTCAGGCTTATCAAAAGGCAAAACGTGCAACTATCTCGTTGCAGCAAATATGCTCCAGGCGAAACCAGCGTTAAAGCAACGCAAATGATGGCGAAACTCAAAAAGGAAGAACAGCCAGTAGCTGCTCTTGCGCAATATCAAATTCCTTTGCGCTCAACCATTCGCTCATTTGCGTTTGTGGACAATTCGATGAGTTTCAAGTTTCAGGGTTGCGTTTCTGTGCGGTTGCCAGACTATCCCCCACTTGTTTTCGTAAAGCCGCCGGTTTTCTTCAAAGATGCGGTCGTAATCGCCGGTCTTGATCAATTTGCCGAAAGCCGCCTGTCCGAAATGATGCACGAAGACGTCAGCCGCGCAAACGACGCGATAACCTGCCTGGCGCACTCGCACCGAATAATCGTCGTCTTCGAACATGCCTATGCCGAATCGTTCATCCAACGGGCCTATGCGCTCAAAAACTTCGCGTCGCATCGCCACGCAGAACATCGCCAGCATGTGAATGTCCGCTATTCGCAAATACTGCCGCCAGTTGTGTTCGTGAGCGAAGCTTTCCATTTGCGCCCAACTGTTATAACCGACTTCTATCTTCGCTTCGTTGCCGACGAAGTTGGTCATTGGCCCGACCAACCCGATTTCCGTATCGTTCAAATGGAGAAGCAGTCGGCTAAGCCAACTGCGTGGAACGACCGTGTCGTTGTTGAGCAAAACTATGTAATCGCCTTCGGCAATTTCTATCCCCTGATTGTTGGCTTTGGCAAAGCCTTTGTTGCCGTCATTCAGAATCAGTTTCAGCGCCGGTTCCAGCTCCGCCAATTGTCGCAGGTAATCGGGCGTGCCGTCGGCGGAGTTGTTGTCAATGACTATGATTTCGTAGTTCGGATATTCCGTGTTTCCGAACACGCTTTCCAAACACAGCCGAGTCAGCGCCAGATTGTTGTAAGTGACGATGATGATGCTCGTTTTGGGAACTGTTTGGCGAATGCCTGCCTCGATCAAATCGTAACGATTCTGCCAGGTGTGCTCTCTGGCCAGTGTTCGTCGGCGCTCCGGCAATTGCGGATCGCTTTCGCCGATGGCCGCGTCCAGCTTGGCTATGAAATCTTCGGCGCTTTCGGCCAGGTAAACGAAATCGCGATAGGCTTCAAGCTCGGACATTTTCGTGGCCACGACCGGTTTGCCGCCGCTCAGGTATTCGTAAAGTTTGACAGGGTCTGTCGCCTCCGTGATCGGATTGATTTTGAATGGAATGGCGCAGACGTCGAAGTGATAAAGATACTGCGGCATCGTTTCATAAGGTTGCTGCCCCAACAGCCTCACGTTCGTCAGCGATTGCAAACGAGAAACGTCAACATCGAAAACTCCACCGAGTAAAACGAAGGTGTATTCAGGTCGTCGTGTTGCCGCTTCAACCAGCAAGTCCACATCGAACCAATCGGCGATTGCGCCGAAATAACCAACGACGGGATGTTTGATTTCAGGCAGAAGCTGATTGGGTTTGCAGCGGCTGGCGAAAAATTCGTAATCCGCCGCATTCCTTGCCAGCACGGTCGGACGCTTTCGCCAATTCCATTTTTCGGCAAGTCTTTGAGCGGTCACCACCAGCAAATCGCATTCTTTGACCAGTCGTGTCTCGGCTTCCAGGCTTGCGGGTTTGACGCCGGGAAAGTTTTCCCATTCGTCCATGCAATCGTAAACCACTCGCCAACCCCAACGATTGCGCGTTTCAATCGCCGTCGCCGCCCACGAAGGAATCATCACGTAACTGATCGCTTCATTGATCGAAAAATTGCGGCGAAGCTCGTCCATTGAATCCAACGCCAGTTCCAGGTCTTTGCCTTCAATCACTTCATGAAAGATGTCTTGTTGATAACGCGCGGCAATTTCGACTTCAAAGATGTTTTCGGCCAGCGGTGTAACGCTGAACTTTGGCTTGGCGTAACGGCTGCGAAATTTTGAAACGCTCAGGTAAAAGACTCTGTGACCGTGCGCCGCGAACTGCGACATAATTTGTTGCGGACGTTGAAACCGAAACGACCAGTCAATGATCGAAAAACAGATGACGTCGGCGCGTGCTTTGGCGGCGGATTCGATTGGGCGATTCAGAATTGCTTCGACTTCAGTTTCGGGCAAATGCGGCAGCAGAGTGATTGACCGATAAAAATCGTCTTCGCCAATCAATTCCTCGAAAGCCTTTCGCCGCTTCGTTCGCGGGTTGTCGGCAATCAGATTAGCCGCCGTGCGCAAACCGAAACGGCTTCGGAGAAGTTGCACAAAACGGCGGCGAGCAGGATGCGGAACCACGACGCGCAACGCCGCGCGAAAAGCCTGATACCATCCGTTGGGCAATTCCTGCCGCACGGCCAACCGCGTCCGATCAAACAGATTAAATTGATTGCCAGCCACAGGCTGAACATTTTCCTCGCGCATATGTGCCAACTTACGATTTCCAGCGATCAGATAGGGGGCAAGAGCGGGATTGGTCAGCGCATTGGGTAAAAGACCGACCGTGAGGCTCTCTGAAAAGAAGGGCGCACTATACATCAGCCAAGCTGGACTAGCCAAACTCGTCTCAGGGTCTTTTTTCTGAAAAACAACCGGCTGATGCAAATGCCCGATAGCCGCCAGCT
>CAYRQB010000066.1:0-5365 GCA_964426025.1 uncultured Heliomicrobium sp.
AAACTATAAATGATCCGCCGGCCCAATTTCTTTACACGCCTGGCCGGATTGTGATGGCCGATTATCGAGGACTGATCAATCGGAACATAAATTGTTTCCCGGGCAATATTGCTTTCTATTCTGTTGATCGGCAGTTTTGACGGAGATTACAGAAGACAGGCTGTAGAAAAACTGGCTGATCAATCAGGTCATCAGAGAAGGCTGTTTATGGGCTGAGTCCTCTGTGACAAGAGGATGTTACACCTGTTCAATGCTTCCTCTCAAAACAAAAAAGCATTGAGGCGAAGAAATGTTTCTCGTAGCGTGTTTTTGGGCGGGTTGATGTCAAAAATTTCTCAATTGCTCAGCCCGATTCATCGGGCTTTCCCAAATGGGCAGTTAGGCCAGCCGGTTTACGGCTGGTAAGCGGAACGATTGGCAGGTGTCAGCGCGCTTTAGCGTGCTTCTCGAAAAGGCTTTAGCAAAGAAGGAGGTGCTAAAGCCTGATAGACAAGCCCGTTCAAAACGGGCTAAGTGGTTGAGACCCTGCTTAACCAGCGATCAAATCGCTGGCCTAATCGCCCTTCGGGAAAACCGCCTGTAAGGCGGCTGAGCAGTTACACTTTCTCAAAGCATATCTTTCAGCGCCTTGCTTATCCTTTGAGTCCAATCGGCAAGTGGCAGTGATTCTTCTTTTTCGTTCCTTTTCAAATGCGCATTGGCGCGATTAACAACTTCACCGAAGCTGTTGATCTGATCCTTTCCGATAATTTGTTTGATGACGTATTCGCCGAGCGCGCGATAGCTTTCAAACTGCGATTCGCTGTACATCTGATCGCCGGTCGTTTCGTGCGGGAAAGTGGGATTGGCCTTCGCGTAATTTTGCACGTCGGGCGGTTCGATGCCGTAAACAGTCGGTTTGATGTAAATCAGCCAACCGTCTTCGGCGCCTTTGCCGTCAACCTCAGAGTATTTGATTTTCGCCAGCGCGCAATATTTCCCAGCCGCTTTGCCGTCCGCCGCAAAGAGTTTGTCCGATGCGACGCGAGGCTGAATTGGCATTTCCCACAAATCAATCGGCACGCCCAGATCAATCCGAATCTTTCTGAAGGCATTGCCAAGATCATCGAAGTTGAAATCGCCGTCGGCTCCGGCGTCGCTGAGCAGAATGAAATGACAACGGCGACGAACCATTTCGTAAAGCGCCAGATTGTCGAAGTGCGCGCCGTCAGAAAGGTAAACGTAGGAATGTTCGCTGTCGGTCATTCCCAGCGTTTCGGCAATCAGCGGTTTGGGAGTAAAGAACGGACTGGGTTTCATATACGTTTGTTTTCCGGCTGGTCCGGGATTGCCCAACCACCAACCCAATCGCACGTTGAAGATCATCAGCAGAAAAGTGACAGCCGACGAAGAGTTGTAACCCATATTAGGACTGACGGCTGCGCCGGAAATTGCCATGGATGTGCCGAGCGAAAGAGCGCCGTTTTGTTGGCGGCTGATGGCATATTGATCCGCTTCGCGATAACCAAGCCCGAAACTGCCGGCGTGCAACGGCGAAACTGTGAACGGTTGAGCTTTGCGTTCCTGCCAGGCCAACTCTTTGCCGCCTACCAGATTGAGCGCAATGTTGACTATGTGCATCGGTCTTGCTTCCTTGTCGAATCCCAATTGTTCGGGCGATTCAATCCATTGACTGAAAGTTTTCTCAATCAGCTTGCGATTCATCAACAGCCGTTGAACATAAACAGGCCGGGCGAACATGGCTCTTCCGAAAAGGTGGAATAGAGGCACGTCGGGCGGTTTCGCCACGCCTGCAATTTCCGTCAAAGGTCCACCGAAAGCCGCTTCGTTATACAACTCTTCCGATTGAATGATTCGATTGAAATCATCGGACAGCGCCTGTTTCAATGCTTTTCTTTCTTTGTCGCCAGATGGCGCTCCATTTTTAAGCAGGTTTTGAGTATCAGGCGCGAGCCGTTTGTAAATAAATGCCGCCGTATCAGAAGTGTCATACATTTCAATCCTGACGCTTTCAAATTTGTCTCGACCGGCAAGCAAAAAAGTCACAAGTCCGTCCAGGCTTTTCTCAAAACAACTAGGGCGGAAAAGTTCTGTCAGCAGATTGTGCATCTGAATGTTGTCGCGTTCATCGAAGCCCGTGAAGGGATTCGGTCGCCGAGTGTTGTTCGAAGCTCCCAGATAAGCGCGAATCAATCGGTCGCGATACGCCGAATGAAGCGAGAACTTGTTGATGTTGACGAACAGCCCCATCGCCAATCCGGCAAGCAGAATGGTTCCGACGACGAAAATCACCAGAATGGCTGGCGAGTTATACAAGACTTCCAGATGCCACCAGGCATTGCCGGTTGAAAACGACGGCAACCATTCCATGCCGTCAATTCGTCCTTTGAAATCCTGCGGTAAAAGTGAATTCAACAGCGGCACGCCTTCCAGTTTAGCCAGAAACCAGCCGGTAAATTGATAAACCGCTCCGCGACTTTTCAGGTAGTAATAAGCCACTGAAATCAACGCGCTGGTTGCCAGCGATAGAGCCGCCAGAATTATCAGGACGAAAATCGTTGCCGCCGCCGGCAAACTGGTCGTCAGCAATTGGCCGATCATGCTGGTTGGTCCTTTGGCTGAATCGGCTTTCTTGGCGGCTGAAGTTTTTGAACTGAAACCGCCGATCAATGTCAGCAAGCCGGAAACCGTGCTGACCGAAAGCAGGGAGATTTTGAATTCCTTCCACAACCAAACCAAACCGACCGGACCGAAAATGACCAGAGCGCAGAAAAGGCTCCATCCGAAAATTGTAATCAGCATCCAGGCTCCGGTTCTGGCCATCAATTCGCGGTCGGCGTCGGTTGTATAAGTGCTGGCTACTCCGATGAAGAGCGTTGCGGCAATCAAAAACATCAGCAGGTAAAGCGGCGGGCCAAGCGAAGCGTATAGCCCGGCTTTGATGGTGATTCGTTTGTTTTCGGCTTCGCGCTCCTGCCTAGCTTTCGCCGCCGCATCAATCGGAGTCGGGCTAGGAACAACGGAAACTTCAATTTGCGCTGGCAAAGAAGCGATCGGCAGGTTGACGCTGGCCGCCGGAGAAGGCTTAGGCTCAGGCGTAGCCGTCGGAGATGGAACTGGTGTCGGGGTTGATGAGACAACGGGTGGTTTGGTAGTTCCCGGATTGGCTCGCGCTATTTCAATCGGCGCAGGTTGAAATGCCAGAGTCATTGCCCACAAACAAGCGCCGCCCAGAACGCCGGTCAACCCGCGCACTACGAAATCAAAAATCTCCTGTACAGCGCCTCTTGAATCGAGCTTGACCAGAAAGACTCGCGCAATCAGATAACCCAGCAAATGGAAACAGACTCCGAACAGAATGAAAGGAATTGACGGATGTAGCGAGTCTCCGATGAGGCTTAAGCTGCGACCTTTTGGGATGTGAATCCACGACCAGTAAAAAGCCCCCAGAAATGCCGAAGCGTTCAGCATCATCCAGCACCAGCTAAGAAAGCGGCTTTCGGTTTTCCATTTGTCCGACAATTTGCTCTTGGCGCGCCAACCCGGCAAGCTGGCAACCATATAAGCCATACCGATCACGCCTGCGATAAATGAAAGAATGATGGTCGTCGTTTCAACCCACTGACGCGGGTAATTCCAGCTTGCAATCGAAACGGCAAGACGAGGAATTGCCATGGCCGCCACAATCAACGGAATCAAGACCGTCCAGTTCAACAGCAGATTGCGGAGAAAAGTTCCGACCAGCGTCCAGGTATCGGCGGAAAACAATCCGAGTCGCGGACTCATGTAATTGCTGTAACGACGCAGATGCCTGATCGTTTCCGGTTCGGGATCAGTTGCGGAAACTGGAGTTTCCGGCGTTTGGCCGTCGGCGGACTTACAGGACACAGCCAGATCGTGCTGAACGCGATTGATGCCTTGACGATGAATCCAGGCAGAGAGCCAACTGCCTATGTAGCCGCCGCCTGAAACCGTCGAAAGGAAGTGAAATTTGTCGAGCAACTTGTGCTGCGCCAATCCCTGCAACAAACCCAGAGCGAATGTCGCGCTGCGAATGCCGCCGCCGGAAAAACACAACGCCGAGCGTTTGACTCCGTGTTTGTGCAGCCATTGATAAAAATCCGCCACCAGCGCTTCGTCCACTTTCCTGGCTCGCCCTGCTTCATCCAGATTGGCAAATTCCTTTTTGTATTGATTGCGCTTTGCCTCAAAAAGATTTTCGGTTTCCTGATCGAATCGGGGTTGAACTGACTGATGTTTGTACTCTTCGGTCAGCACATCAAAAAGCGACAAAGGGGATTCTTTCATGGCGAGCCTCGACGATAGATCATCGTCTAAAAGTGGTTTTAAGTTACATTTTCGACTTTGGGCAAAAGCCGACTACCTCTGTGGTTGTTACTTCAGGTTCAACAGCGATTGGAAGAACGGAACCAGGTCAACGCCGACGCCGACTTTGTAATAATCGCGGTTGAAATGCTTAACGCCCAAAACCAGCGTCTTGGGATCGAATAACTTGGTGGTATCGAAGACGTCTGTGTTTTCGATGAAAACCGGTTTGAGCACCAGCGGGTTTGATTCCGTCCTGACTCTCACCGGACGCATGATCGCAGTGGCGAACAGACTGATGAACTTTGCTTTCTCGTACGGCAAAGGGAAGTAACCGTCAAACCGGATGACGCTGCCATGCAATCGTCCGCCGGTGACGTATTCGTTCTGTCCCCATTGAACGTCAAACTGCATGGGAAAACGTTGCATTGGAATGTTGTGGCGATTGAAGAAGAAAGTCTGAACTCGGAAGCCGGCGTAATACTGTCGGTAGAAACGATCGCGATCTTCTTCGACAAGCGCAACGAATTCCTTGCCCGCA
This sequence comes from uncultured Heliomicrobium sp., assembly GCA_964426025.1. GTDB lineage: Bacteria > Acidobacteriota > Blastocatellia > RBC074 > RBC074 > RBC074. The sequence goes on from CAYRQB010000066.1 coordinate 4,868, forward strand.
AATCTTTCCGGCGGCAATCCCGACCGTATCTTGAATTCGTCGTTGAGCATGTAAATTTTGGCTGATTGGCTCAATTCCGGCGGCGTGACGAAACCGTAACTGGCAATGAAGGAAAGCGAAAACTTCTGTTTCGTGTCGCGGGCAAAGCTGGGCAGCATCGAACTGTTGGTGAAACCCGGCACTCTCATTTCGATTCCGCCAAGATAATCGAAGATTTGAGCGACTTCGTTGACTTTCAGATTACCGACATTAGTTTTGAAATTCCTGGCGGTGTCGGTGATTGTCACGTTGCCTGGTTGCGGAACGCTGGTGATACGAATTGCGCTCCATAGTTGGGTTCGCTCGCCGAAATCCGGATCAATCCTTTGCTTCATCGGAAACGATTTGCGGATGAAGAAATCGAAAAAGACTTTTTGTTCAGTTTGTGAAGCCGCCGCGCCGGATTGCTGCCAACCGACAACGCTGCGAACCAGCAGGCTGACCGGACGGTCTTCGATT
>CAYRQB010000066.1:5465-9632 GCA_964426025.1 uncultured Heliomicrobium sp.
TTGCTGCCAACCGACAACGCTGCGAACCAGCAGGCTGACCGGACGGTCTTCGATTGCCAGATTTACGCGTAGGCAACTTCCTTTGGTTACACCTACTTCCGCTCTGGTGTGATTATTATCGGCTTCTGTGGAAATGGTGTAGGTAATCGGATCGGTATCGCCGCCCGGAGTTACTTCGAATTTGAAGTTTCCGTCACGGTCAGTTGTTGCCATTCTTTCTTTTTTCTCGCTTCCTTCAGTCCAATTCAGATTGACGATGACGTTACCGATGTATTGGTTGAGCAATACAATCTGCTTCTTGATCGTTTCATCCGACAGTTTCGTGTATTCACCATTTTCGAAAGCAAGTTTGATCTCAGATGCCTTCTTGTCATTGTTTGCTTTCGACCTCAACAGCCATTGCAACAGCGCGACGACGGCGCTTTTCTGATCTCCATTGTTGACGGTCGAGTTATCGCTACATGAATCGTTGAAGCGGCTATCGGCGATTCTGTCCCACAGGCTGACAACGTATTTGACTTCCGGTTCAGTGTATCCATTTTGGCTGGTGATTCGTGCAGCCTCAGCCTCAGCGAACGTTGCGGCAGCGGCGGCTAAATCGGCGACTTTTCGGGCGGCGGTCGCTTTTTCCTGTAGTTCAGCCAAATTGGCAGGAGCTGTTGTCATAGCCTGAGCTGTGGCCAATTCTTTGTTTTTCTTTTCTGCTTCTATTCTCTTCTCTTCAGAATCCTTCCTGGACTGCACGGCTTCCAGAGCGGCGGCCACGCTCGGCAGACTACGGATCAAAGACAAACTTTGATCCATCGAAGCAGGGCGGAGTCTGCCGCAGATGACAACCTTGTCGCCACCCGGACAAGCTGTCGGCGTTGCAGCAGGAGTCGGAGTAGGCGTTGGAGTCGGCGTTGCAGCAACAGCCGATGGTGTCAAAGCAGTTGCGGCAGAACTGTTTGTTGTTCCGGTAACGGCGGGCGAATTCGCTGTCAATGAGACTCCGGGACTGTTGTTGCCATTTGTGCTGACAGTTCCTGGTGAAACCGAGCCGTTGCTGGCGTTCGAGCCGGAGGTGATTATTCGCAAAGACGGTTGGCCGGTCACAATTCGCAGCGGAGCAGCTTTGACAGTTAACGAACAAGCCAGAGAAAACTTTTGCGGCGGCTGTGATGAGTCTGAGACTTCGACTATGAATCGGAAAGCTTCGCGTTGAGCCAATGTCGGCGCGCCGCTCAACTTGCCTGAGGCATCAAGCCTGATTCCCGGCGGCAATTCACCTTGAATGACCGTCCAGGTCAGCGGTGATAATCCGCCTTCGGTCCGGAACTGGTGTTCATAAGCGACGCCGACTTTTGCTTCAGGCAGGGCGAAAGCTTCTTGCGCAATTGAAAGCGGCGCAGCAGCGGGAAGCGCCATTGCAGCGGGACAGATAGTTGAAAGCAGTATTGAAAACAGCGTGACGACCGAAATTATTTTCCTGGCTGAACACATAAATTTCTCCGTTTGTTTTGGGCAGAACATTTGGCTTTTGTCGGATAGCTTACAGCCTCCGGGATCAATGCATTGCTGTCGGGTTGAGTGACAATGGAGCGATTTACCACCATGCCTACTCAACTGAATGTGCTAAAAGCCAGTGAAAAATTTCAGCTATTTTTGAATATTTTTTCCAGCGCTGTCTGCCAGCGACTAAATGGTTGTGCGGGATAAAGGCTGATTGCGTAGGTAAAGTCGGTTGCACAACAGTCTGTTGTCCCGGTCGGTTGCTGCCTGAAAATCCTGAAATCGCATTGCGGACTTGCTCAGCGCGATGCAAGGTGGCAGTCAGTGTATGGCTTTGGCTATCACCTGAGAATGCAAAAACTGGCTGAGCAAGACGCGGCGAATTTAGCTGAGAGAGGTCGGGGCGTCAATCTTTCAAACGCAATCCCGGAATTTTTGATCAACCGTTGTGATTACTGTTGTCCGACTTGCGTGGTTGAAGTTGATAAGGTAGCATCACGGCCATCAACGAGCGTCAGTATTGAGCTGTGGTCGCTGAGGCGCTGAAAAAGCAAGCGCCGTTGCAGATTCCCGCAAAGTTCCTCCATTGATCTTCATCATGGGGAAAGTTCTCATCCCTGAATAAATGCTTCGGGGTTTGGATCACCTTTTCTCAATCTTGTCTTTTGATTGAGCGTCAATCGCCAATAAGAGCGCGCCTACTTCGGCTGTGCGCGAATCTGGGCACTAAACCTGAGCGGATAAACTGCGTCAACCATACAACCTTGGCTCATTTCTGAAGCTTCGATTTTCGGGCAGAAAGTCAGACTGTCCTAAATGCCACTTTACCGCTTTTGATGAAGGAGAAAAGAAAGTGAACCGCAAACTTATTCGCACCACTTTGGCTGAAGTCAAAGAGAGAGAGTACCACCAACAACAGGCTCGGCGCGTTGAACCGCCCCCGCCTCCGCCACAACAACATCACCACCATGGCGGCGGCCAGGCTCAGTCAAAAAAGAAGATTCCGCCTGAGCAGACGAACGCGGAAAGCTTCTATTACAAGAAACAGATGGATGCACATACGCCGATGGTGCTGGTTTTACAGGACAATGAAGAACTGCACGGCATCATCGAATGGTATGACAAGAACAGCATCAAGTTGCATCGTGACGAAGGGCCGAATCTGTTGGTTCTGAAACATAACATCAAATACATGTACAAAGACGCCGATGCGAAAGAGCAGAAGACTCAAAAAAACAGGGCTGAGCAAAATGGTCGTGAGGACGAAGAAGATTCCGACGATTAACGACCGTTCAGTTTGGCGCCTGGCGCGACCGGACTATGACTGATCTAATCGGGGCCGATCTCACACGTAACGAAACGGTGGAGCGGAAACCGCGCATAGGCATCACGATCGGTGATCCTGCCGGTATCGGCCCCGAAGTATCACTCAGGGCGGTAGCGAATGAAGAAGTTTTGGCTGTTTGCACACCGATTCTGATTGGCGATGCCCAGTATCTGGCACATTGGGCGCGGGTCTTCGATCTTGCTCGAGGCTTTGATGTCATCAAAGCCGGAGGCGTTTTGCCTGACGAACTTGATGCGCCGGTTGTTTACAATCTGAACAACATACCCGGCTCGATTGAGATGGGTAAAGAGCAGGCCAGATGCGGCAAGGCGGCAGGAGAATTCATCGAAGCCGCCGTCGCCCTTTGCCAAACGGCGCAGTTGGACGCCATGACGACCGCGCCGATAAACAAACGCTCGCTTTTCCTTGCCGGTTATCCTTTTCCCGGACACACGGAATTTCTCGCCGCTCTGACAAACACAGACGATTATGCGATGACGTTTATCTCGCCGGCATTGCGGGTTTCATTGCTGACAACGCACGTCGCCTTGACCGAAGTTTCAAGCTACGTCAAAAAAACAGAACTGGAGAAATTGATCCGGCTGGTTCATCGCGAACTTGTTCGTTACGGATTCGATTGTCCGCGCATAGCTGTGGCGGCGCTGAACCCTCACGGCGGAGAAGGCACGCTCTTCGGTTTTGAAGAAGCCACGGAAATGATTCCCGCGATTGAAGCCTGCCGCGTAAATGACGGGATTGATGTGAGCGGACCGCATTCGGGCGACACGGTTTTTTTGCGCGCCGCGCGCGGCGAATTCGACATTGTCCTTTCCTGTTATCACGATCAGGGATTGATTCCTGTTAAATGCCTTTCGTTCGGCGAAGCCGTCAATGTTACTTTGGGTTTGCCATTCATTCGCACCTCGGTTGATCACGGGACGGCTTTCGACATTGCAGGGCTGGGCAAGGCTGATCATTCCAGCATGATTGCCGCCATCAAACTTGCCGCGGAATTGTACCGGCGCAGGCGTGGCCAATTCCCTGAGGCACTCTAACGTGATGTTCAGACGGCAAGCGCGCAATTGGGGCTTATGCGATTGCAACAAAGGCGAAATAGCTTGTGACACAAGCTATTTCGCCTTTGTTGCTTGAAGAATAATGCGAAGCAGATTGAAGCTGATTCGCCAGGGTGGTTAGTTATTACTTCTTCCCACTCTTTTTAGCCGGGGCTTTCTTGGCAGCCTTCTTAGCCGGAGCTTTCTTGGCAGCCTTCTTAGCCGGAGCTTTCTTGGCGGCCTTCTTAGCCGGAGCTTTCTTGGCGGCCTTCTTAGCCGGAGCTTTCTTGGCAG